>CANQMZ010000022.1 GCA_947625105.1 uncultured Parasutterella sp.
CTTCTAACGTCTTCAACTTTTCGAACTCCTCCCCCTACGGTCAGCGGAATAAAGACTTGAGATGCGACATTCTCTATGACTTTGAGAATCAGGTCTCTTTCATCGGAAGTTGCCGTTATATCCAAAAAGGTCAACTCGTCCGCACCTTGCTCGTCGTACCTTTTAGCAACTTCAACGGGGTCTCCGGCATCTCTTAAATCGACAAAATTTGTTCCCTTTACCACACGCCCGCCGGTAACATCAAGGCAGGGGATTATCCTTTTAGCCAACATTACTCATTTCCTCTTTCGTATTGGTTGACTAGATCTAAAGCCTCAGAAAAGTCCAGTGTTCTTTCGTACAAAGACCGACCGAGAATAGCCATTGTTACCCCATCGCTCTCAACCGCTAAGAGTTGCCGAATATCTTCCAAATCCCGGATGCCACCTGAAGCAATAACCGGGATAGAAATATTTCTTGCAAGTTCGGCCGTTGCTTCAACATTGCATCCGGTCAACATCCCATCTCGGCTAATGTCTGTATACAAAATCGAGGAAATTCCGTAAGTTTCAAATTTTTTGGCGAGTTCTACCGCAGTATGCCCCGTGGACTTCGTCCATCCGTCCGTCATGACGATACCATCTTTAGCGTCAAGTGAAACAATCACGCTATCACCACTAAATTCACTGCAGACATCGTGCAGAAATCCCGGCTCCTTAACCGCTGCTGTTCCAATAATCACATAATTTACGCCGGCATCGAGAACCTCTCCCACTCGATCGCACGTACGCATTCCGCCGCCGACTTCTATCGATACATCCTGACCAAATTGTTTGGCGATTTTTCTGATAATTGGCAGATTGACTGGCTTTCCGGATTTCGCCGCGTCGAGATCGACAATATGTATTCTCTCGGCACCTAGCTCAACCCACTGCCTCGCCTGCTCCACTGGATCAGGATTAAAGACTGAGATGTTCGAGGTGAGATCTCCCTGGCGTAAACGAACGCATTGTCCGTCTTTGATATCTATGGCTGGAATTAATAACATGATGGTAAGTAAGAGTTATGGGGTCCAATTCATAAAGTTTTGGTAGAGACGTAAACCGTCGTGCGCACTTTTTTCCGGGTGGAATTGGGTGGCAAAAACATTGTCTTTGGCTACGACAACCGCTATTTCCAATCCGTAAAAGGTTGTTCCTGCGACAATAGCCTTGTCTTTAGGAAGAGCGTAATAGCTGTGGACGAAGTAAAACCAAGAGTTATCCGTTATTCCTTCCCACATGGGATGTTTCATCGTCTGTTTGACTCGATTCCATCCCATCTGAGGCACCTTGAGGCGTACGCCATTTTCGTCAATCATGTCGCCCGGGAAGCGAACTACATCGCCTGAAAATACTCCGAGCCCTCGAACATCTCCCTCTTGGCTATGATCAAAAAGCATCTGCTCACCTATACAAATGGCAAAGAAAGGTTTCTGCTTTATGCTTTCTGTAACCGCCTCTCTTAAACCCGTATTGTTAAGGTTGGCAATACAATCGGGCATCGCGCCTTGACCTGGAAAAACAACCTTATCTGCAAGCCTTACGACCTCCGGCTTATTCGTCAGGAGAACCTCAGTATTTTGTGGGGCCACTTTTTGAACCGCCTGCTGCACAGACCTGAGATTGCCTGACCCATAGTCAACTATCGCGATTTTCATAACATTCCCTTTGTGGAGGGGACTCTGCCGAGTAGCCGCTCATCTACCTCGCAGGCGCCTCTTAGCGCCCTCGCAAAAGACTTAAAGACAGATTCACATTGATGGTGAGCATTGACACCCCTGAGATTGTCAATGTGGAGTGTGATCTTGGCGTTATTGGCTAAAGCTAGAAAAAATTCCCTCGGCAATTGGCTGTCCAACTCGCCAATCATAGGAGCCGTGAACTCTACATTCCAGACAAAGTAAGGGCGACCCGATAAGTCAATAACTGTTCTAGACAAGGCTTCGTCCAACGGAACATAACTTGTCGCAAATCTTTTTACACCCGCCTTGTTTCCTAGAGCTTGCGATAAACACTGCCCGAATGCGATGCCGATATCCTCCACTGAGTGGTGTCCATCAATATGCAAGTCTCCATCGCATTTGACAGTAAGATCAAACATCCCATGCCGTGCAATTTGTTCAAGCATGTGATCAAAAAATCCAATCCCCGAACAGATATCGGACCTCCCCGAACCGTCCAAGTCCAGGGAAACGGATATTTTTGTTTCATTCGTGTTGCGGGTTATTTCAGCTTTTCGACTCATATTATTTCTTCTGAAGATCAAAGACTCGATACATGGCACTGCACGCGTGAGCTGTTAAGAACTCCCCGCGCGCCAAAACATCCGCGACTCTTCCAAGTTTTTCCGCGCCGTGACTGCTGACTTCAAGAATACTCGTTCTCTTTTGGAAGTCCCAAACTCCAAGGGGAGATGAGTAACGGGCCGTCCTAGAAGTAGGAAGCACGTGATTGGGACCGGCACAGTAATCGCCGAGTGCCTCACAGGTATGAGCACCGAGGAACATGGCTCCCGCGTGGTGGATCAAATCCACATACTTTTCCGGTTTCTTGACAGATAACTCCAAATGTTCAGGAGCAATCTTGTCTGCCACTTTACAAGCTTCCTTGATAGATCGAGTAACGATAATCGCGCCTCGATTCGTCAGGCTCGCCTTGATGATTTCTCTGCGAGGCATTTGAGGAAGGAGCTTCTCAATGGAGGCAGATACTTGATCGGCAAATCCCTCATCAGGAGTCAAGAGGATTGCCTGCGCCAACTCATCGTGCTCAGCTTGACTGAACAAGTCCATCGCAATCCAGTCAGCTTTCGTTTTACCATCACAAATCACGAGAATTTCAGACGGTCCGGCAATCATGTCGATGCCAACCGTGCCGAAAACATAGCGTTTGGCCGCCGCGACATACGCATTTCCGGGACCCACGATCTTATCAACCGCAGGAATCGTGTCAGTTCCGTAGGCAAGAGCAGCAATCGCCTGAGCTCCTCCGACGGTGTAGCATTCCTTCACTCCTGCAAGGCAAGCTGCCGCCAAAACCAATTGATTGGGCTCTCCACCAGGGGTAGGAACTACCATCACAATTTTCTTGACACCCGCAACGTGAGCTGGCATGGCGTTCATTAATACTGAGGAAGGATAGGCTGCTTTGCCGCCCGGGACATAAAGCCCCACTGAATCTAAAGGCGTATAGCGGATACCTAGTTTTGTTCCGTCTGCCTCCGTGATTTTCCAGCTCTTTCCAAGCTCGTGCTTGTGGAACTCTCGAATTCTTTTTGCCGCCGTTTTAAGAGCTTTCTTCTGCTCTTTGGGAAGCGTCTCCAATGCTTTCTCTAGGTCGGATTCGGTAAGTTTGAACTCTCTGACGCTTTTTGCTGACATTTTGTCGAAGCGGTTTGTGTACTCGAGGACCGCTTCGTCTCCGCGTTTGCGAACATCTTCCACTATCGCCTCAGCCCGCTTTGTTATTTCGGGATCAACCGAGCAATCAACACTGACGAGTTGGGCAAAATCTTTCTCAAAATTCGGATCTTTAGTATTTAATCGTCTAATTTTCATTTCGTTACCGCCTGTTCAAATGTTCTAATTAATGGCAACAGCTCTTCTCTTTTAAGTTTCATTGAGGCTTGTCCGACTATAAGCCGAGAAGAGATATGGTCGATGGTTTCCACCTCAACCAAATTATTCGCTTTGAGCGTCCTGCCAGTGCTGACCAAATCAACAATGGCATCTGACAACCCGGAGATGGGAGCCAATTCCATGGAACCATACAGTTTTATGAGATCGACATGCACCCCGATGCGTCCAAAGTAATCCCTGGAATATTTCATGTATTTTGTCGCAATGCGCAGTCTCGCTCCTCGTTTAACTTTAGCCGCATAGTCAAAATCCCTAGGACAGGCAACACACATCCGGCATTTCGCAATCTTCAGATCCAGTGGAACGTATAGACCCGTGCCTCCGTGCTCGTATAAGCTATCCTTCCCCGCCACTCCCAAATCGGCTGCACCGTATTGGACATAGGTGGGAACATCGCTAGCCCGAACCAAAACAATCCGAAGATTTGGGTGGTTCGTTTCAATTATTAATTTTCTTGAAATCTCAGGATCTTCCATCGGGAAGATTCCTGCCGTTTCAAGCAGTGGCATCGTCTCTGCGTATATTCTGCCTTTTGATAATGCTAGGGTGATCATTTGTCAAACCTTCTTATTATGTTGGCGCCGAGCGATCTTAGCTTTTCTTCCATTTTTTCATAGCCCCGGTCCAGATGATAGATTCGATCAACCGTAGACTCCCCCTCGGCTGCTAGTGCGGCAATCACTAGAGCTGCACTCGCTCTCAAATCGGTTGCCATCAATGGCGCTCCCAAAAGCTTATCGACTCCGTTGACCATTGCTGTGTGTCCATCTATCGCAATATCTGCCCCCAAGCGTTGAAGTTCAGGAACATGCATAAACCGATTCTCAAAAATTGTTTCGGTAATTTGGGAAGATCCGTTAGCCAGCGCGTTTAAGGCCATAAACTGGGCCTGCATATCTGTGGGAAAGGCAGGAAACGGTGCCGTACGGATGTTGACTGGTTTTAACCTGCCTTGAGCCTTTATATGGATGCTGTCAGGACTTGTCTTGATATCCGCGCCGGCTTCCCGCAGTTTGACAATAACCGCCTCAAGATCGGCAGGATTGCAATCTTTGACGGTAACCTCTCCTCCAGTAATAGCAGCGGCCACAAGAAAACTTCCGACTTCAATTCTGTCAGGCATTACCTTGTAGGTACAACCGTGCAATTTTTCGACGCCTTCAACAATAATCCGGTCTGTTCCGTCTCCGGAAATATTTGCTCCCATGGCTTTCAGGCATTTAGCCAAGTCAACTACTTCAGGCTCTCTTGCCGCGTTTTCCAAAACCGTTCTTCCTTTTGCAAGGGTAGCCGCCATCAACAGATTTTCTGTCCCGGTAACAGTGACCATATCCGTGATGATTCTGGTTCCAACCAATTCTTTGGCGTCCGCTTTGACATAGCCGTGATCAATCGAAACTTCTGTTCCAAAGGCCTTTAACCCTTTAATGTGCTGATCTACAGGTCTTGCTCCGATAGCGCAACCTCCCGGCAAGGAAACTTTTGCATGACCAAATCTAGCAACTAACGGACATAGAACCAAAATCGAGGCTCTCATCGTTTTGACCAGCTCATAGGGGGCAACTGTAGAAAGAACTTCCCTTGCACTTATGACAACTTTGTGTCCATCGCGGCTAATTTGACAGCCCAACTGCTCTAATAATTTGAGCATTGTTTTAACGTCAGCCAAATCAGGTACATTCAAAAACGTCATCTCTTCATCGGTGAGCAACGCCGCAGCCAACAATGGCAAGGCCGCGTTTTTAGCTCCGGAAGCTTGCACCTCTCCCTTAAGGCTTCTACCTCCAGTAATGACTAATTTTTGCACTTGTTTGGTCTCCGTTATTGGACTGAACTTATTAGCTTAAAGTATCCGCAGCCATTTATCGTTTTCTCTGTCAACTATTTATGTCCTTTTCGCCTCGACAATAGGTGATTGTTATTAATCCGAATTCGGTGTAACCAAGTACAATGATCAACGATATAAGAGTTTTTGAGTTGTGAGAGATTATGAAACTGAGGTTCACAAAAATGCACGGCGCAGGCAATGATTTTGTTGTTCTTGACTGCACTAAAACACGGTTTCAGCTTTCAACTGAGCAGCTAATCCGCCTTGCTGATCGGCATTTCGGTGTCGGAGCTGACCAAATACTTGTCGTGGAACCCGCTCCATCGGAAAAAATCGACTTCAGGTACAGAATTTTTAATAAAGATGGAGGTGAGGTTGAGCAATGCGGAAATGGTGCTCGCTGCTTTATGAAGTTTATTCATGAGCATGGACTTACAACCAAGAAAAAGGTCAATGTTCAAACCATGGCCGGGGTCATTGAGTTAAATCTTTTAGACAATGGGCTCGTTAAAGTCTTGATGGGAGTCCCCTCTTTTGACCCGAAGTCTTTGCCCTTTAATCCAACGGGTCTACCTGAACGAGAGTTAAACGGCACCACTCAGTGGGCAATCGAATTTGATAATCGCCTTTGGTGGTTCTCGGTTTGTTCCATGGGAAATCCTCATATAACCTTGGTTGTTGATCAAATAGATTGCGCCCCGGTTAAGACGCTCGGCAACTATTTGGAACATCACCGCGCCTTCCCTCAAAGGGTCAACGTTGGATTCCTACAGATCCTCGATGAACACAATGGCTTTATTCGAGTTTGGGAAAGAGGCGTTGGTGAAACGCTTGCTTGCGGATCGGGCAACTGTGCGGCAGCAGCCACCTCTATAAACAATTCGTTAATGGGTTCTCCAGTACATCTTAAAAATCAAGGCGGGGACCTCGTCCTATCGTGGCAGGGAAACCATTCTCAGATAGAACTCTACGGTCCAGCAGAAACTGTTTTTGAAAGCGAGATAGAAATTTAATGTTGCCAGAATTTAACAAGTTAAGTACGGCAGAAACTGCGACATTTGTATCTCAGTATCTGCTTGATAATCCGGACTTCTTTCGCAGACATCCGGATGTCTTCACTCACATGAGTTTGCCTAGACAGAATCGGGAGGGCACACGCTCGATTATTGAGTGTCAAAACGAAGTCCTTCGCGCTACCCTAACCACCTACGAAATGCGAGAAGAAGAACTCAACGCCCGAGAAAGGCAGCTTCTTCCCAAATACGTTTTGCAAGACCTTTTAACTCTTTCCAACAAACTCCTTGCTACAGAGGACTTATCAGATTTCCCCGGACTCGTGCTTGCGTTCTTCAAGAATTTTTTCAATGTTCCTCATGGAACCGTCAGACTATGGGATGTCAAAAGTGACTTTGCTTTTCTCCCCTTTGCTAGGCCCATAGGAAATGAGCTCGAAGCCTCCATCGATTCAATGGGTTCAGCTTATTGGGGACCAAATACCGGTAATCAAATTGCAGAGTGGCTTTTAGTTGATCCTCAAGAAACCAGCTGGACATTCCTTTTACCTCTGCGGGGTTCAAGAAATAAAGCCTTCGGAATGATATGTGTTGCCTGTGGTCACCCTTGCAGCAAAAAGCATGAAGACGTAGACGCCTTCGTAAGAGCTTCCTATCCCATAGCTCAGACGGCTTTATATCGGTTAACCAATAGGAACTTGTGATGAAAAATTCGCTCCCCGTTCTGGTGCTAAAACCCGGCAAAGAAAAATCGCTGTTACGTAGACATCCTTGGATTTACTCAACGGCGGTTGGTTCAATTTCAGGAAATCCGCAAAGCGGAGAGACGGTCAGGGTTACTGACAGTAAAGGACGCTTTCTCGCTTGGGCGGCGTTTTCCCCTCTGTCTGCCATCCGCGCCCGATGCTGGACCTTTGAAGAAGAGGAGGTTATCGATAGCCACTGGATATACGAAAACATTGGTAAAGCCATCAAAGCGAGAAACTCGTTGAGGTCCTTAACCAATGCCATCAGATTGGTCTATGGAGAAGCTGACCGACTGCCCGGCCTTATCGTCGACAGTTACGATGGACAACTTGTCACTCAATTTCAGTCATCCGGAGTTGAATTTTGGAGGAATGAAATTTGCGAAGCTCTTACTCAATACACCAACTGTAAGGGAATCTTTGATCGTTCCGACGCGGCAACTCGCGCAAGAGAAGGTCTACCACTAAGAGTTGAGAATTTATACGGCTCGGAACCTCCCGAAAAAATTGAAATTGAAGAAAACAACGTCCGCTATCTCGTTGACGTGCGTGTTGGACATAAAACCGGTTTTTATATTGATCAAAGAGATAACCGAGCACTTGCGTTCTCGCTAGCCGAAAAGTTCAAAAAGATCCATGGCAGGGGCATGCGGGTTTTAAACTGTTTCTGCTACACGGGCGGTTTCTCGTTGGCATTAAAAAAAGGCGGGGCCAGTGAAGTTATTTCCATTGACTCGTCGGCCGAAGCCCTAAATGTCGCCAAACAAAACGCCAAGCTCAACGGTATCAATGAACAAGAGATGAGTTGGGTAGAAGCAAATGTTTTTGAAGAATTAAGGAAATACAGAGATCAGCAGGAAAAGTTTGATTTAATCGTACTAGATCCTCCCAAATTCGCATCAAGCCATCATCACGTAGATAAAGCCGCACGGGCTTATAAGGACATTAACCTCAATGCGTTGAAATTACTAGAAAAAGACGGTCAACTTCTAACTTTTTCTTGCTCAGGAGCAATTGATCCTGATCTATTCCAAAAAATTATAGCCGGGGCAGTTTTTGACGCTAAAGCCGAGGTATGGATGCTAAAGAAGCTTGGCGCCGGTATTGATCATCCCCTACTGATGACTCTCCCGGAAGGGGAATACCTTAAGGGTTTACATCTCCTTGTACGATAATCCTGACTCAGTTGTCACCTGACAAAAATTCATACAATATGGCGGTCTCTGCCTGGTCGTTTTGTATTTTTTCTTGATTTTTAGACAAAAATACAATCGGTTATTGATGAATCTTTTGTCAGGAATTGCATTATTAGGGTTATTGTGGTAAAAAGCATCCCTTTACGGAAGAAACGGTTTGAGCTTTCTTTTTATTTGGAAATTTTATGATGCCTGATTTGATTCCTGTCACTATCGTTACCGGATTCCTTGGCGCAGGAAAAACTACGCTTTTAAATCGGATACTTACTGAAAAGCACGGTCAAAAAATAGCCGTCATCGAAAATGAATTCGGTGAAGAGAGCATTGATAATGATTTACTTGTCCAAAGTGAAGATGAAGAAATCATTACCATGAACAACGGTTGCATTTGTTGCACCATTCGTGGCGATCTTGCTGATAATCTGATAAAGCTTGTCCACAGAAAAAAAGCTGGAGAGGCCGACTTTGATAGAGTCCTTATTGAAACCACCGGTTTAGCCGATCCCGGCCCTGTCGCTCAAACTTTCTTTATGGATGAAGAGGTTGCAAATTTCTTCATGGTCGACGGAATAATCACCGTGGTTGACGCCGTCAATGGCATGCGAACATTAGATGAACAAGAGCCTGCTCAGGCTCAGGTTGGATTTGCCGACCGAATTCTTCTCTCGAAAGTTGATTTGGTCGACAAAGAAGTAGTTCAGGCGCTAAGCCACAGACTCCATCACATGAATCCGCGGGCCCCTATCATCGAGTGCAACATGGGCAATGTTGATCTCAAAGAAGTTCTTGATATCCACGGCTTCAATTTAGATACTGTTCTAGAACTTGATCCGGACTTCCTGAAAGAGGAGGAAGAAGAGCACCACCATCATCATGAGGAGGGGTGTACCTGTGGGCACTGTCATCATGATCATGACCACGAGCATGAGCATCACCATCATCACGAACATAGCCACGTACACAATCATGAGGCCTCTTACGACGATGATATTTCAGCCTTCGTATTTAATTCCGAAAAACCCTTTGATCCGGCTCGTCTAGACAACTACATGAGAACACTTACCCAGGTTTACGGTCCCGACATGCTTCGATACAAAGGAGTCCTGTACATGATCGGAACCGACCGGAAAATGATCTTCCAAGGAGTCCATATGCTAATGGCCGCAGACCTAGGAAAACCATGGGGCAACACAAAGCCCTCGAGTAAGATTGTTTTTATTGGACGTCGCCTTCCTAAAAAAGCGATTATCCAAGGACTTGAAACCTGTTTAGCTGAATAAAACTATTTTGGAGTTAATTCAATGGCAACCAAAGCAAAGACAAATCCTAAAACTCGTAAGACAGTTTCGGCAAAAACCACTGCAAAAAAAACAGTGAGCAAAGCGGCAAGACCAGCTACTACGGTTAAGAAAGTTCAAGCAAAAACCGCTACCAAGAAAGCTCCGGCGGCCAAGCCAGCAAAAAAGACTGTAACAAAGGCTGTGACGAAGACTGTAGCCAAGTCGACCTCCCAAAAAACCGTGCCAGTTAAGGCTCCGACGGGAGAAGCTTCTGTTGCTAAACCCGCTCCTAAGAAAGTCGCCGCCGTCAAAACGGCGAAGAAGCCAAGCACACAAACAAAGAAAACAACCTCTAAAGTAGCTGCACCAAAAAAGGTTGTTACTAAAAAGGCAACGACGACAAAAGCTCCTGCTAAAAAAACTGTTGCTAAAGCGACGAGCTCAGTGAAGAGTAAGCCTGAAACAAAGGTTCAAGCGAAAGGGGCCAAAAAGACAGTTGGTCGTGCTGCTCCCTCGCCGGCTCCCGCTAAAAAAGCAGCACCTAAGGCGGCTTCTAAGACAGCTCCTGCTAAAAAGGTTTCATCAAAGACAACTGCTACGAGCAAGCAGAAGACTAGCAATACGTCAAAGAAAACGGCCACCCCACCAAAGGCATCAACAAAACCTAAGGCTAAGCCAAAAACAACTGCCCGTTCCCGTATGACGAACAAGGCACTGAAAGAGGCTGCCGAGCTGGCTCCTCTAGTACAGCAAAGCTCCTCTGGTCAAGCGAAAATGACGACCGTTGAAGAAGCTCAAGAGGCCGTTGAATACCTTATGGAAACCATGGGTAAGGAAACTGATCAGGAACGTGTTGTGGTCGATGGCATTATCGTTCCGACAAGAGCAGAGCTATTGTCAATGCCTGACTCCGATTACATGAATGAAAGACAGCAGGCCTTCTTCAAACATCTATTGCGTGAAAGAGAAAAACAACTTCGTTCTAACGCCGGAGAAACGACTGCTCACTTGAGAGACAACACGGTCATCCCCGATCCTGCCGACAGGGCCACCATTGAGGAGGAGCATGCTTTAGAACTCCGCACTCGGGACAGAGAAAGAAAGCTTCTCAAAAAAGTTCAAGAGGCTTTGCAACGTTTAGAAAAGGGAGATTACGGTTTTTGCGAAGAAACCGGAGATCCTATCGGCATTCCCAGACTTCTTGCGCGCCCCACCGCTACGCTTTCTCTGGAGGCACAACAGAGAAGAGAGCTGCGTCAGAAGCTTTATGGTGATTAAAAAGAAATCAAAAACCCACTCCTGACGGAGTGGGTTTTTTACATCTATTTTCTTAATCTAATTCCTTGGCAGAATAGTCTCCCGCCTCGGAAAGAACTTCGTTAATCTTGCTCAGGGGAATTTTCTCCTTAACCGTAAGGACTGCAAGGGCCGGCGAAAGTGTGACTTCCACATGCTCAGCCAAAGGGGCAAGTGCGTTTTTAACTCTTGCCACACAATGTTCGCAATGAACGCCGGATAACTCAAAAGTCTGCTTCATTTTCCCTCCATTAAGTGATCTGTTTTCCTATAAAATTGTATTTGTAGATTCTAGTACTTTCAGGTGCTACTATTGCCATCCCTTAATTTTTGGTGTTCCCTCTTTGATCACAAACATGACAACACCCAACAGTCAACTTGTTCCAGCTCAGCTGAAGGCCGAAATCCTCTCTGAGGCATTGCCTTACATTCAAAGATTTCACGGAAAAACCATCGTTATCAAATATGGTGGTAATGCGATGACTGATGTTCGTTTGCAACGAGCATTCGCCCACGATGTTGTGCTTCTCAAATTAGTCGGTATGAATCCCGTTGTTGTGCATGGCGGCGGCCCGCAAATCGGCGAAGCACTAAAAAGAATGGGTATCAAAAGTGAGTTCATTCAGGGCATGAGAGTCACTGACGAGGAAACCATGAAAGTGGTTGAATGGGTCCTTGGTGGAGAGGTCCAAGGCGATCTGGTGACGCTGATTAATAGCTTTGGCGGCCAAGCTGTCGGGCTAAGCGGAAAGGATGGCTCTCTTATAAAGGCCCGTAGGCTCAAGCTACAAGACATCCAAAATCCAACTAAATTCTACGATGTGGGACAGGTAGGAGAAATTGAAGAAATAAATCCCGCGGTGGTCAGAGCTTTACAAAAAGATGCTTTCATCCCTGTCATTTCTCCAATAGGATTGGGAGAAGATGAGCTTTCCTACAACATCAATGCCGATGTGGTTGCCGGCAAGATGGCTGAGGTCCTTAAGGCTGAAAAGCTAGTTATGTTGACCAATACGCCGGGAGTTTTGGACAAAGAGGGCAATTTAATCACCGGGCTTACCTCCGCGCAAATTGACCGTCTCTTCGCCGATGGAACCATCTCAGGAGGAATGTACCCCAAGATTTCTTCAGCCTTGCAAGCCTCTAAAAACGGAGTTAAAGCGGTGCATATTATTGATGGTCGAGTTGATCATTGCCTGCTTCTTGAAATTCTCACTCCTCAAGGTGTTGGAACAATGATTAAAGCTGAAGAACCTTCTTCTTTGTAAAGTGATGTCAGTTCAAAACAATACTAATACAAGCAAAAAGAAACGATACTCAAAAGAAGACATCCTCGCCGGCCTTGTTTCGCTAATCTCTAGGTCTTCAGAGCGGCATATCACAACGAAAGCCCTTGCTGAAGAACTGGGGTTGTCGGAAGCTGCTTTGTACCGGCATTTTCCCAGCAAGGCGAAGATGTTCTCCGACCTGATTGATCGGATTGAGTCTTCAGTCCTCAGTTTTATTAATCAACAGGCCTCTCAGGGCATTAGTGCGTTAGATCAATTAGAAAATACAATTTCTTTGCTCACACAATATCCTCAACTACAACCAGGTCTTGTTTTTGTTCTCTGTGGAGACTCTATCGTTGAAGAAGACCGTCGGTTACAAGAAAGAATCAACCTGTTTTACAGAAAATTATTAACCCATTTCAAACAGTGTTTCCGACTCGCCGTGGTCAATGAGGAGCTTCCTCCCTCTTTTGATATTGATGAAAGGGCTGACATGCTCCTCTCCCTGCTTCTAGGAGCATGGCTTAGGTTTGCCAAAGGCGAATCTTCCTGGGACGGCACTAAGATCAAGCGTCAAGTTCAGTTACTGACACGTTAAGCTGGAAAGGGGACCATTGAGGTCCCCTTTCGATACGGCTTAATTTACTTTTTGGCTGGCTCAACCTTCATTCTTATGCCACCCTCCAAATCGATCACTTTCGTTTTTGAAGTGTTGTCTTGAGCTTGTTGCGGTTTACCTTTCAAATACTCAATTGCCTTATTTAACTGGTAATCCTCAGGGTCGCCATATTTATAGAATTTAGGTGCCTTCTTCTCTTGTTTCTCTTGGGTGTCGGCGCTAGCCTTTGTCTGCGGGGCCTCCTTTGAGTTTTCTTTGACCTTATCAGACGCTTTGACCGGTAAAGGCTCTTTCTTTGTTCCTTTTTCCTCTTTTATCTCGAGATGGTTCGTGAGATCGGCTTCACGAATATCAAGATCAAAGAAGTTACCTTCCGCCGTATCTTTAACCTCAACGTCCGGCTCTATGCCCTTAGCTTGAATGGATCGACCGGAAGGCGTGAAATAGCGGGCCGTCGTTAATTTAATTGCCGAATCCTTGGCATCTCCGCGCAAAGGAATAATCGTTTGAACAGATCCTTTCCCAAACGAGCGGGTTCCTAAAATAGTCGCTCTCTTGTGGTCCTGCAATGCCCCGGCTACTATTTCGCTAGCACTTGCTGAGGCTCCGTTGACCAAGACCACTATCGGTACCGTCTTGGTGGTCGTCGGCAACTTGGCAATGTTATCGTCGGCAGAGATTACTCTGTAATCTTGTGGAACAGCGCGGTACTCTTTCTGCGCGTCTGCCATCTGCCCTTTTGTAGAGACGACGAGCACTCCTTCCGGCAAAAAAGCAGCAGAAACCGCGATTGCGGCATTTAAAAGCCCTCCTGGATCATTTCTAAGGTCGAGAATCAGACCATTGTTCAGATTCCCTGATTTATGCAGATCGTTTAAAGCTGCAGCCAAATCAGAGCCGGTTCTTTCCTGGAACTGTGAAATCCGGATATAGCCTAAGCCACCGTCAAGTGCTTTGGACTTTATAGATTTGACTTTGATAATTGCTCTTTTAAGTTTGACGGTTAGCGGCGAAGATTCTCCTTTGCGCGCTATTGTCAGTTCAATAGATGTGCCTGGCTTTCCCCTCATCATCTTGACGGAATCTGAAAGAGGAAGATCCCTTGTGAGCTTCCCGTCTATCTTAAAAATGACATCCCCCGCTCTGACTCCTGCCTTGGCGGCAGGGGTATCATCAATAGGAGAAATCACTTTAACTCCCGAAGGATCGGAGCTTACTTCCAGACCTAAACCGCCAAACTCACCTGCCGTACCTTCTTGGAGATCCTTAAAAGATTCGGGGTCCAAAAAAGCCGAATGAGGATCTAGACCGTGAAGCATGCCAGAGATCGCTTCTCGCATAAGCTTCTTATCTTCTACCGGCTCAACGTAATATTGTTTTACCGCGCCATAAACGTCAGTAAACTGTCTAATTTCATTTAAGGGCAATGCCCCCTTGCCTGTTGGACTAGCAAAACCTGAGCTGATGATCGCTCCTGCCACCATCCCGGCAGTGACCAATAACAAGCCACTTACACTTTTTTTCATAACTTTCTTGCTCATTTATCCGATTTATGCGAGGCGGTAGATTATCAAATATTCAACCAACCCGCAGGATCAATTGGTTTCCCTTTGTGACGAACTTCAAAATACAGAACCGAAATATCACTGCCTTTGGCTCCTACTTTCGAAATTTCCTCTCCTTGCTTGACGTTATCGCCTATATCCTTTTCTAGTCTTGAATTGTTTCCGTACACCGAATAATAACCATCTTTATGTTCAATGATCATTAAATTTCCATAGCCTCTAAGGTAGTCAGAAAAAACCACTTTCCCTGTCCTAACGGCTCGAACCGGCTTTTCTTCGGTAACACTAAATACTGTTCCTTTCCATGTCCCTAAATCCTTACTTCCTTTTCTTTTTTCTCCAAATTTTGCGACCACTTGACCATCAACCGGATTAACTTTGCTATAGGAAGGAATTTCTTTTCTGTTTTTCTCAATTTTTTTCTCAGATTCTTTTGATCTGGACTTCTCTTGTTTCTGTATTTTGGCTACCAGGGTTCCTAAACGTTTTTCATCTTCTTGAAGCTTTTTCAATGTCGTCTCTTTAACGAGTAGTTCCCGATCAAGTTTGGCAACCGTCCTTTGCCTCTCTAATCGCTCCTTTCTCAGCCTTTCTTGCTCGAGCTTTTCCTTGTCGACTGTGTTCTTCAATATCGTTTGATTCTTCTTCGCCTTTGCCAGGACTACCGCAAGCTCCCTTTGCTTTTTATCGAGTTTTTTTATCGATTCTTTCGACTTTTGGGCCAGTAACCCTAACATTATTTCTGTTCTCTCGGAGCGATAGGCGTCCGAACTCCAAGTTGGAGCCCCCTTTAGAGAAAGTTCCTGCATTCTCTGCCTGTTAATTTCTTCTAGCACCTTTTGTTCATGGGAAAGTTCCGCCTCTAGACGAATACTTTCTTTTTGTTGCTTACGTAGCTGGGCTTCTACTTTTTCCCGCTTTTTTTGAAGCTCCTTAATATTGCCTCTTACTTCACGTATTTGTTTTTCTGATTTTTTTAGCTCTACTTGTAAGTCATGCCGGTCTTGATTCGTCTTTTTTATTGATGACTTAAGCTCCTCAATCGTGAGCTTCTTGTTGTTTTCCGCCGTTGAAGCCGTGCTAGGCTGTTTTTTGCTTTTGGATTTATTTATATTTTTGGCGCTCTTTGCCGCTTCCTTATTCTGCCGAGACTTTGTTTTAGAGGTGCTAGCTGATGGCTGTTTTGCAGAGAGCTTTTTTGCTTGCTTTTTGACCGTCTTACCCTTCTGAGGCTGCTTTGGCGCAACTTTCTTTGAAGCAGTAGGCTGTGCACCGAGAGCAGGAACACAGCCAAAACCGCCACCGACAATCAACGAGCTCGACTGCAGAAATCCCCAAACAATCAAGCCTACGCAAATTGTCCTAAATTTCATTGTCTACTTGGACTTCCCTTGCGCTGCCACCGCTGCCATCTTGGATTTAATCGCCTCCTGATCGCCTAAGTAGTAACTCTTCAGTGGCTTCATATTCTCATCAAGCTCGTAAACAAGAGGAATGCCTGTAGGAACATTAACCCCTACGATATCCTTGTCGCTGACACCGTCCAAGTGCTTAATTAACGCTCTCAAGGAATTTCCGTGAGCGGTAATAAGAATCTTATAGCCCGCCTTAATATTGGGAACAATTTCTTTTTCCCAATAGGGAACAACTCGCGCCACCGTATCGGCTAAGCATTCAGTCAGCGGAAGTTCGTCCGGATTAACTCCACGATATCTAGGATCATTTCCCGGCCACATATCGGATTCCTTAGACAAGGCGGGCGGGGGTGTTCCGTAAGAACGCCTCCAGATTAACACTTGGTCATCTCCGAATTTTTGGGCTGTCTCTTTCTTGTTGAGTCCCTGCAAGGCTCCATAGTGCCGTTCATTTAGACGCCAATCCTTGATGACGGGCAAATACATTTGGTCCAACTCATCAAGCGTTATCCAGAGCGTTCTGATCGCTCTTTTTAAAACAGAGGTGTAGCAAAGGTCAAAAGAATAGCCTTCCTGCTTGAGGATTTTTCCGGCAGAAACAGCCTCCGCTTTACCTTTTTCCGTAAGGTCAACATCAACCCAACCTGTAAACCTATTTTCTAGATTCCACTGACTTTCGCCGTGTCTCATCAATACGAGTTTGTACATAGCCTTTCCTTGTTCAGAGCAACAACTGACTTATGGAGCATTGTAACAGTACAGGATAATACCGTTTAGGGTTTCTAAGCTTCTTGCTCTTCCCCAAACGTTTTGATCACAAAAGCCACTGTAGTTGAAAGTTTTTTCACAAATTCAATATCCAAAAACTCATTAGGACCGTGGGCATTGGCTTGTGGACCTAATACGCCGGCTACCATGTATTGCGCCTTGGACCAACGTTGAGAAAAAACATTCAGCAAGGGTATAGATCCTCCCATTCCCAGGTATCTGACATCCTGCCCCCAAAGCTGTCTTGAGGACATACTGAACGCGTTAACCAGCCAGGAACTTCTTTTAGGAGATACCCAGCCATCACTTCTCACCGTGGGCTTGAAACTGACTTGAGCTTTAAATGGCGGATTGGACGTGATCAAGTCTCTAAATTTTTGCTCGCACTCAACCGCATTGATATCAGGTGGCAAACGAATTCCGAGTTTGGCCCGGGTAAACTCCCTCATCACATTTCCTCCGTCTGCCACTGAAGGAATCCCGTCCATTCCCGTCACCGTAAGCTCCGGTTCCCAGTTGCGGTTGAGCAGTCCGAGGACAGGATCTTTGGTTAACGGCTCGCAGCCCTCAACAAACGGATATTGATTACACACATTTGAACCCAAAAGGTCAGCGACATCTTTATTCTGAGCTAAGGCCTCAGGAGAAATCGACGTGTGAAAAAATTCCGGCTTGATCCGCCCCGTTGAGCTATCTTCAAGTCTGTCCAAAAGATTTCTTAGGATCATGAAAGAGCTAGGCACAATTCCACTGGCCTCCCCGGAATGAACCCCGGCTTTCAGAACTCTAACCTCTAGGGCTCCCCCAATCATCCCTCGCAAAGATTCTGTAATCCAAAGTCTGCCGTAATCTCCACAGCAACTATCGAGTGCAATGACTAATCCGATACCACCTAATTCTTCTTTTACCTTTTCCAAATATTCGGGATAGTGGACTGAGCCAGACTCTTCACATGTTTCAAACAATCCAACGCACCGAGGATGGGCTATTCCAAGTTTTTGTAACGCCTTGATAACGCCCAAGGTACAGAAGAAAGAGTAGCCATCATCTGCGCCTCCTCTACCGTAGAGTCGGCCGTTTTGAACAACCGGCTTCCAAGCTCCTTTGTCCTGATCCCAGCCGTTATTGGCAGGCTGTTTGTCCAGATGACCATACAAAAAAACAGAACTCTTCCCCTTGCAATCTTCTGACGCATCAATTTGGACAAGTAAACATGGGCTATGGCCCTCATCCTTGACTATACGAGAGTGGAAACCTTTGAGTTTTAGGCTGTCAGCCCATAATTTGGCATCGTTAACGGCTTTTTGAAGCAACCCCGTTTTTTCCCACTCTGAGTCAAAGTCGGGAGATAAGGCCGGAAGCTTAATAAATTCGGTTAAAGCTGGTTGGACCTCCTCATCCCAAATTTTTTCAAACTGTCCATAGATCTTTTCAATCACAATTGATCCTCCTTGATAATTGCCGGCTTAGAACCCATTGCCTTTTGAATCGACTTTGAAAGTTCATAGGCCCTTTGCCTTGTTAAGTTCTCTCCGACCACAACCTTATGGAATCCATGAGCGTTAACCAATCTCACCATATCCGCATCCGAACCTAGTGAGTTTTTCGCCTTTTCTAGCAATTTGTTGGCATTATCCACTGACTTAAAGGCCCCCAATTGCACACAAAACCCCACACCAGCCGGGTTCACAACCTTCGGCGGTGTTACCGGTTTTCCCTCTGCTACTTTAACGGTCTCCGATCGAATTTCCTCATTTTCCTTTAGAGAACTGCCATCTGACATCGCGTAGACGCCCTCGGCGAACTTGTTCTTATCGACTGCCGCTACTGAGAATTCCGCAGGCTGAGTATTTATCACCTCTTTGATTTCTTTCTGTTTTGGCTCCATAGAGGAAGTCACCATCTGACCTATTTTCTGCGTGGCTAACTCTCTGATGATATCTTCTTCAGGAAGCTTCGTTATCTTAACGGAGGAAGGTTTCACCGCAGTCGACACTACTTTTTTAACCACTGTCGCGACTTCGGGGTGCGAGACAGCTAATTCTTTCCCATTAGATCCCTTATCCCATGTTCCTGCCGCTATTTGCGCCCTTGTTATTCTTTCAATTTTTACTTTCGCAGTACCTTTGTCGACATATCCTAGTTTGGTAGCAGCCGCGTAGGACATGTCCGCAATGCGTCCCCTTAAGAAAGGACCCCGGTCATTGAACCTGACGATGACGCTTTTCCCATTTTCCAGATTTGTAACTCTTGCATAACTTGGAAGTTCCATTGTGGGATGAGCCGCCGTCATTTCATACATGTTATATGTTTCGCCTGTTGAGGTTTTATTCCCATGGAACTGTTTGCCGTACCAAGATGCGACACCGGTTTGTACAAAAGGTTTATCTCCGGACATGGGATAGTATTTCTTTCCCATGACCGTATAAGGACGACTCGTAGCGGCTACTGTTTTCTCAATTTTCGGGACAGCGTCCTCCGTGCTGATTCTGAATGATTGCCAGGAAGACGGCGCTCCATCATTGTCGTAATACTTTCCCGTGTTAGTACTACAACTCGCAATAAATAAAGTCACGAGAAGGAGAAATTGGATTTTTATAAGAGATTTCTTTTCCATTTATTCATCCGTGTTATCCGTCTGTTTTCTTCCCGTAGCCACTTTCATCACAAAG
>CANQMZ010000023.1 GCA_947625105.1 uncultured Parasutterella sp.
GATAAGATTGCCGCCAAGATCTCGGCTTCTCCCTCCTCGTAAGCAACCCGAAGCATATAGGAAGTATAGGAAAGGTTATCCAGCGACCTCGGCGTCTTATCGAGATCTTCCTGGGTAATTCCGAACTTTCCCATATAGCCCCGGTGGAGATCCATTTCCCCGTCAATCAAAAAGTGGATTTCTTCGGAAAAAAGCCTCATGATAGGTATAGTTTTCGCCTTAGCGACTCCAATGGCAAAAACCTTGGAATACTCAATCAAGTAAAGATAGTCTTGGATGACATAGAAGCGGAACTTATCCTTATCAAGATCACCATTTTCTATTCCTTTGACGAACGGGTGTTCGTTGTAAGCGTCCCAAAGAGCGCCCGTTCTCTGCTTAAAGAGTTCCATAACTGAGCTCATAGTAATTCTCCTTTAATTACTTAAGGTGTCTGACTTTTTGAAGTGTTTTGGTTGTGCTTGTGTCATGGTCAAAAGATACAATTACCACCTTGCCTCCATAACTTTGCACAATATTTGCCTCCGGTAAATTTTCTATCTGGTAGTCCCCGCCCTTTACGTAAATATCCGGACGGGCAAGCTTAACGACCTCGAGAGGAACCTTGTCGTCAAAAATTGTGACAAGGCTGACGCTTTCCAAAGCGGCTAAGACGGCAGCTCGATCGTTTTGATTGTTGATGGGTCTGTCGTCCCCTTTCCCAAGCATCTTAACGGAGCGGTCACTATTGACCGCCACGACAAGGCTTTTACCGAGGTTTCGGGCCTGTGCGAGGTAGGTGACATGCCCCCTGTGCAGTAGATCGAAAACTCCATTTGTGAAAACCACGGGGCTAGGGAGCCGCTTGACAGCTTCAGATAGCTTCTCTAGAGGAACGATTTTCTTTTCAAATTGAGGGACTGGCAGATGAATACTCATAGTGTTTCGGCTGCGGTTAGAAGATCAATAGTTTTCTCGCAAGGAATTGAAGTGTGTACCCATTCTTTCTCACCATTTCTTTTTACCAAAAACAATCTTCTTATCCCCGCGTTATATCCGCTTACTAAATCTGAATCCTTATCTCCAATGAGAACGCTTGAACCTAAATCAAGGTTGAGGTCCTCCTTGGCATCGAGGATCATTTGTGAACCTGGTTTTCGACAGTTACATTTCAATCTATAAGGGGCAATAGCATCGGTTGGATGGTGAGGGCAGAAATACAAAGCAGACAAAGGAGCATCATGTGCGGCAAATTGTCCGACCATCCAAAATGTTAATTCCTCAAAATCCTTAAGCGTGTATTTACCTCTGCCGATACCGCTCTGATTGGTGATAATGACAAGTTTGTACCCCTTGGAAATTAGGCAACGAGCGGCATCAAACACACCAGGAATGAACTTGAAATCGGAACGGCGGAAAACGTAGGCATGATCCCAGTTGATGACGCCATCACGATCAAGGAAGGCCGCTTTTGCGGCTTTCTGTGGAGATTGGTCAAAAACGAACTTAAAACTCATGGATTTCGTTTCAGAAGATCAAGCATGTAAAGCCTTGTGCCTTCTTGCACGCTCTTGAACTGAAGATCGCAGCCTGCAGCCCGAAGATTTGTCAAGTCTGCCTGCGTGAAAGCTTGGTACCGTCCTTCTAACGCTTTAGGGAACTCAATGTATTCAATAAATGACTGGTTAACAGCTTCCTGCAAAGTCAGAGGGTTGTGACCGTTTTGTTCTCTTAAAGTATTTACAACCGTCAGGGCTACATCATTGAATTGCTGGGCACGTCCCGTCCCACAATTGAGGATTCCGGTTATGGAGTGCTCGAGACAGAAGAAGTTAACGTCAACGACATCATCAACATAGACGAAGTCACGCATCTGTGCGCCGTTCTCATAGCCCAGACAACCTTCAAAGAGTTTTACCTTTCCATCCTTACGGAATTGGTGGAATTGGTGGAATGCGACCGAAGCCATTCTTCCCTTGTGCTGCTCGCGCGGTCCATAAACGTTGAAATAACGTAAGCCTGCTACTGGGGCAGTTAACCCATCGGCAATCTCCCGTCGAAGGACTTGGTCAAATAAAAACTTGGAATAACCGTATACGTTCAGGGGTTTTTCGTTTTCTAGCTTTTCTATAAAAACGGCGGAAGCGCCATAAGTTGCAGCCGATGATGCGTATACGAGAGGAACTTTATTTTCTTGGCACCAATTGAATATCTGCAAAGTGTACCGGTAGTTGTTTTCCATCATGTACCGGCCGTCAAGTTCCATAGTGTCCGAGCAAGCTCCTTCATGAAAAATAGCGTCGATTTTTCCGAGAGCTCCGCTCTGCAATACTTTTAAGAAGTCGAGTTTGTCGAAATAATCTGCGATTTGACATTCGGCTAGGTTCGCAAACTTATCGCTTTTTGTTAGATTATCAACGGCAATGATGTCATTTATCGAGCGTTTATTGAGCCCGGCGACTATATTCGAACCTATAAAACCAGCCGCTCCAGTGACGATGTAACTCATGAATTCACCTTATCTTAGGTTTGGGTTATCTGGGAATAGCTCTTGAAGAGAGACGGTAGCCGTTCCGATTTTACCTACAACGATGCTTCCAGCCTGATTGGCTAGGAAGACAGCAGTGTGCCAATCCGCACCTGCTGCCAACATAACGCCCAGTACTGCGATCACTGTATCGCCGGCGCCCGAAACATCAAAGACTTCTCTTGCCTTGGCAGGAACCGACCATGCGCCATCATCATCAAAGAGAGTCATCCCTTCTTCGCTTCGGGTCAAGAGGATTTTGTCTAGGTGTAGTTTCTTTCTGAGATTCTGCGCTCTATTGGTTAGATCCTCCTCATTTCGCCATCGACCAACGACTTGCGCCAATTCACTGCGGTTTGGGGTGATCGCGGTGGCGCCAGAGTACTTACTGTAATCGTCGCCCTTTGGGTCAATGAGAAGAGTTTTTCCAAAGGTTCTTCCTTGAGAGATCATGTTTGCGATCCTGTCGAGACCGCCTTTACCGTAATCAGACAGGATCACGACTTCATGGTCAGGAAGCAAAGTGCCGAAACGGTTCTCGTGTTGATCTAATGCCAGACCGTCTATGTTTGACTCAAAATCAGTTCTGAGCATTTGTTGGTTTCTAGCAAGGATCCTAAGTTTCAGTGTGGTCGTGAAATGCTCTGCGCGATATAGACAGGGGCGAACTTGACATTGCTCGAGCATGTCCATAATTTTCCTGCCTGGTTCGTCATCACCGATAACGGCCAGTAAAGAAACTCTTGCCTGGAGACTGGCTACATTTCTTGCTACGTTGGCTGCACCCCCAAGGCGTTCTTCAGTACGGGTGATTTTGACGACTGGAACGGGGGCTTCAGGGGAAATTCTAGATGCATCCCCGAACCAATACCTGTCGAGCATGGCATCACCGACAACTAGAACTGATGCATTTTTTATCGCATCAATGTTTATATTCGTAAGGTCCATATGTCTTCACAGTTAAGGCATTCAGGCATTGTACCCGTATCCTTCAGTGAATTGCTGCTAACAAGTGCTTAATAATCATTAAAATCTACCGAATCAGATTCTATTTATTGTGAATAAAAATGACACCCGTAATTTCACACTCTATTTTTAAGGCTTATGACATTCGAGGCATTGTTGATGAAACCCTCACAGAGAACGCCTGTGAATTAATAGGACAGGCCATCGGAACGAAGGCTCACGAAAAAGCAATCACGCATATCTGTGTAGGTAGAGATGGAAGGTTAAGCGGACCTAAACTCCAGAGAGCGCTTATCAAAGGCTTGCGAAAAGCAGGTATCGGGGTCTATGACATAGGAGCGCTCCCAACCCCCGTGCTGTATTTCAGCACATTTTATTTGAAGACTGGAAGTGGTGTTGCAATAACCGGAAGCCATAATCCGCCCCAGTACAACGGCTTAAAAATGATGCTCGGGGAAGAAACTTTACACGGTGAAAAGATTCAAGAACTTTATGAGCTGATTACCTCTGGCGATCTCTACACGGCGGAAAAAGAAGGTTCTCTCGAAACGGTTGAAGTAAAAGCAGCTTATGTCGATACGATTCTCAACGATGTGAAACTGTCCAGACCAATAAAGGTCGATGTTGACGCAGGAAATGGAATAGCCGGTCCGCTAGCTATGGAGGTTTTGACAAAACTCGGAGCACAGGTCAAAGGGCTTTATACCGAGGTTGACGGTAAGTTCCCCAATCACCATCCTGATCCATCAAAACTAGACAATCTGAGAGATCTCCAAGAAGAGCTCAGAAAAGATGATGCTGAAATTGGTTTAGCCTTTGATGGGGACGGGGATCGTCTGGGTGTTGTTGCCAAAGATGGTGAAATTATTTTCCCAGATCGGCAAGCAATGCTTTTTGCTGCAGATATTCTGGAAAGGAATCCTGGCGCAGTAATCGTCCATGATGTGAAATGTACGAGAAATATCCGGCCATGGGTTGAAGAGAGGGGTGGCGTATGCGTGATGTCAAGGACAGGGCATTCGCTCATTAAAGCCAAGATGAAAGAAGTCAAGGCAGCTTTCGCCGGAGAAATGAGCGGACATATTTTCTTTAACGACAGATGGCCAGGCTTTGATGATGGACTCTATGCGGCTTGTCGACTTCTTGAGATAGTGACACGGTATAAAAACGCAAACGAGCCCTTAAAGAGCCTACCCAATGCGGTGTGTACTCCAGAGCTTCAAATTCCGACTTCCGAAGGAGAAAATTTCTCCTTGGTTGAGAAATTGCGTAATAACGCCCAATTTGAAGGAGCTAAAGAAATCATCAAGATTGACGGAGTCAGAGTTGAATGGGAAGATGGCTTTGCTTTGGCACGTCCCTCAAATACGACTCCCGTAGTGGTGTTGCGTTTTGAGGCAGATACCGAGGGAGCTCTAAAACGAATACAAGAGGTGTTTAGACGAGAAATTCTGAAAGTAGCTCCCACAGCGAAATTACCCTTTTAAAAATTTATGAAAATTCTTTTAGTAAAGACTTCTTCAATGGGCGATGTTGTTCACGCCATCCCCGTGCTTAGCGATATCAGGAAAGCTTGTCCTGAGGCCTCTATTGACTGGTTGGTTGAAGAAGCCTTTGCCGATATTCCGAAAGCCTCTCCTCTTGTTTCCGAAGTGGTCGAGTGTGCTGTACGGCGCTGGAGAAAGAAAATCTTTTCCAAGGAAACTTGGGCGCAGATTGGTGAGCTGAAAGGGATACTGGAATCTAAAAAGTACGATGTTGTAATTGATCTCCAAGGCCTAATCAAGAGTGCGATATTAGCTTCGTGGACAGGGCAACCAGTAAGTGGCTATGACAAGGACTCCATCAAAGAGCCAATGGCCTCATCATGGTATGAAAACAAGTTTGCTGTTAGCAAACAGGAATCGGCAGTTCAAAGATGCAGGGAACTGGCTGCGCTAGCTCTTGACTATTGCGTTGTAGGCGATCCGGAATTTAGTTTCAGGCAAGAGATGAACGGACCTGTCGAAAAAAGGGTTCTATTTTTCTGCAATACCAGTCGCAAAACCAAGCTTTGGCCCAGAGAAAATTGGATCGAGTTAGGAAAACAACTGCGGTCACTTGGGTTTTCAGTAGATTTTTCGTGGGGTTCCGAGGAGGAATTTGATCGCGTCAGTTCAATATCCAGAAGCATTGGAGCAAGCTCTCGAGTATTAGAAAAAATGTCCATTGGTCAACTAATGAACATTATTGGAACAAGCGCAGCAATCGTTGGAGTAGATACCGGCATGACTCACCTTGCATCGGCTATGGGGAAGCCGACAGTAGGTATTTTCAGGGACTATCCAATTAATCTGGTCCCGTTAGTCGGTAATGGTAAAAAACATTCTCTTGGCGGTCCGGGGACTTGTCCATCGGTTGAGGAAGTATTTGCCGCTTTCAAGGAGGTTACTCAATGAGTATCCCTCGTTGGTTATATAGCTCCTTGTTGTTCTTGGCTGCGCCTTTTGCGATGGGCTATTTGCTTAAGAGATCAATAAAACAGCCAGAGTACAGGGAGCATTGGTCCGAGAGATTTGGACTAGCGCAATATCCTGCACCTAAGGAGGGGTTGAAACGAATATGGATTCACGGGGTTTCTGTCGGAGAAACGAGGGCTTCTTTTAGGCTCGTTGAAGAAATGCTTCAAAAGAGGCCTGACATTGAAATCTTTTATACACATACGACGCCGACGGGAAGAGATGTCGGAAGGCATTTTGCTGAACGCTTCGCAGGCAGAATTCAACAAAGTTATTTGCCATATGACATTCCTTTTGCGATAAAAAATTTTATTGATCAGACGAACCCTTCCCTTTGTTTGCTGATGGAAACTGAAGTTTGGCCAAACCTTACTTATTATGCACGACAAGCGAATGTTCCTGTGGCTTTAGTTAATGGAAGATTGTCAGAAAGATCGTTGAAGAAGACACTGAAAGTGGGTTCCCTCCTTACTGATTCGATGACAAGGTTGACAGTCGCATTGGCACAATCGGTTGCTGATGCCCGCCGATTAAGAGAAGCCGGCTGCAAAGATGTCAAGGTGCTAGGAAATTTAAAGTTTGATTTCTTACCCAATGAAAAACAGCTAGCTGATGCCCAAAAAACAAAGAGAGCGGTAGCCAAAAAAGTAGTTTTGCTTGCAAGTACGAGAGACGGCGAAGAAAAAATCTTTCTTGACGCAATCAAAAAGGAGAAGAAGAATTTTCCAGAGGTAATTTGGCTTATCGTGCCGAGACATCCTCAGAGATTTAATGAAGTTTTTGACCTTATCGAGAAAGAGAATTTCTCGGTAAGGAAGCGTTCCTCAGAACAAGATTTGAGA
Source organism: uncultured Parasutterella sp. (assembly GCA_947625105.1). Lineage (GTDB taxonomy): Bacteria > Pseudomonadota > Gammaproteobacteria > Burkholderiales > Burkholderiaceae_F > Parasutterella. Next base: position 6,813 of record CANQMZ010000023.1, read on the forward strand.
AGACTATTTGCTGGGGAAGTTGAGGTGGTTTTGGGAGACTCAATGGGCGAGATGAACCTCTATTATGGGTTATCTGACATGGCTATCATGGGAGGAAGTTTTGGCAATTATGGGTCGCAGAGCCCGATAGAACCATGTGCTCTTGGAGTTCCGTTGGTCGTAGGACCTAGCAGCTTTAATTTCGAGACGATCATTAATGAAGCGGAAGACACTCAAGCAATAATCCGGGTTGGAGATGGTGCAAGCGCTATAAAACAAATAAAAGAACTTTTAAATCATCCGGAAGAAGCGGTTAAATTAGCGGAGAACGCAAAGAGGTTTTTCGCCTCCAAAAGAGGGGCAACAGAAAAGACATTAAAAGTCATTGAAGATTTGTTAGATAGAGGAAAAAATGGCAACTAAACATCCAAACGTTTTATCAATAGCAGGGGTCGATCCTTCAGGTGGAGCGGGGATTCTGGCGGATATAAAAACCATGAGTGCCTTGTCGGCCTATGCCACCGGAGTGGTGACCGCGGTCACTGCGCAGAATACGCAAGGCGTGACGGGGGTGGTCGCTATTCCGACAGAATTTGTGGTTGAGCAAATTGATACCTTGTTTAAAGATGTTCACATTGACGCAGTCAAGATAGGAATGCTTTTTGATTCTGATTTGATCAAGGCAATTGCGCAAAGATTGAGGTATTGGAAGCCTCAATACATTGTTCTGGATCCGGTAATGGTTGCAAAAAGCGGTGATGCGCTGCTTAATGACGATGCGGTTTCCACACTCAGGACAGAACTCCTAGAAATGTCCACCATCATTACTCCTAATTTGCCAGAAGCAGCCCGGCTATTAGAAAGTGAAGCAATCACCAATGACGAACAAATGCAACATGCAGCCGAACGTCTTTGGAGGATAAAAGGAGAAGTTGGTTGGGTCTACCTCAAAGGTGGTCATCGAGAAAACGATGATATGGCCGAAGATTTCTTGTATAACGGCTCCGAAACGATAAAACTAAAGTCAAAAAGAACAAAAACTAAGAATACCCATGGTACGGGTTGTGCTCTATCATCGGCTCTGGCAGCGCTTCTTCCGGTAAGCGAGGATGTTCCTTCGGCAGCAAGAGCCGCCAAGGAGTTTATTTCTAATGCCATAGAGCATGCGGACGAGCTTCACGTTGGTCATGGGCATGGTCCTATCATGCATTTCTACAAGCAGTGGGTTTGCGGAAAATGAAAGTTTGCATTTATTTTAAATGCCATGTACAATAACAAATTCTGGCGAATTAGCTCAGCTGGTTAGAGCAGAGGAATCATAATCCTTGTGTCCGGGGTTCAAGTCCCTGATTCGCCACCACTGGATGTTGACCTTTTATGACGAGCCTTGATATATCGAGGCTCTTTCTTTTTCTTTTTGACCTTTTTTGATGTATTTTGACCTAAATGGAGTGGAAATAGAGTGGATTCACGGAGTGGAAAATGTCGTCGGTTCAAAAAACAAAAGAGGGTACTTACAGGGTCCAGTTTTACCTAGGCAAAAGCAAAAGACAGAAAACATTCAAGACGAAAGCCGAAGCATACAAATTCGCTGTAAAACTCGAATCGTCGCCGTATCAGATAAGCAAAAAGTACACGCTCGTCGATTTGTTGCAAAAGTACAAGAAAGAAGTCACGCCGAAGAAACACTCGGCTAAGGCGGAAGGTCTGAGAATTGACAGGTTTTATCGTCTGCCTATGGCCACTCTTGCCATCGGAGAAGTCGATAAGGCGACAATACAGAAATACGTTGACGACAGACTTGTCACTCCCAACACTCAAAGAGGCGGGTTCATTTCCCCGGCGACAGTGATCAAAGAAGTGCAAGTGTTATCTGGGGCGTTTAATTACGCCATTGATTTGGGGTGGTTGAAAGATAATCCGTGCCACAAGTTGCCACCATTCTACTAACCGCCCAATATCGCTCCTAAGCGTACGTCAAAGAGTCCCTCTAAGATAAAAAATGCGCAAAAATGAAAAAGGCGCTAGAGTACTGGCACAGCAGGATAGATTATTAATTGACAATGGAATTAGCCCGAAACAAGCCTCCATAGACAAAAGGGAAGCAGAAAAAGCCAAAGGAGAAAGGAAGCTAGCAGAAAATACATTTAACAAAGTGGCGAGAAGCTGGTTACACGAACAAATTCAAGTTAACTGGTGGAAAAACGACTACGGCGAACAACGTGCGGGAAATTGGTGCAACTTGATCAGAGCAGCGGTCCACTTTGTCAAAACTATACTGAACGAAGCTAGCGTTTGCGGAATGCGAGATCGGTTAGACGAATTTTTTGCAAAGAGCGCAGAAAACAACTTAAGAAGGAGAAGGCAAATGACAGATAAAGAGAACCCAATAGGCATTGTTGCAATCGAACCTAAAGTCGGAAAGGTCAATCTTGAGTTCGCTAGTATCGGCGGCCGGGGCCAATCCTACAGGACAACGTTGTCGGTTGCCAGCGCGCTACAGGTTGGCACGGGTTTGATCAAAGCGGCGGCTCTGGCCGAGTCTGCGGAGAAAAGCCGGAACGATGCGGTCAAAAACATAATGAAATCCGCGCTCAAGGACATTGCCGAGGAAGATGAAAAAAACGACTTCGAAGGTGATAAACCAGAAAATCAGGCCAAGAAGGAGGACGGGCATAAACCAGAGGAAACATGAGTAAAGTGTTACCAAATTCGCAAGTCATCTATGCAGCTGAAATGGCTGTTATTGGGCATGCGGTAAGAGCATATTTGCAATGCCGAGCGAGTCTTTCCAAAAACTTTTAAAGTAAGGGGAAAAGTCGTATGCAAAAGGGCTGACTTTACCGACTTTATGAGGAAGTTGTCAGATGCGTGGGGTGGTAGAAAAGGTGCGAATTAAACAATAGCCCTAAGCGTACTATCCTACAAAATCATCAAGCTACCTGATTTACCACCATCTCACTAACCTCCTGATGCCGTTGGTGGTTTTGTTTTGCTTCGAGAGCTTTTTACGTACCTGGCCTTAGCAGCATTTGCAACCGCGCAGACTTCCATCAGTAACAAGGCATTAAAGAGCCCTCAAAATGCATCTGTAGTTGTAGCAAAGCACCTAGAGGAAGAAATTAGAGAACAGCGTGAAAATCTGGTATTGAAGAATCGAGGCAGGACAATCAAGGGTATTCACATCTGAAGGGAGGTATCGACACAGATAAACTTTCTTTGCCAGGAAGATCTATGAGTTAATAGACAGGTTTGAGAATGAAAGCTTGGGTCTCTAAAAAGAGAAGCGCCATGTGTATACGGCAGTTTTAATGGTCAGTAATCGTGAGAGAGTGGAAAAAGAGCGGTTTTTATTGCATTGGCGTAGTTGTGAAGAAGTGGGATTTTCCCTTAGTGATTGAATAGAACAGTACCTACTCGAGCAGTTAATCATAAGAAAATTAATTTATTGATTAACCCATCAAAGGAGAGTAGGAATGACTTCACGTCGTAATTTTTTGAAAGCGTCTTCAATTATTTCAGTTGGATCTTTTGGCGCTGTTAGCTCATCAGTTCTGGCTCAAACAAAACAAGCAACACCGAAATGGGATGCCCAAACGGATGTTCTTGTAGCAGGTAGTGGAATCGCGGGGATGTCGGCAGCCATTTCAGCAATGGATAAAGGAGCGAAGACACTTGTTCTTGAAAAGGGAAAAAATTACGGTGGATGTGCAATCATCAACGGCGGAATTATCGCATTAGGCGGTGGCACTCGTACCCAAAAAGAACACGGGGTGGAGGATTCTCCAGAACTTTTATACAAGAAGTTAACCAACCCAATGCATCATGAATACAGGAAGAATACTCCCGAACTAGTGGCTAAATACGCCCAGATGTGCCCTGGTACACAAGTTTGGCTTGAAGAGCATGGTGTGAAATTCTTACCGACTTTTACTAAGCCTGGCAAATACGACTCCCAGCACCACGAAAGTTACCATCATATTTGGTGGAAAGATTCTGGCGATGGCAACAGAAAACCTCAACCTAGCGGTGGTTTTATGACTGGCCGCGGTGTGATGATGCCTTTCTACGAATACTACACTGGCAAGGGTGGCAAGATTCTCATGGAGCACAAGCTCGTTTCCCTCTACAAGGATGACAAAGGCAAAGTCATCGGTGCAAAAGTCCAAACGCCAGACGGTAAATTCATGAATATCCAGGCCCTTAAAGGAGTTGTTTTAGCGGGTGGAAGCTGGAAGGCCAATAAAGAGCTCCGCCGCCTGACTGATCCTCGGTTTACTGACAATATGAATGCTACTGGTTATCCGTTTGTTGCTCCCGATGGCAGCGCAATTCTCGCTGGTGTGGACGCTGGTGGAATTTTAGTAGGAGACCGTTGCGAAGATACCCCACACCTGCGTCGAATGTTTGGAACTTTCCATTATGGATTCCCCAAAGGAAGTAAATACGGTGCCCCCGGAATTGGAGTGTCTGGACCTCGTTGGAACGAAGTAATCTTTACCAATAAAAACGGTGATCGCTTTGTTAAGGAGGTGGATAAAGCTAACCTCGGTGGATATTCTTTTTATGATGTGGCCCTTGCTCAGCCGGATCAATTTTTATGGACCGTGTTTGATGACGAAACCGCCAAAAAGTATCACTGGGATGTGAAAGCGCCTACTTGTGAAGAAGGTTATGCATTTTCTGCTGATACTCTAGAAGATTTGGCAAAGCTCACCAAACAGCCAAATCTTGTCAAGACAGTGGAGCGTTACAACGGTTTTGTTGACGCCAAGAAAGATGAGGATTTTGACAAACCAGCTGAAAACCTAACCAAGAAAATTGAAAAAGGTCCATTCCATGCTGTTCGTCTCGTTCTGTTTGTCCACAATCTTACCGGAGGTTTGGCAATCAACGACAACGCCCAAGTTTTAGGCCACGATATGAAACCAATTGAAGGTTTGTATGCTGCAGGTGAAAGTGCTGGTGGCCTGTATGTGGGTAATGGTATGCCAAGAGCAATCATGCCTGGTCGTTGGGCAGGAGAGCACGCAGCTTCGAAAAAATAAAGATAATTCTTTATAAGTAAAGTGTCGCCCTATTAGGGCGACACAAATCCGAGAGTTAAACAATGAAAAAGATACTTCCCATTAGTTTGTTCTTAGCCTTATTTATCAGTGTGACGAATTTTTCTGCTCAGGCCCAAGAACAAAAAACTTTAACTAAGGAACAATGTTTGGCTTGTCATGGACCGACATTTGACGATTTGATCAAAAAGAACGTAAAAGCTCAATCAGATAGTGGGCCGGTAAATCCGCATGTTTGGATTCCACACAATGGTGGGGATGAAAAAAATGCAATTGAGTGTATAGATTGTCATAGTCAACATCCTATGCCACCGAAACCAGGGTATAAAGATACGAGCGCTAATCTTGAGCCCTGTTATGCTTGCCACCACAACTATCAGCTAAAAAGCTGTTCTTCGTGTCATGGCGATAAACAGAATTGATTAGGCTAATCATGGAATCCATTAGAAAGCTCAGTCTGCTTCTAATGGTTGTCTCGTGTCTGTCTAGCGGGGTAATGGCGACAGAAAACTTATCTCCGGTGAAGATCGGTCTGATCCATTTCGCACCACCACTAAGCAAGGACATGGATTTCACCCCTACTTTGCGCGTTCTCCAAGAAAAACTTTACCCTAGACAAGTACAGGCGAAAGTATTCAGTTCTAAAGATCTAGAGCAAGCAATAAAAAACGGAGAAATAGATTTCTTCTTTGCCTCTTCAGGATTTTTTTGGCGAATGCTGCCCTTTGGAGTTAGAGACATAGCCACGGTAGTGACGAAGGAAAAGCCTCAGCCGAATTTTGGGACGGCGGGGGCTTTTGTTACATTAAAAAACCGGACAGATGTCAACTCGCTTGAAGACATGAAAGGCAAACGTTTCATGGCCAATTACGAGACTGCGTTCCACGGATATCGGACGGGGATGGCAGAGCTGCAAGCTAACGGCTTTGATTACGAACATTTTTTCTCATCGGTGAAATTTGTTGGAGAGAATTCTCATAAACTCATTGATGCGGTTCTAAAAGATGAAACGGACATCATCTATCTCAGGGCTTGTTGGATAGAAGAATTTGAACAGCATAATGTCCCGCTTCTAGATAAGTTAAAAGTTATTGCCCCGCGCCAGGGACCGGTCGCTTGTATTCATTCGACGCGGTACTACCCAAACAATACGTTTGCCTCAACACGGGCAGTTGACCACGAACTAGCGAGAGCGGTTTCGGTGGCTCTTTTAAGTATGCCGAAAGCTTCCGAGACTCATTCTTGGTCTATGGCAACAGACTTCAAGCCAGTAGATGATCTATACAAGAGCCTCCGTGTGGGACCGTACGAGTACCTCAGGCACTGGGATATCAAAAGGATATGGAACGAGTTTTGGCCTCTCGTAATTCTTTGTATTTTTGGTGTTTTCGGTCTCGTTGCACATGGCTGGAGAACAAGTCAGCTAGTTGAGCAAAGAACAGCAGAATTGACACAGGAAACAAACCGCAGAAAGGAGGTGGAAGCCAAAGCCCATCAACTTACTGAAAAAATGGAGTCTCAGCAGAAGCTCAACATGGTGGGACAACTCTCGTCAATGTTTGCTCATGAAATGAATCAGCCTCTTGCGGCTTGCACATATTTTGTTGAAGGACTCAAATCGCTTTTAGAAAACAAAAAATTTGACAGAACTTCTTTTCTTTATGGAATCTCCGAACTGGACAATCAGTTAAAGAGGGCCACACAGATTGTAAAGAGAGTAAGGCTATACGCAAAAAGACAGGCAACTCGAACAGAGATAGTTCAGTTAAGTTTTATTTGCCAGGATATTCTCAAAACTATGCAGGTTCGTTACTCCGGGAGGGTTTCAATTAACTGCGAAATAGAGTCAGGATTGATAGTTACGGGAGATGCCTTGGAATGTCAGTTGCTGGTTTGGAATTTATTCAAAAACTCGGTGGAAGCAAGTTTAGAAGAAACCGATCCGAGGGTTTTCATTCGGCTTGTGAGAACAGAAAACAACACTATCACTTTAGAAATGAAAAACTCAGGAGTGCAACTCTCTGACGAACAGGTATCCAAAATAGGAGAAAAAATTCTTGAGAGTAAAAAAGAGGGAGGTCTTGGCTTGGGTGTAGCAGTGGTGAAATCAATAACTGAGTCTATGGGAGCAAAATTCATGATGAACCCAAACAAGGATGGTGGTCTTACGGCAAAGGTTATTTTTGATGCCCGTGACAAGGGGAGTCCCAAATGATGGATTCCACTGCTAAGGCGCGGTATTTGATAAGAATTGTCGACGACGATGCTGCCGTCTTAAAAGGGTTGGATTTTCTTCTTACATGTCGAAACTGGCGGATTAAGACTTATCAAAGCGCAAAGGAGTTCTTGGAAAAGGATGATCAAGAAGAACCAGGATGCCTGTTATTAGATGTGCGGATGCCAGAAATCAGTGGAATTGAACTTCAAAAGATTTTGCTTGAGCAGGGGTCTGATATACCAATTATTGTTGTCACTGGACACGCCGACCTTGACACAGCAATAAGGGTATTAAAAAAGGGAGCGGTTGATTTTCTTCAAAAACCAGTGGAAGTTGACAAATTAGAGAGAGCTCTTGAAGAAGCAATCGCCAAGTGCGATTTGCGAAGAAGTGGATTGGGAATCCATGAAATCGTACAAATTTATCACGATTTGAGTGAGAGAGAACAGGGCATATTGCACCTTGTAGCTCAAGGCTTAACGAGCAAGATTATTGGAGAAAGACTCGGATTGTCAGAAAGAACAGTACAGGGTCACAGACTGAACCTGTCCAAAAAATTTAAGGTTCACTCCGCCCAAGAGCTCCAAGCGTGTTATGAACTTATAAAGAAAACCGTTGGTAAAAAGGGAAGTTAGCGGGTGCTGTTTTGGAATTTATTTGGAAATACACCAAAGAAATAGAGTTAGATTAATGCGTTATTCTCAGTGATTGACAGTAGCGCTGTGGTATTAGGAACCAATCCATAAGAACATGTGCTGATTTTAAATTATAAAAATATTATAATAATTTTTAAATAATTTTGAGGATGGACATGTCGGCAGTTAATAATCCTTTTGTTGTCGGGAAGTATATTTCAGAAGAATATTTCTGCGACCGGGTCAAGGAAACACAGCAATTACTTGATCACATGAAAAATGGCTTAAATACCGTTTTATATTCACCGAGGAGAATGGGAAAAACAGGGTTAATTCGCCATTTGTTCAGTCAGCGAGAGGTGCAAGAAAAGTTTTATTGTGTCTTTTTTGATGCTTTCCCAACAAATTCATTGTCTGAATTTACTCTTTGGTTGAGTAAGGCTACTTTTGCTCAGCTCGGAAGTAAAAAAGATTCGTTATGGAAAAGTTTTATTTCGGCCATTAAATCACTTCAACTGAACTTTTCTATTGACGGGTCAGGTTCGCCCACTTTATCTTTGAGCTTGGGAGAGATAAAGAGTCCACAGCAAACAATCAACGAGGTATTTTCTTTTCTCGATACTCTTGACAAGCCGGTAATACTGGCCATGGATGAATTTCAGCAGGTAGCTAAATTTCCAGAAAAAAACGTTGAAGCGTTATTGAGAAGTGCATGCCAAGAGGTCAGAAACGTGACAGTCATCTTTTCTGGCAGTGAGCATCATTTACTAAACGAAATTTTTATGGATGTCAATCGACCGTTTTATCAGAGTGCTGTCTATCTGAGTCTAGGTGCCATTGAAAAGGATGAATATACAAGGTTCGCACAGGAGAAATTTAAACAGTCGGGGAAGTCGATTGAACAATCTCTCGTAGAAACGGTTTATGACAAGTACGCAGGAACAACCTGGTTCGTTCAGTTTACGATGAACAACCTTTATTCAATGACGCCTAATGGGTCCGCATGCATAGAGGATATGCTTCCGAAAGCTTTGTCCAATATTATTGGATTCAATGAAGAAAGTTATTATCAGATACTTTCTTCGTTGACAGTGAAAGAAAGAGCTTTTTTATTCGCCGTGCTCAAAGAAGGGACAGTGAAGAGCATCTATTCTTCTTCGTTTATACAACGCCATTTTTTGGGAACCGCTAGTGCGGTTCAAAGAAGTTGTACTGTTCTAATGGAAAAAGGTATTCTCGTGAAAGAGGTAAAAGGGTACCGAATATTTGACTACTTTTTTGCTGAGTGGTTAAAGAGACGAAAACGAGCTCTAGCAACTTTCTAAAATAGATGCCAGCAAAGAGCTGGCATCTATAGACCGAAATTAACGTTTACTTGCTTCTATTCCTGCGAGCCGACCAAAAATAAGCGCATCGGGAACGGCATTGCAGCCTACTCTATTGGTGCCGTGGATGCCGCCAGTGACTTCACCAGCGGCGAAAAGCCCAGGAATGGGCTGCCCCTTGGTGTTAAGAACCTGTGCATTAGCATTTATGCGAAGCCCGCCCATCGTGTGATGGACTGAAGGTGTCATAACGGATGCATAGTACGGCCCTCCAGGAAGTTTATTGCCCTCTTCACAACTTAATCGACCAAACTCGTCACCCTTTTGGGTCTTACAGAACTCATTCCATTTAGCAACTGTCTTCTTGAGATTATCGGCGTTCATACCAAGCGTTTTGGCAAGTTCATCAAGCGTTTCTGCCTTGTAAGCCTTCTTTTGTTTGAGCAAATCCGAAATCATGATTCCATAAGGACCACGACCTTCTTTGTCTTTCAAAAGAGTCTGTTCGGTACCGATTACGTAAAAGATATGGTCTGGTTGCGCTAGTGCCGCCTTAGCCAACACATCTCGTCTTTCTTGCTCGTTAACGAATCGATTACCTAACTTATTGACATAAATATTGGTTGATTCAACAATTTTGTGATTAGTTGAACCAGTCGCTGGGTCTGTCGTAGGAAGTAATTGGATATATCCCATATCCTTAAGACCTGCACCAACTTTCAATGCCATATTAATGCCATCACCAGTGATGGCCGGCATATTCGTAGTTTTGACTTTGTCATCCAACTTTTTATCCCAGATTTCATCGTACTTGTTTCTCATCTTGACATTCGCGCCGAAACCGCCAGAGGCAAGGATTACACCTTTTGAGGCCAAAATCTCATACGTCTTACCGTCAGGTCCCGTTGCCTCAACGCCAATCACTTTTTCTCCCTTAGTGATAAGTCTCTTGGCTGGGGTGTTCATCATGAAGCTGATCGGATAATTCTTTTCCTTGATGAGGTCAAGATAAGTATCGATATAGCCAACTCCGGATTTATAGTTGCTGGCACGATGGGATCGAGGCCATAAAGCGCCAACAAACTGAGTAGGTGTCTTTTGCCACTTAAGTCCCATACCAGCAAGTGTTTTTTGAGTTTCTGGGGCTAAAAGAGCTAATTTATATATCAAGGCAAGGTCAGCTTTGTAATCACCTGCTTTCCAGCTTTGTAGGGCGTGTAACTGGGGTGTGTCAAACAAACTCCTAGAACCCGATGTTTTATAGTCGGCCCATTGTTTTTTAACTTGTTTGATTAAGTCAGCCTGAAGCTCATTTTTAGGCTTTTCTTCCAAAAGTTTATCAATGGCGGCCTTTTGACCATCGGTCATTTGGATACCAGATTGTCCCTCTGGGTCAGCCGCGTTGTAGCAACCGCCAGAGACGGAAGTATTACCACCGGCGAAGTGCGTTTTTTCGAGAATTATGACATTAAGCCCTTTTTCAGCTGCGGCGACAGCAGCGGATAATCCCGCACCGCCGGCACCAACAATGACAATATCGGCTTTTTCCTTTACGAGTCCTTTAACTTTTTTGAGTTCGGGGACTTTGACCGCAAAATCATCGGGATTAAGACCAGCCTGTTTAATGCAATCGCGAACAGCTGCTTTTATGGCAAAAGTTGTCAATGTGGCCCCCGACACATTGTTTACATTCGTTGATTGGTATTTAACAATGTCAGCGGGGACCTTTATTTTCGGTAAATCAGCAACAGGGTGCGTTTCACTCCAATTTAAAACTTTTACGTTTTCAAGCTTGTTATTGGAAATAGTGACTTGGACTGTTACGTCCCCGTTACGACCTAGGGTGGTAGCGGTATAAGTGCCGTCTTTAGCAACGGTAACAGAAGATATTGAAAGTGCAGCTAGTGCACTAAAAAATAAAATGGATTGGGAAAATTTCATAAAAGCTCCTTGTGTAAACCGTCTTGATTTTATGAAACAAGGTGAGTAGACGAAACAGGTAAAAAGAGAATATAGTTCTCGAAATTTGAGAATGGTAATGAAGAGAAACCCGTGCGACCAAAAGAAAATCTTCTTGCTTGGAAAATCTTTTTAAAAACCTCGCAGACTTTGAGCATCGTCCAAACTTCAATTCAAATGAATATGGATTTGGCAACGACTTCAAGGATACTAGCGAATCTTGAAAAGGATTTGGAAGTTAACTTGTTTGACAGAAGCAAAAGGCCGTTGAGACTGACTTCTACTGGCCTGAAGGCATTGCAACCGGCCAAAGCTATGCTCAAAGCTCATGAAAAACTTTGTTCCGTCGTCAATTTAGTTACCAGTGTGAAAAGAAATGTAAAAATGTCCTTGCCGGTGAATATGACAAGGGAGGATCTCTTCGGAATACTTGATGAATATAAGAAAATAGATCCCGATTTGCAGATTGAAATTCACAATGATTGCGACCATCGTCACCTTGAGGAAGACGAAATTGAGTTGGCCATGCTTCCTTATATTCCTCAGTCCGAAAAAATAGCATGGTTTGACGCTGGCTACAGTTACAACATGTTTTTGTGTTCCCCCGGGTATCTAGAGGCCCATGGAGAGCCGAAAAGCATTGAGGATCTTAAAAAGCATAAATTGCTCCTAAGAAGATCAAGAATATATCCCCACACGAAGTTTGTTACCCACAAAGACCAAATAGTCCCTTTATCGGAAGAGTACGCCACGGAAGAAATAGGAGATGCTTTTTCTTGCAAACAAGCCGCTCTTTTAGGTGTCGGTATTTCTATTGATCCTAAGTTCCCGCCGTATTTTTTAGGCTACATTGTTTTTCTTTGGCGGAGCCTATGATAATGAATGGATTCGTTAGATAGGTAGTTTTTTTTGTTATCATTGTAGCCTATTATTAATAATAGGCTACAATAATGTATATCGATTACGTACCCTCAGCCGGTG
>CANQMZ010000024.1 GCA_947625105.1 uncultured Parasutterella sp.
TTTGCTGAAAAGGGAGTTGCTTTTCTTAAAAAACTCTGTTGGTTTACTCCTTTTCACGTGAAAACTTGATGAGCCAAGGTAATGGCTATTCCGAATACCTCTGGAAAGTATTCAAAAGAACCGCGATTTGTTGACAGCCCGAGAGCGGAATGCAATACCAAAATCATCATGATGGCAAGAGGAAGAAAATCTCCTAAGGTTTGTGTCCACTTCTGCTTTCGGAGCCAGTTGCTGGCGACAAACGGTAAAGCTCTCTCCCCGAAGGAGATGATTCCCATGACCACAAACACCGTCAGGAGGTACAGATAATCGTCCATTATTTAGCCTCCTTGGGTGAATGCCTAAGGGCAATCGCAATCCCTGCCGCTACGCAAAACGTAATTGAGAGGGCCATTGCGTGTTCAGCGCTAACCAACCGGGCAACTACATAAGAAACTAACGCAGCCCAAAGGGCAAGAGGATTGTGTTTACCTCTCCACTGCTCACAGAGTAGGACTGCAAATAGACTGGTCAAGACGAAATCAAGTCCGGGGATATCTACTTTTGCTGACTCGCCAATTACGCCACCAATAAAACTTCCTAAAATCCACCAACACCAATTGAATAGCGAGATCCAAAACATCCTAACCACAGGCGTCTCTTTCGGAAGAGTGGTTACAAGAGAATACGTTTCATCGGTCAAAGCGAAAATCATGAACCAGCGCATAAATCCTTTTGCCGGATACCGATTAAAAAGGGATATTCCGTAGAAAACATGACGGAAATTGATGACGAGTGTTGCTAACGCAATTGCTAGAACAGGAACGCTTGCGCTGAGCATGGGAACCATCATGTATTGGGCTGCTCCGCCGTAGATCAAGACGGAAGCTAAAGTTGCCGTCCACCAGTTACCGCCCGCCTGAACAAACAAAAAGCCGTAAACGATACCCAATGGAATGTAACCCACAAAAACTGGGATAGAGTCCTTCAGGGCAAGTAGTATTAGTGACTTGGATTGCATAGCCTTTTGGTAGTGGGAGCCAAAGTACAAAAGGCACTAAGTTTCAATCGCTTTTAACGACTGCCCACGTAGAGTACCCCTTGAACATTGCAGTATTTTAACGAAGGCAAAGAGGTGTAACTCTAGGTGAAGTCACCTAAATCAGAGCTGATTAGGCATGATAATTACGATATTAATGTTATTGAGTGATTTTGTCTGCATTCCTTTTGTAAGATTAATCCGCGTAATTAGCTCCGGAGAATTTCAGATGGCTGGTTCAAGTCTTGGAAAAGTTTTTGTTGTCACCAATTTCGGTGAGTCCCATGGTCCTGCGATAGGTGCTGTGATTGATGGCTGTCCACCGGGAATGGACTTATCAGCTGAAGACATACAAAAAGAGTTGGAAAGACGGCGCCCTGGAAAGTCAAGGCACGTCACGCAAAGACAGGAAAGCGATCAAGTGGAAATCCTTTCCGGAATTTATCAGGGTAAAACAACTGGCACTCCTATTGCTCTCTTGATTCGAAACATCGATCAAAAAAGCAAGGACTACTCTGATATTTCCGAAGTGTTCAGACCCGCCCATGCCGATTACACATACTTTAAAAAGTATGGGATAAGAGATCCGAGGGGAGGAGGACGCAGTTCGGCGAGATTAACGGCCCCAACAGTTGCTGCTGGAGCGGTGGCTAAGAAGTGGCTAAAGCAGAACTATGGTATAGAAATTCGTGCTTGTCTAACAAAACTCGGTCCAATTAGTTTGGAAGTGAAAGATTGGAATGCTGTTGAAAATAATCCTTTTTTTTGTGCAGATCCGAAAAAAATACCTGAACTTGAAACATTTATGGACTGTCTTCGCAAGGAAGGCAATTCTGTCGGAGCTCAGCTTACCGTGGAAGCATTGCATGTTCCCGCCGGTTGGGGAGAACCGATCTATGGAAGGTTAGACGCAGAACTGGCTTATGCTCTAATGGGGCTTAATGCGGTTAAAGCAGTGGAAATAGGTGAGGGAACAGCAGTTTCTTCGCTTAACGGGACTGATAACGTTGATGAGATGGGTACACAGTACCCGGGACTGTTTGCCAGTAATCATTCGGGGGGTGTGCTTGGCGGTATATCTAGCGGCGCACCAATTGTTTGCAAGGTTTCCATCAAGCCGACCCCGTCCATAAGACGGGAGCTTAGAACGCTAAATGTAAAGGGAGAGAATGTCGTCGTTAGCACCAAGGGTCGTCACGATCCATGTGTTGGACTTAGGGCTGCTCCCATACTGGAAGCTTTGATTGCTATTGTTTTGATGGATCAGGCTCTGCGTAACAGAGCTCAATGCGGTTGAAAGAAATCCGGTACCCAGAAAGGTTGTAATTCAACTTCAATTTTCTTTCAGAATCTCCTTGATCTTCAGGGAGAACACGTCACAAATTTCCCCGCTAAATGTGCCGATTGTCGTTTTTCGGTGTCATACTCAAACAATTAGCTTTTGAATATTTAACGAAACTCAAGAACAAGATGGAAAATACTCCCAAGACTTTATACGACAAGATTTTTGATGAGCATGTTGTCCGAACCGAAGAGGATGGCACGGCAACTCTTTACATAGATCGCCACTTGGTGCATGAGGTCACTAGTGCACAAGCCTTTGAAGGACTTCGAATGAACAATCGTCCTTTATGGAGAAAAACCTCCATCGTGGCTACGGCTGATCACAATACCCCAACGACTGGCTGGGAATTGGGAATGGATGGCATTACTGATCCCATCTCTCATCTGCAAGTAAGTACCCTTGACAAAAACATAGCCGAAAATGGTTGCGCTGCATACTTCCCATTTCTTTCCCAGGGGCAGGGTGTCATTCACGTCATGGGACCTGAAGAAGGAGCGACCTTGCCTGGTATGACTGTTGTGTGCGGCGACTCCCACACGAGCACTCACGGGGCCTGTGCCGCAATTGCTTTTGGTATTGGCACGAGTGAAGTGGAACACGTGATGGCGACTCAAACGCTGCTCACTAAGAAAATGAAGAATATGCGGGTAACGGTGGAGGGAAATCTTGCTCCTGGAGTGACCGGTAAGGATGTTGCTCTTTTCGTCATTGGCAAAATCGGTACCGCAGGAGGTACAGGTTGCGCTATTGAATTCTCAGGATCAACTATCAGGAATCTCTCCATGGAAGGACGCATGACATTGTGCAACATGGCTATTGAGGCAGGAGCTCGCTGTGGAATTGTAGCGGTTGATGAAAAAACCATTGAGTACATGAGAGGACGTCCCCTCGCGCCTGAAGGTGTTCTTTGGGATAAGGCCGTCGAGTACTGGAAGACGCTGCATTCAGACCCGGATGCTAAGTTTGATGTCGAAGTTCAAATCAGAGCCGAAGAGATTGAGCCCATGGTTACCTGGGGCACTTCGCCTGAAATGGTTGCACCGATCACTGGAAAAACTCCAGATCCTGACGAACAGAAAGATCCAGTCAAACGCGAGGGCTGGGAAAGAGCCTATGTATACATGGGACTCAAGCCTGGAACACCCATCACCGATATCTGCCCGGACAAAGTATTCATTGGTTCATGCACAAACGGTCGTATAGAAGACCTAAGACTGGCTGCCCATGTAGTGAAGAAGCTCAACAAGAAAGTCAGTGTCAAACAGGCTCTTGTGGTCCCTGGTTCCGGTTGGGTTCGGGAGCAGGCAGAAAAGGAGGGCTTAGACAGGATATTTATTGAGGCAGGCTTTGAATGGAGACAGCCAGGATGTTCTATGTGTCTTGCCATGAATGCCGATAAACTTGAACCCTTTGAACGGTGTGCCTCAACGAGCAATCGTAATTTTGAAGGCCGTCAGGGCAACAAAAGCAGAACGCATTTATGTTCGCCGGCAATGGCTGCGGCTGCTGCCATTGAGGGTCATTTTGTTGATGTAAGAAAATTATTCTAAGGAGCGGAACAAATGGAAAAATTCAATGTGTTGAAAGGAATCGTGGTTCCTCTAGATCGCTCCAATGTAGATACCGATGCGATTATTCCAAAGCAGTATCTGAAATCCATTTTCCGTACTGGTTATGGGCCGAATCTGTTTGATGAATGGCGCTACCTTGACAAGGGGGAGCCGGGAAAAGATCCGAAAGACCGCAAAATAAATCCGGATTTTGTGCTTAATCAGCCACGTTACAAAGGAGCTCAGATTCTTTTGGCTAGAAAGAATTTTGGTTGTGGCTCTTCGCGAGAACACGCCGCTTGGGCTTTGACTCAGTATGGATTTAGGGTAGTCATTGCACCGAGTTTCGCGGATATTTTTTATAACAACGCATTTAAAAACGGATTGCTCCCAATTACGTTGCCGGAGTTTGTGGTTGACCATCTTTTCCAAGAGGTCCAAGCCAACAACGGCTATTCATTGATTGTTGATCTTGATAAGCAGCTAGTAATTGAGCCCAACGGTACGGAACACTCATTTGATGTGCCGCCATTCCGTCGTTATTGCTTGCTTAACGGTCTGGACGATATCGGAATCACACTTCAGCACAAAGACGAGATACGTGCGTTTGAACAAAAGCGCCTTGCCGAGAAGCCTTGGTTGGAAAAAACACTTTCACAATAATTTGAGGACTTAGTAAATGACAAAAAAGATTGCAGTATTGGCCGGTGACGGTATCGGACCGGAAATAATGGCTCAAGCCCTAAAGGTACTTACTGCTATGAAATTACCTTTGGAGTTTGAGGAATCTTTAGTGGGAGGGGTGGCATATGCCGCTTACGGTCATCCTCTTCCCGAATCTTGCATCAAATTGGCTAAAGAAAGTGATGCTGTTCTTTTTGGGGCCGTGGGTGACTTCAAATACGACACGCTGGAGCGTCACCTAAGACCCGAGCAAGCTATTTTAGGTTTAAGAAAAGCCCTCGGACTCTTTGTCAATTTAAGGCCTGCCGTATGCTTCCCTGAGTTGACCGCCGCTTCTTCTCTTAAGCCGGAATTGGTTGCCGGCCTTGATCTTCTGCTGATCAGAGAGTTGACCGGCGATGTCTATTTCGGGCAACCCCGCGGAAAAAGGATTAGTCCGGACGGCCAGTTCGCCGGCGCTGAAGAGGGGTATGACACGATGCGCTATGCGGTTCCTGAGGTCGAGAGGATTGCACACGTCGCCTTTAAGGCGGCAATGGGAAGGAAAAAGCATCTTGTGAGTGTCGACAAAGCCAATGTTTTGGAAACAAGCCAGCTTTGGCGTGACACGATGATCGAAGTGTCCAAGCAATATCCGGAAGTCACTCTCGAGCATATGTACGTGGACAATGCCGCCATGCAGTTAGTCAAGGCACCCAAACGCATTGATGTCATGGTCACAGGAAACCTTTTTGGAGATATTCTTTCCGACGAGGCCGCAATGCTTACAGGTTCAATTGGAATGCTTGCTTCCGCGGCACTTAATGACAAGGGACAGGGGCTTTATGAACCTTCTCACGGTTCAGCTCCTGATATCGCTGGAAAGAATATTGCAAATCCTCTAGCTCAGATTTTGTCTGCGGCTATGATGCTTCGCTATTCTTTAGGTATGGAGCAAGAATCTTGCGCCATCGAAAACGCGGTCAAGAAAGTCCTGTCTCAAGGTTATAGGACCGGAGACATTTGGAGTGAAGGCTGCAAGAAGGTTTCTTGCTCTGAAATGGGAGATGCCGTTATTGCGGCTCTCAAATAGGTTGACTTAACAATTGGAAGAAAAACCAGGAGAGTTAATGATGAAATTGGGTATGGTAGGTTGGCGCGGCATGGTTGGTTCCGTGCTTATGGAAAGAATGGTTGCAGAAGGCGATTTCAACTTTGTGCAAACAACGTTTTTCTCCACAAGTAATGCTGGTGGCAAAGCCCCCGAGGTACCTAATGCAGACCCCGTCCTTAAAGACGCTGATGACTTGGATGCTTTGGCAGCATGTGATGCGGTTATTTCCTGCCAGGGTGGCGATTGGACTAAGGCCCACTACAAACCCCTAAGAGATAAAGGATGGGACGGTTATTGGATTGATGCGGCTTCTACTTTGCGTATGGAGCCCGATGCCATCATCGTTCTTGACCCCGTCAATATGGACGTAATTCAAAATGGTCTAGAAAGTGGTATTAAAAACTATGTCGGTGGAAACTGCACGGTTAGTTTGATGCTTATGGCTCTAGACGGATTAATCCGTGCCGATCTGGTTGAATGGATTTCCTCCATGACATACCAGGCAGCCTCCGGCGCTGGGGCTCCCAATATGCGGGAACTCCTTGAACAAATGGGCGCTTTGTATGGTGTTGCGGCGGAAGATCTTAAAGATCCGCGTTCAGCCATTCTCACTATTGATCGAAAGGTTACAGAAGAGCTGCGAGCCACCGATTTCCCGAAGAAGGCCTTTGGCGTACCGCTTGCTGGCAGTTTGATTCCTTGGATTGACAGAGAAGTCGAGCACGGACAAAGCCGCGAGGAATGGAAAGGTGGAGCAGAGGCCAATAAGATTTTGGGTAAACCGGCTATTGGTCAACCTGGCTGTATGCCGGTTGATGGTCTTTGTGTCAGAGTCGGTTCTATGCGTTGCCACTCCCAGGCACTTACCATCAAATTGAAGAAGAATATCTCTTGTGAAGAAATTGAGAGATTACTTGCCGAGGCCAATCAGTGGGTTAAAGTGGTTCCGAATCACAAGGAAGAATCCATCCATGAACTTACACCGGCTAAGGTTTCGGGTACGTTGTCCGTGCCTATCGGCCGTATTCACAAGCTCAATTTCGGCGACGAGTATGTGGCCGCGTTTACTTGTGGTGACCAGCTGTTATGGGGAGCTGCTGAACCCTTACGTCGTATGATGCGTATACTCGTTGACTTTAAGAAATAAGTCTTCATGAGAGTCGCATTAGGGCTCGAGTACGACGGTCGCTTCTTTGAAGGCTGGCAGAGCCAGCCGTCTGGACGGACAGTTCAGGATCATTTGGAGGCGGCCGTTTCGTCATTCACGGGAGAAAAGATCAGGGCGGTCTGTGCCGGAAGAACGGATGCCAACGTGCACGCTAGCGGCCAAGTGGTTCATTTGGATACCGGGGTGCAAAGACTTGAAGTATCGTGGGTAAGGGGACTCAATAGCTATTTACCAAACACAATGGCGGTGAGATGGGCTAGATACGAGCCTGAAGATTTTCACGCAAGATTTTCTGCCTTAAGTCGCACCTACGAGTATTGGATTGATAACGAACCAGTTCGGTCTCCTCTATTGAATGGAAGAACAGGGTGGGTTTTTAGGCCTTTAGATGAAAAGCAGATGCACAAGGCTGCCCAATGTCTTGTAGGAGAGCACGACTTCTCGAGCTTCAGAGCAACGGGCTGTCAAAGTAAAACACCTATTAAAAACATTGAATTCGTACGTGTCGTTCGACACGGTCGCCTGATAAAAATCCATGTCAAGGCCAATGCATTTCTCTATCACATGGTAAGAAATATCGTTGGCTGCTTGGTTTACGTAGGCACAGGAAGCAGACAGGTGGAGTGGCTAAAAGAGGTTCTCGAGGCAAAAAATAGAGATGCGGCGGCACCCACTTTTTATCCTTCTGGCTTGTATCTAACTTCCGTTGAATATCCACAGCAGTTTGAAATTCCCGTAAATCCAACCTCAGAATTTTTTATTTGATCCCATGCAGTCAGCGAGAAACCTTACCAAAGTCAAATTCTGCGGAATCACCAGGATGGAGGATCTGCAAATAGCACAAAGCCTAGGTGCGGATGCCATTGGCTTTGTGCTGTGGAATAAATCCAAAAGAGCGATTACTTTGCAACAGGTCAAAGAGCTTGTATGCGGTTTGGACGGTTCTTTAAAGGTGGTTTGCCTGTTTGTCAATCCCACAAGAGAAGAAGTCGAAGAAGCTCTCAAAATTTTGCCAGAAGCTATCCTGCAATTTCATGGCGACGAGACAGCACAGTTTTGCCATAGCTTTGGTAGTCCATGGATTAAAGCTGTTTCCATTTCAAGTGCCGAGGATTTGTCTGAGGCTCAGAAAAAATATTCTTTAGCCAATTACATTTTGTGTGATACGCCAACAAAAGGTTATGGTGGCAGCGGTAGAAGTTTTGACTGGGAGCTTTTGGCGACGGCAAAAACTTCTAATGTCATTTTGGCAGGTGGACTGACGCCAGACAATGTCAAGGAGGCGATTACCAAAATAAGACCTTTTGCCGTTGATGTTTCTAGCGGTGTGGAAAGTTCTCCTGGAGTAAAATGCTCCTCGAAAATGAGTCGGTTTATTGCAGCTGTCAGAGCTGCTGATAACTGTTTGAAATCAAATCTCTTTGGAGAAGGTTAACAATGCAATATAACCAGCCTGATAAATTTGGGCATTTTGGACGTTACGGTGGTGTCTTTGCCAGTGAAACGCTCATGCCTGCTTTAAATGAATTGCGGGAGGCGTTTGAACGTTATCGTCACGATCCTGAGTTCATAGAAGAATTTCAATACGAATTAAAACATTTTGTAGGTAGACCTTCGCCAATATATTGGTGCAAAAGATTATCCAAGGAAATAGGCGGAGCTCAGATTTTCCTCAAACGCGAAGATTTGAACCATACGGGTGCCCATAAAATCAATAACACTATTGGTCAAGCCCTTTTAGCTAAGCGAATGGGAAAGAAAAGGGTCATTGCCGAAACGGGCGCCGGTCAACATGGTGTCGCTAGTGCTACCGTTGCGGCCAGATTTGGCATGGAATGCGCTGTCTATATGGGTGCTGAAGACGTCATTCGCCAAGCTCCCAACGTCAAGAGGATGGAACTTCTCGGAGCAAAAGTAATTCCGGTCCAGTCCGGTTCTAAGACGCTCAAAGATGCGTTGAATGAAGCCATGAGAGACTGGGTCGCTAATGTTGATAATACTTTTTATATTATCGGAACGGTTGCCGGACCTCATCCCTATCCGGAGATGGTGAGGGAATTTAACTCGGTAGTGAGCAAAGAGTGTCAGTGGCAAATGCCTGAACTTACCGGCAAGGATCCTGATTACGTGGTCGCTTGTGTCGGAGGCGGTTCAAACGCCATGGGTATTTTCTATGATTACATTCCCAAGGACAATGTGAAACTTATCGGAGTTGAAGCGGCAGGACTAGGAATATCAACGGGCAAACATGCAGCAAGCATAGAGGGAGGTTCTCCAGGAGTGTTGCATGGCAACCGTACCTATGTAATGCAAGATGAAGATGGGCAGATTCTCTCCACACATTCGGTTTCCGCTGGGTTGGATTATCCGGGAGTAGGTCCTGAGCATGCCTACTTGCATGACATTGGAAGGGCGCAGTATGTAGGAATCGAGGACGGTGAGGCTCTGGAGGCATTTCATCGGCTGTGCCGCATAGAGGGCATTATTCCGGCGCTTGAATCAAGCCATGCGGTGGCCTACGGTATCAAATTGGCAAAGGAGTTGCCACCGGATAAAAATATTCTTGTCAATCTTTCTGGTCGAGGAGATAAAGATTTGCAGATTGTCTTCTCCTACATGAACGAGGAGAAAAAGCATGTCTAGACTGCAGGCTGTTTTTACAAAATTAAAAGCTCAGGGTAAAAAGGCTCTTATTCCATATGTCTGCGCGGGAGATCCTTCAAAGGAGCAAATGGTACCTTTAATGAACGCTCTTGTCGAGGCAGGGGCTAACGCCATTGAGTTGGGAATGCCTTTCTCTGATCCGATGGCTGATGGAAAGACAATTCAATACGCAAGCGAAAGAGCGCTGAAAAACGGAATGAATTTGAAAGGTGTACTTAGAATCGTTTCTGAATTCAGAAAGACGGATTCGAATACGCCACTCATTTTGATGGGCTATGCGAACCCGATAGAAAAGTTTGGTATTGAACCGTTCGTAAAGTCAGCTTTCGAAGCGGGAGTCGACGGTGTTCTAGTTGTTGATTACCCTCCGCAGGAAAGTTTGCGACTCAAGGAAGAGCTTAGAACGGTTGGAATAGATGTTATTTACCTGCTCGCACCCACTTCCACTGAGCAGCGAATAGCTGAGGTAATACAGAATGCATCTGGTTTTATCTATTTTGTAGGTATTAAAGGTGTAACCGGAACCAAAGTCGTTGATTCAAATAGTGTTGCCCAAATAGTTCCCCAAATTAAAGCTAAAACGGATTTGCCAATTTGCGTCGGTTTTGGGATCAAGGATGAACAAAGCGCTAGGAAGATGTCTCAGATCTGTGACGGTGTCATCATTGGAAGTGAGTTGATTAACCAGTTGCAAAAAGATCCGAAAAATGCAGTTGAAATCGGGAAATCCTGGTTATCAAACATTAGGAAGGCAATAGATTCTTAGAATAGAAAACTTAAAGCTGAAGAGAATGCGCTATGAACTGGATTGATAAAATTCTGCCCCCCAAGATTAAACGAGAAAATGGAGAGGGTAAGCATGACATTCCCGCTGGTGTTTGGACCAAATGCCCGGATTGTGGCGCGTCTCTTTATTCTCAAGAACTCAAAGATAATCTGAACGTTTGTCCTAAATGCGGCTGCCATATGAGGCTCAGTGCTCGCGAAAGGATAGGTATGCTCTTGGACTCAGAAGGACGAATTGAGATCGGTTCAGAAGTCATTTCGGTGGATCCTTTGGAATTTAATGACAGCAAAAAGTATCCTGATCGTCTCAAACAAGCCCAGACCAAAACTGGAGAAAAGGATGCACTAATCGTGGTTCGTGGCACGATTCGCTCCATGCCAGCGGTGGTAGCTGCTTTTGAGTTCTCCTTTATGGGAGGTTCAATGGGTTCCGTGGTCGGAGAAAAATTTTGTCGCGGTGTTCAAGAGGCGATAGATCACGACTGTGCTTTTGTTTGCGTAGCTGCCTCGGGTGGTGCCCGAATGCAAGAAGGACTTTTTTCTCTCATGCAAATGGCCAAAACGGTCGATAGTGTGGCTTTGCTCGCCAAGAAGAACCTTCCTTTCATATCGGTGCTGACCGATCCAACGATGGGTGGTGTCTCTGCTAGCTTTGCCTTTATGGGTGATGTCGTGATGGCCGAGCCTAAGGCATTGATTGGTTTTGCTGGACCTCGAGTTATAGAACAGACGGTTCGCGAGAAACTTCCCGAAGGTTTTCAACGATCAGAATTTTTGTTGGATAAAGGCGCGATTGACATGATTGTCAATCGAAAGGACTTAAAGAACGAAATTGCAAAACTAATTGCACTTTTCCAAAAAGAGTCCATGGATGCGCTCATCTAGCAGAAGGTTAACGGGATCGCAGGGCGATCCCTAAATTTTGAGAAGAGTAAATGAGTAGAACGCTTTCACAGTGGCTTCAACATGTTGAGGCGGGTCACGACAAGGTAATCGATCTAGGGTTGGATCGAATGAGGGAAATGATCAAAAGGATGGATTTATCTTTTGACTGTCCGATTTTTACCATAGGAGGCACTAACGGTAAGGGTTCGACATGTGCATACATCGAAAGAAGCCTTATTGAAGCCGGTTATAAAGTTTGTGAGCACACCTCCCCTCACATCATTCGGTTCAATGAGAGAGCCAGAATTAACGGACAGACGGCTGATGATGAGTCGCTTTGCCGTCACTTTGAGAGGGTTGAACAAGCCCGTGATGGATTGTCTCTTTCTTATTTTGAATTTACCCTTTTGGCGATTCTTTCCCTTTTCAAAGAAGAAAGTCCCGATGCCATGGTGATGGAAATTGGCCTTGGTGGCAGACTTGACGCTGTCAATAGCCTTAATCCGAGCGCATCGATCGTAACCAACATCGGTATTGATCACACGGCTTATCTTGGTAATACTAGGGAAGAGATTGGCTTTGAGAAAGCTTGTATCTACAGAAGCGGCAAACCGGCCATTTGTTCCGATACGAATCCTCCCGAAACCCTCGTCAAATACGCAAATAAGATAAGAGCCGATTTGCAGCTCATTGGGAGGGATTTCTTTTACGAAAAAAATGCCAATTGTTGGACTTTCCGGAATAAACAAAGAATCTTGGAGCGGTTACCGTTACCTAAGATGCACGGCGAATATCAACTTAGAAACGCAAGCGCAGCTATACAAGCTCTTTTAGACATGTCCCCTAAACTTCCGGTTACCTTTGACGCCATTGGACGTGCTTTGCAGACGACCCAAGTTGAAGGTCGATACTGGAAGATTTCAGATAAACCGATAATGATTTTGGATGTGGGGCACAATCCACATGCGGCTGAGCAACTGGCTAAAACATTGCGGGAAGAACCGATAAAGGGAAACACAATAGCTGTCTGCGGAATGCTCAAAGATAAAGATAGAAAATCGGTTTGCAAAGCCATGTCTGAGGTGGTTGATTTTTGGTGTCTGAGCGATCTACCCTCAGAGAGGGGAGGAAAGGCTTCCACGCTGAAGAAAATCCTTATCGATTTAGGATTTAGCCCAAAATGCGTACGAACTTACCCTTCAGTATCGGAAGCTATTGAAGAGGCTAAGTCAGTTGCGAAAGACACTGATAGAATAATCGTGTTTGGTTCCTTTTTGACAGTCGCAGCAGCGATAGAGTTTTTAGGGTTGCAGGTTAATTAAAGAGACAAGGAAAAGTTCATGCCGTTTTGGAAGAAAAAACAGGAGCCCGAAGTCCCACAAGTCGAGCCAGGTCTTCAATCACAGGCCGGTGGAATTAAGTTTTCCAACGAACCGGCTTTTGGTAAACCAATTCCGCTTAGTGAGGTTGACTTGCCTCCCGCGGAAAAACAACAAGCTCCCGGTGTTGTTTCCTTTAGCAAGTCGGATCCCGTGAACACGCCTGTCCAAACGGAACAAGCCGAAGTCCCGGTACACGAAAATAGTGTTTCTGAGCCAAAGCAGGAAGCTTTCGGAATTTCTAAGCCCAAAGCGACCAAAGCCGATATTAATGAAGAAGAGGCTAAGAAACGCAGGTGGATTAAGGCTAGAAGAAGGTTTATTGGCGCGCTAATGCTTCTTTTGGCTGCTGCCATCATCCTTCCCCTGTTGTTTGATAAAGAGCCGCCTAAGACGGTGACTATCCCCCTTAGAATTCCAAGTGAAAATTCTGTCGACGTAGCCAAGATCACAGTGCCAGGCACCGCAGAGCAGGCGTCAGCTCAATCTCAGACCAAGGAAGAATCAAAAAAACAGACCCCCACTCTTTCTGCAGAGCCTACCAAGGCCGATTCGACAGCAGACGTAAAACCAGCGGCTAAAACCGATTCCAAGGTAGAAACTCCGAAGGTCGCAAAGAAAGGGGATAAGACTACGTCAAAAGCTGAAACCAAGAAAGACGATAAAACTGCCGCGAAGCTGGAAGATAAAAAAGACGCTGCAAAAACTAAAACTGAAACAAAGAAGAATGAACCTCAAAAGAAAGCCGACGAGGCCAACAAGGTACCTGCTATGGCTAAAGGAAGCTTTTTCGTGCAAGTTATTGCTTTGTCCAACGAAGCTAGGGCCAAGGAGATTGCAAATAAGTTAAAGAAGGCAGGTGTCAATGCATTCCTCTCTCCCATCAGTACGAAGAGCGGGAAGGTCTATCGTGTCCAGTGCGGTCCTTTCAAAAGCAAGGAACAGGCTAACGCGGCTAATGCAAAAATTTCTATGTCGGGAATTTCCGCCGGAAAAGTTTTTCAGGTTAAATAGCTGTGTCAGATTTTAGTTTGGGATTGGGTGAGCTCGACTGGGTCTTTCTGGTCATAGTACTCCTTTCGACCCTCCTTGGTGTATCCCGAGGAATGATTCGAGAATTGTTTGCCTTGGTGGGTTGGGTTGCCGCGTTTTTTGTCTCTCTTTACTTTGCAACAGACCTAGCAGCGATCTTGCCCATGAAAGAACATCTGGGTTTGATGGTAAGAACCCTGATAGCGGTTATCCTGATTGTGGTGGGTTGTGTGTTTGCTGCTGGGCTGATCGGTAAAATAATTCGTAGGTTTCTTTCCTCTATTTCCATTGGTGCTGAAGACAGCTTTTTAGGTTGTTTGTTTGGATTTTTAAGAGGGATCCTAATTGTCGGGATTTTGGTGTTTTTTGCGAGTATGTCCCAGTTCCTGACTAGGCAGCCATGGTGGCAGAATTCTGAGCTCATTCCTTATGTTGAGAAGGGTATTGATGTGTGTTCACCTTACATTCCGCAGGCCCTTTTGGATATGAGGAATAGCTCAAAAGGAACTAAACACTAAGTTCGGAGAATGGAAAATGTGTGGAATCGTTGCTTTGTATGCCTCTAGCCCCGTCAATCAGAGGATATATGACGCTCTTTTACTTTTGCAGCATCGAGGACAGGATTCTGCCGGCATCTGTACGGTTGAAGGAAGAATGTTTCATATGCACAAAGCAATGGGTTTGGTTAGAGATGTTTTCCGAACACGTAATATGCGAGACCTTCCAGGTAACTGGGGCATTGGTCAAGTTCGCTACCCAACTCAGGGAAGTTCAACGAGTGTGCGTGAGTCTCAACCCTTCTATGTAAATGCTCCATATGGATTGGTCTTAGCACATAATGGTAATTTAACTAATGCGCAAGAACTTGCCAAAGAACTCTATGAGCTTGACAGGCGGCACATTAATACGACAAGTGACTCAGAAGTTTTGTTGAATGTTTTGGCTAACGAGCTACAACAAACCACCCAAGGTAATCATTTAGATGAGGAAACGCTCTTTAATGCTATAGCCGGTGTTATAAAACGCGTCAAAGGTTCTTACGCCGTTGTTTGTATGATTGCCGGTCATGGCATTGTTGCTTTTAGAGATCCCAATGGTATCAGACCACTTTGCTATGGTATGAAGCAAGCCGAAGATGGCAGCACAGAATATATGTTTGCGAGCGAGTCGGTTGTGCTTGAAGCGAGTGAGTTTCAAGTGATCGGCGATGTACAACCGGGTGAGGCTGTATGGGTTGACGAAAAAGGAGCACTCCACAAGAGAACCTGCGCAGACAAGATTGAGTTGTCACCATGCATTTTTGAATATGTTTATCTAGCCCGACCAGACTCGGTTATCAACGGTATTTCCGTTTATGAGGCTCGTTTACGCTTGGGAGAAAATCTCGCCAAAGAAATCAAAAAGCAGATACCTCTTGACGAAATAGATGTTGTTATGCCAATTCCCGACTCCTCCAGACCTGCGACAGCTCAGTTGGCAAAGGTATTGGGGTTGGAGTACCGAGAGGGTTTTATCAAGAACCGTTATGTGGGCAGAACATTCATCATGCCAGGACAGGCCATTCGGAAGAAGAGTGTCCGCCAGAAACTTAACGCGATGGCCATTGAATTCAAAGATAAGAATGTGCTCTTGGTTGACGATTCGATCGTAAGGGGAACGACCATCAGAGAGATTGTTCGTATGGCTAGACAGAGTGGTGCCAAGAAGGTTTACGTGGCTTCTGGGGCTCCTCCGGTACGCTACCCTAATGTCTATGGCATTGATATGCCAACCACAAAAGAGTTGATAGCAGGAAACGGTAAAGATATCAAACAGATCCGTCAAGAGATCGGTGCGGATGCTTTGGTATACCAGACCATTGAAGGGATGAAAGAGGCCGTTGGTGGTCTAAACAGGACCATTCCTCGATTTGATTGTTCTTGTTTTGATGGAGACTATGTGACAGGCGATATCACTCAAGAGAAGATCGATGCGATGGAACTTGAACGCCAGAAAGCCAAGGGTCTTATAAAAGAAGACGCCGAGGATCAAATTCCATTAAAACTTTTTTAACCGAATAGACCCGCTTATGCGGGTCTTGCCTTATTTAGCTAATGTCACTGAGTCCCCGTTCAATTAGGGCGGGGAGTCGTCATATGCGCATTTAATAACGACTGACTCGGATGCGGTCATTCCCATAGACGAGGAAGTTGTTGTATCCATCAGAAACGATAGTTACCGGAGGACGGTAGGCTTGTACGTTTCTGTACTCTCGACAGGTGACTGTAAACCTCTCGTCAATAATAAGTCTTCTGCCAGGAACGCAACCTCTGAAACGTTCTTGGGGTCTGCCATAAGGATCAATGAATCCGGTTATGTGTCCTCGGTAGACCTCTCTGAGGTTGGCGTTATTGACGGCGGGACCTGAACCATGAGGATAATTGACGTGACTGGCCGTTGCATGTGTCATTGCGTTTGGCAGTCCGTTTGGTTCCAATGTTTTACAGCCGACCAAAACGATCATGTTAAAAAGGGCGACCAGTAATAATCTTGTTTTCACCAATATCTCCTTTGCCTGACCGTAGATTTTACCGACCATGCAGAGGATTTGCCGTTTTATGCGCTAAACGAGCCGAGTTCAACACGGAGTCAAAGGTTGGATAAAATCTTTCGCTGTTCAAAAGAACAATAAAAACTTTTGATGAATTCTGCCAGTGATCTTTGCTGATCAGTTAACTTTAGAGGAAAGAGATGGAACACGGGCTGACATTGATTACAACATTAACAGCCGCTTTTGGTTTTGCAATGCTTTTCGGTTTTATTGCCGAGCGTTTAAAAGTCCCATCATTGGTGGGTTATCTACTTTCAGGGATCATTATTTCTCCCTCAACGCCGGGATTTGTTGCCGATGTGAACCTGGCGACCCAACTCTCTGAAATTGGTGTCATGCTATTGATGTTCGGTGTAGGCTTACATTTCTCTCTTGCTGATATCCTTCGTGTCAAGTACGTGGCTGTCATGGGCGCAGTTGGACAAATGGCAGCTTCAACCATAGTGACTATGGTTATTTCCCATCTTTGGGGCTATTCATGGGGAGAGGCATTGGTATTTGGTGTCTGCTTGTCTTGCGCCTCCACAGTTGTTCTGCTAAAGGCACTGGAAGCCAAGGGGTTATTGCAAACTTTGGATGGGCAGATCACTGTTGGATGGCTTGTCGTCGAAGACTTAATGACCGTTTTAATTCTCGTTCTGCTTCCTCCGCTTTCGTCAATGCTAACTGGGCTTTCTGTCCCAACTGGCAATACCGATTCTTTGTGGTACATCATACTGATGACGTTAGTGAGGGTACTTGCTTTCATTGTGCTCATGCTGGTCATTGGGAAGCGCGTACTTCCATGGGTGCTTTGGCAAGTGGCAAAACTAGGTTCTAGGGAGATGTTTACGCTCTCTGTCTTGACCATAGCGATAGGCATTGCTTATGGGGCTTCCGAACTTTTTGGAGTCTCTTTTGCCCTAGGAGCTTTTTTCTCTGGCATGGTCATGCGTGAATCAAAGTACGCCCATAGAGCGGCTATTGAATCATTGCCTTTAAGGGATGCCTTCTCCGTCATATTTTTTGTGGGCGTTGGAATGATGTTTGATCCTAGGATTTTGATTGAACAGCCCTTCGGTGTTCTCTTGGTTGTCTTTATCATTCTTGCAGTTAAATCTGTGGTTGCATTTGGATTGGTTTCTCTGTTTAAGTATCCATTGCATTCAGCCATAACTGTGGGAGTGGCGGTTTCTCAGATCGGCGAATTTTCTTTTATTTTGGCTTCCCTTGCCGTGACCCTTGGAATTATGCAAAAGGATGCTCTGAGTCTGGTGTTGGCTGGGGCAATATTCTCTATAGCACTTAATCCGCTCCTCTTTGCTATGGCGCCGTGGATAAGAAACTACCTCACAAAGCACTGGAAATTTGCCCGTGTTATGAATGCAAGAACCGATCCGCTTTCGATAATGCCTGACGGAGTATCTGAGGAACTGTTACGTGGCCACGTGGTTGTGATCGGAGCCGGACGGGTGGGCAAAATCCTTTCAGAGATGATCCGTTCTCGCAATATCCCGGTGGTAGTTGTAGACAAGGACAGGGTTGTAATAGAAAAACTCCGTGAAGACGGCAACGAGGCTATTTTCGGTAATGCTACCATTCCGGAAATTTTAATTCAGGCTCACATACAGGATTGTTCGCTTGCTGTTTTGACCACCAAAGACGATGTGGAGGCAAGGAAAATTATCGAGATTCTTAAACAATTAAATCCCAAGATAGAGGTTGTAATGAAAGCTCAGACTGAAGAAATTGCCCACCAAGCCATTATTGACAAAATCGCAAAGGTTTTTGAACCAGATTTACTTTTGGCTAATGAGATGGCTCAATACGTGTTAAGTCGGTATGGAAGGAGAAATCAAACTACCGATGGCGTAACTTCATAGAAAGGTTTTCATTGAATAACGTCTTTGACAGACCGATAGGAATCAATTTTGCCTTGATCACCAAAGTATAGATACGCGGCCAGTGGCAGGAGGATGAGCCCGGACAAGGCAATTACCCAACCGTATCCGATAAAACCTGCGACAGCACCCGCCAACAAGGGACCTATGGCCATACCGACGTGTCCAGTCAAAAAGTTAAAACCATAGACCTCACCTTTCTTGTCCGGAGGACAGGCTTCTGAAAGAATAGCATTCATCATAGGGATGAGGCCTGCCACCGCAAAACCGCCGATTATTCTCACAACGGCGAATCCGGCGACAGTGGATGGTGCTACCTGAAGAGTGATCAAAATGGCCGAAGCGATAGTACAAATGAGCAGAACCCTATTAAATCCAAATTTTTGTCCCGCTATGCCTAATAGCGGCGAAGCAATCATTACAGGAATGCCACACAAGGAGAAAACAGTACCTGCCACAATCATAATGCTGTCCATCGATTTCTGTAGTTCAACAAGGTATAGAGGAAGAATCGGTTGTGGAGAATAAAGGGCAGCATAAATGACGGCAGCAGCTACCAACATTCGAAGTATGGGAGGTCTCCTCAAAACTGCCCAATCAAAATGAAATCCTTTAGCAGTGGACTTAGGATGAGGAGCTTCTTTGACAAAAATCAGAATCAGCAATGTGATGATGCTCATTGCGGCAGTGGCAATAAAAAAGGATTGTCTCATTCCAAATTGTTCCGCTAAAGCCCC
>CANQMZ010000025.1 GCA_947625105.1 uncultured Parasutterella sp.
TATTTGGAAATCCGCGCCGGAACAGGCGGTGAAGAATCCGCCCTATTTTCCGGAGATCTTTACCGGATGTACTCCAAATACATTGAAAGACAAGGATGGCAGGTTGAAAAAGTTTCAGAAAGTCTTTCCGATCTGGGTGGCTACAAGGAACTGGTAATCAAGGTTATTGGTCAGGGCGCCTATTCCAAACTGAAGTTCGAAAGCGGCGGGCATCGGGTACAGAGAGTTCCTGTCACGGAATCTCAGGGACGAGTTCATACGTCTGCCTGCACTGTTGCCATTATTCCCGAGGCTGATGAAATTGGGGATATCCAAATTGATCCTAGTGAGTTAAGAATAGATGTCTATCGGTCTTCCGGAGCCGGGGGACAGCACGTTCAAAAAACTGAAAGCGCTGTGCGTATCACTCACTTACCCACCGGAATTGTTGCTGAATGTCAGGACGAGAGAAGCCAGCATAAAAACAAAGAACGAGCTATGGGAGTGCTCAAAGCCCGAATCTATGCCGCCCAACTTAAAGAGCAACAGTCAAAAGAAGCCAACCTTCGAAAGTCCCTTGTGGGCTCCGGAGACAGAAGTGAGCGCATACGTACCTACAACTATCCTCAGGGCAGAGTCACGGATCACCGAATCAATTTGACGCTCTACAAGCTTGACCAAATTATGGAAGGCGATCTCGATGACATTATTTCAGCCCTAACGGTAGAGCATCAGGCAGAGCAACTAGCGGAAATGGCAGAGGCCAGTGAATAATTCCACCTCAATTGGTCAGTGGTTAAGCCATTGCAACCTTCCTAGAATTGATGCGGCCGTTTTAGTTACGCACGTAACCGGAATTAGTTCGGTCGCTCAATTTACTCACCCTGAAAAAACTCTTCTTGACGAGCAACTCTCGGAGCTTGATAGCCTCAAACAGCGAAGACTTGCCGGGGAACCTCTTGCTTATATCATCGGTGAGCAGGAATTCTTTTCTTTGCCTTTCAGGGTTAATCCTCACGTGCTGATTCCCAGACCTGATACTGAATGCCTCGTGGAGTGGTTGATTGATCACATCCCTACCGGTTGCTCTCTCGTGGATTTAGGCACAGGCTCAGGCTGTATTGCCATATCTGTAGCATCGAAGAGGTCTGATCTTTCAGTTTTTGCCAGTGACATTGATCCTGAGGCTATCAAGATTGCCCAATTAAATGCAGACCTATTGAAGGTTAAGGTGAGCTTCTCCGTTGGTTCTTGGCTTCAGGCCTTCCCAAAAGACAAAACTTTTGATGTCGTTGTTAGTAATCCGCCCTACATCAGACCGGACGATGAGCACTTGCCAAATCTAAGGTTTGAGCCCATCGGCGCATTAAGTGATGGCATCGATGGTCTTGAATGTTACCGGCAAATCCTAAAGCAAGTTTCAAGTCTTCCTCACAGACCTGACATACTCGCCTTTGAGCATGGTTGGGATCAGGCTCAAGATGTTCAAATTCTGTTGGAAGAATACGGCTTTGAGCATTCCACAACACATAAAGACTACGGAGGAAATAACAGGTTTACCTCTTGGACTAGCGACCTCTGAAATAAAAAAGAAGGCTAGATCCGAAAACCTAGGCCTTCATAAAGGGGAAAGAGCTTTAATCCCTTTCCCAAACCCCTTCAGGGGTGTTGATTAACATTATTCTATTTGCCTTGAGCTGCGTTGCGTCCGGCGATGCGACCGAAAACCATCAGATCGGCAACAGCATTGCCACCAACGCGGTTGGCTCCATGGATACCGCCTGTTACTTCACCTGCCGCATAAAGACCGGGGATAATCTTTCCTTTGGCATTTAAGGCATGGGCGTTGGTATCAATGTGTATTCCACCCATCGTATGATGAATTGTCGGAACTTTCTTGGCTACGTACCATGGACCGTCAACCATTGGGCGATCATCTGTATGGTTAGCCTTGAAACCGAACTCATCTGTTTCAACTTCGTGGCGAGCGACCTTGTTATAAGACTCAACGGCTGCTTTTAATCTCTGAGGATCAACGTTGATCATCTTGGCCAATTCGTCTAAGTCAGCCGCTTTCTGAACACGTTTCTGTTCAAGCATGTCCTTCATGGTACGACCGCTCAACAAGTCGATCTTGCTCTCATCCGGATAGCGAAGAACGTTTTGTACCAACCAGTATGTGGAACCGGGTTGAGCAAATACGGCCCTAGCCAATACATCTCTTGGAGCTCCTTCGTCAACGAAACGGTCTCCGTTCGTATTGATAAAGAGTCTGTTACGTCCTGAGGTTTTGATATCCAACATCAAGCCTGTACCTGGAGAACCATTCGGATGAACCTGAATATCGGACAAACCAATCAACTCTGCACCTGCTTTTTGGGCAAGTTTCAAACCATCACCTTGGGCTGCCACACTTATATTTGAGCAACCAATCTGTTTACCGAGGTCAGCATCTTTCCATACTCCAGTATTGACCTTTTGACGGAATTCAACATTGGAGCCGAAACCGCCGGTTGTGACAATGACTCCGTTCTTGGCAAGCGCTGTAATAGGTTTACCCTTTTGATTAGCTTTAACACCAACAACTCTGCCATTCTTGACGATCAACTCTTTTGCGGGAGCTTCTAAGAACACCTTGAGACGATCCGGACCATACTTGGCTAAAGCATTCTCGAGTGTCACAACATATGTGTTGCCACCGGCAGGATCAGGATAGTGGCTTCTTTGGAAAAGTGCGCCTGTGGCGGCACCTACTTTAGGATTGACCTTAAGACCCATTCCTTCGAGCCATTTAAGAGCGTCCGGAGCGCCGTTTGCTAAAACACGAACCAGTTTCGGATCGCTGACGTCGTGACCGCCACGCATCGTGTTTTCAAAGTGGTTGTTCGGACTATCTTTGATGCCAAGAGCTTCCTGATACTTTGTGCCGCCAGCATTAAGGGCCCCACCGCAAACGTTGGTAGAACCTCCAAGGAAACCAAGTTTCTCAATAATGATGACATTGGCGCCGTTTTCCAAAGCGGATACTGCACTAGCTAAACCGGCCCCACCACCTCCGACGATAACCACATCGGCTTTTTCTGTGACTGGTTTTTTATCGGCAGCGGGAACTTTTTTCGCATATACATTCATATCAGCCCCGGCCTTTGCCAAGCACTTCTTGACGGCACCGAGGAACTGCATGCTGGTAATCGTGGCACCTGATACGCCATCAACACCCACCGTCTGATTATCAATGACTTGTTTTGTCAATTTCGCAATGGCCACTTTACCGACGCCCGGACTTTCCAAATCTTTAGTTGTAATAGAAGCTATCCTGCCATCCGCTACTTTGACCGTGATGGTTAATGGAGCATTGTGGCCCGTGACACGTTCCGTATATTCACCGTCCTTCAGCGCAGCACAGGCGTTAGCGGCAAAAGCGACGGAAATCGCAGAGATTAAAGCTAGTTTTTTAAACATATCGCTCACTTTTGGTTATTAAAAAATCAGCCCGGAAATGAAGTGTTTCCCACACCCTTCCCCGGGCCTTCAAGGAGATCAAACAATGAAATAAATCTGTTAAGGAACTTTTATGTTGGTAAATTCATGGCACTCGTCGCATGCCAGAACTGGTTTCTTATGTCCACGATGGCAAATGGAGCAATCCGCATTTTCCAAATGTGAATCGTGGGGATTGATATCGCCCTTGTCGGTCAACTTGGCCAACGCTTCATAACTAACATGGCATTTCAAGCATTGCTCTGTCGTCACGGCTTTGGGAGGCATTGTTGTATGGCAGGCCTCACACTTTTGAACCTTTTCCATGTGTCGGTCAGCCAAAAACTTATCAGCCGCTTGTGCTGCGCTTATCGACATCAGAGTTGCTGCAATTATTACTGTAAAACCTAACTTCATCTTCTTCCCCTATGCTGGGATTCACATGGCCCCGACCGGGGCCATGTGAAATTCGTTAATTAGCTCCAGGGTTTCTCGTTAGCTACTGTACGACCGGCGATACGACCGAATACACAGGCTTCGGAGTTGTTGGTAGCACCCTGATAAATGTGACCCCACATTGAGCCAAGTTCACCAGCACTGTAAAGGCGTGGAATCGGTTTGTTGAACGGATCAAGAACCTGACCAAACTTGTTGCGTCTCGGACCACCCTGAGTATTCAGGATGCTTGGATAAAGGGCGCAAGCGTAGTATGGACCATCACCAAGCGGGCGAGACACGATCGGTGCTTCACGACCTTCGAAAGCAACCTTACCCTTCTTCTCAAGGGCACGACCAAAGTCCTTGTCAGCGCCGGCATTGATGTTTTCATTCCACGTCTTGACTGTAGCGACAAGCTGGTCGGCTGGAACATTGATCTTCTTGGCGAGTTCTTCAAGAGTAGGAGCAGTAAGAATGATGCCTTTCTCGATTTCAACGCTGTTGTCCTTAGACCACTTGTAGTTTTCACGGTTCAGACCGTAACCGGAAGTGGCACCACCAATGATCGGACCACGTTTACGGGCCTCTTCGTCAAAGATGACGTAGCAAGGAATGCGCGGATAACGATGCTTGATCGCGTCGAGCATGTTGACACCATAAATGCAGGTGTGGTTATCCATCTTTTCATTGACGAAGCGTTTACCGTCTTGGTCAACATAAATGTGGCTCGGAGCAAGCATATTGATCTGCAAAGCAGCTTTCAGTCCCGGAACCTCAATTCCGAGCGGGCAGGACAGGGCGTTCATGTGCCAAAGATCCGCACCGACAGCCTGAGCCATACGGACACCGTCACCGGTATTGCCTGGATGTCCGAGACGATGGAACATCTTGCCCATGGTGTGGTTGGCTAACATCTTGTCGTCGTATTCAAAACCGCCTGTGGCAAGGACAACACCCTTCTTAGCTTTGATTGCCTGTGGTTTGCCGTCAACTTCAACAATCACGCCGAGAACTTCGCCGTTTTCAGTGATAAGTTTCTTGGCTGGTGCGTTGTAAACGACAGGGATCTTGCGAGCTTCTTCAACTGCATAACGATAGTTGTTGAACAGAAGGTCTCCACCGCGGATCTTGACACCCTTAGGTGCACGGAAACGCCACTTGTCGATAGCGTCGCTCTCAGGAATGCTCTGGAAACCAGCATGACCGTAGATATAAACTTTCTGATCCGGAGCAAGGGCCATCAAGAAATCTTTGGACTTCATGGCTTCGTCAACAAAAGCGGTAAGCAACTCTGGATCCTTGACGGAGTTTGCAAAGTCATAAGTCTTGTCGAGATAGGTTAAAGCACGGTCTCTGTTGTTAGGAATCATCATTCCACCGGAGGACACCGCTGTGTTTCCGCCGCCAGTTGCGCATTTCTCAAAAATGATGACATCAGCGCCTGCGTCTTTAGCTGCGATAGCGGCACTTGCACCAGCACCACCATAACCAAGGATGACTACATCAGCTTCGCGGTCCCACTTCTTAGGCAGATCTGCTGGCTTAGCAGAGGCGGTCTTAGTGAGAGCGACTCCCGCGGCGATAGCGGCTGAACCTTTGAGGAAATTTCTCTTTGTGATTCCCATGATAATTCTCCTAAAAATTGGGTTTTGTTAATCAACGGAGGGCATTTTTCCAAAGCGATTACCTAGGTACCTTGACTTAAGTCAAAAGGTTTTCAGAAAAGCTTTTTATCTAGGTAAAAATCCTAGTTTCTCTTGAAAATAGCGGCTATTTCGCTTAATTTGAATTACCCACCCACAGGGTTTATGCGATGAACCGTAGACAATTTCTTTCCGTCAATATCGCCAGTCTGATCTTTGGACTGGCTTCCGCGGCACTGCCGGCCAAGACCACGAACATCTCGGCCGAACAAGTGGGCTTGCTTGTCGTAGGTGCCGGATTTGCCGGCTTAACAGCGGCGGTAGTAGCCGCCGAAAACGGTGTCAAAGATGTTGTCGTCATCGAAAAAGAGCCTCTAATTGGTGGCTCAAGCATCCTCTCTCGAGGCTCCTGGGCCGTCAGCGGCACTGCCTTGCAAAAATCCCAGGGAATCGTCGATAGTGACGAAGAGTTTTACCGAGAAATAATGAATGCCGGCGGTCAAGTTAACAACAGAGACTTGGTTAAGAGAATAATTCCCGAGAACCGAAAGCAATTTGAGTGGTTCCTCTCGCGAGGACTGAAGCCCGCCACTGTTTTTGCTGAAGGCTCAGTGCCCCGCGTGCATGCAATGGACCCGGAAGCAATGATCCTCGAGCTCAGGCGTGCCGCGGTCCAATTGGGAATAAAAATTCGGACCGGTGTAAAAGCCGTGGAATTAATAGTGGATAAGGGTCGAGTCATCGGCCTGAAAGCAGTGCAATCGGGGAAACCTATTAACTTTTACGTGAAACGGGATGTCATCCTGTGCACTGGTGGCTTCGGACGAAATAAAAAACTACTTGAGCAAGTTCAACCTCTGATGAGAAACGTGCTGGTTTTAAGCGCTCAGGGCTCCACGGGTGATGGCATCACCATGGCTCGTAAATTAGGCGCAAATCTGGTGGACACCGAACATCTGAAAGCAAGCTATGCCTTTACGGAAGATGCCCGGGGCATTGATGACAAGACACTGGCAAATTATCTTGGTGCGGTCATCGTTGATGACAATGCCAAGCGCTTTGTCAATGAATCCAATCAATACCGCTATATTGCCGATGCCGTTCTGGCTCAACCTTTGGGTAGAAGCTATCTTGTTTTTGATCAATCGATTTTTGAACAGCTCCTCAAGATTGAATCGGACAAACCCTTTTGGAAAGAGGTAGCAAAGGACAAGAAACTTTCTTACGTCTTCACTGGAAAAACCATTGAAGAAGCCGCCAAGAATGCTCTTCTTGATCCTGAAATTCTCAAGAAAACCATCGACAATTACAACCAAAATATTCTTGAGGGAAAGGGAGACCCTGCTTTTAAGCGCACGCCTATCGTTTCTTCCAATCAAAAATTACAACCGATCAATAAACCTCCTTTCTACATCGTCTCTGTGAAAGCGTGCATCTTGGGTACTACTGTGGACTTGAGGTCAACGACAAGGCGCAAGTACTCAACAAGAAAGGAAAACCGATACCTGGACTTTTAGCAGCTGGGGAAGTTGCTGGAGGAGTCCACGGAATGTCAGCTATTATGGGCGGTCCAATCCTGAGCGCCTTTGGTTTAGGTCGAATTGCGGGAATTACGGCTAGTGAGAATAACGATGAGAATTCATAAATTTTTCAGTACGGCCATTTCCTGTCTCGGTTTGATTCTAATTGGTTCCTGCCAAGCAGAAAACCTTCCGACTTTGGATATCGGTATTGACAGATCAGCTAGCTACGGCTCTTATCGGACTTTCATTGACCAAAGCATCTCTGCGCTTCAAAAGGCTCTCAAAAAGGATTATTTGCTTAAGGTAGAAGAGCTTGGCTTGCCCTCATTAAGCGCCTCGATACAAAGAAATCGTCTGGATTTGGTTATCGCTCCTGCTTCATTTTCCCGGCGCTCTATTCTGCAAGGGGCTCGTGAAATTGCCTCTGCCGTTGGAGTTGATATTCACAATCCCAACAAAAGCCAAGGTGCCGTTTATTTGACCCGTCTTGAAACCCAAACACCAAACGGTCTTCTTTCCCTGAAAGGCAGGCGTGTAGTCACTAGCAAGGAATTCCAACTTCAGGGCATGGATAACGTAATCAGTCATCTAGCTTTAAAGGATGTCCGAGAACCCGACAAATTTTTCTCTGCCGTAGATTACAGAAATCCAGATACTGGAGAAATTCTTTCATCACTAAAGCATGGAGATGCTGATTTGGCCGTTTTACCACTATGCGCCCTCGAGTACTACTCAAAAAACCACCCTGTAGATACTTCTTGGATGAAAGTGGTTGATGCTCGCCTGGATCCCGATGTTGATTGTGTCCATTCGAGTCTTCTTTATCCTGGTCTAACCATCCTGTCATTACCCTCGTTATCGCCAACCACGTCGAAGACGATTACACAAACACTTCTAGCGATGAGGCCTGTCAACGGGATTTCCTGGGATATTGCTACCGACTTCAAAAACCTCGATCTTGTTCTTTATTCATTGGACCGAGACGCTTGGGTTGAACAAAGAAGTTGGAATCTAAGCAAATTCCTGCAGAAATATTGGCAATGGCTTTTAATAGGACTCGCCGGATTGGTATTTTTAGCTTTGCATAGCGTCTGGACCGAGTTTCTAGTCAGAAAAAGAACGGATGCTCTAAGGCGTGCCTTGACCCGTCAAAGACAGCTACAACAAGAAGCAGAACTTTCTAATAGAAAATTTGAAAAGCTTCAAAAAATCAGCACGATTGGACAAATGTCGAGCCTTTTTGCCCATGAATTGCGTCAACCCCTGAATGCGATTACATGTTATGCGCACGGGCTAAAGACCTTTATCAAATCGGATAAAAAAGATCCAATGGTTGAAACCGGACTCTCAGGTATACAAGAAGAAGCTCAAAAGGCAAGTGCCATTATCGAAAAAGTTAGAGACTATGTTCGTTCAAAATCTCAGAGGCGGACCAGACAAGATTGGGCGAAACTCATTGATCGTTCGGTCTTGGATTTCAAAAAGACTTCTTTAGGTTCGTTAAAGATCAATTGGAGTGGTCATCCGTCTGTGAATATCCTCGCCGATGAATTGGAGATGGAGCTTATTGTCACCAACCTTTTGAAGAACGCGGCCCAAGCCCAGGAGCACGTCAAAAATCCGTGGATTAATATCAACTTGATTGTCAATAAGCCGCTTAAATATGCGGAAATGACTGTTACCGATGATGGTCCGGCCCTAAGTGATGAACAATTTAAGCGAATAATTTCGACAGGTGACACAACAAAACCGGAAGGTCTGGGTCTAGGCTTAACTATCGTTAAATCTCTCACTGAGGCACACGGAGGCAAAATGTTTATTGCTCTAACCGAAAATAGATCTCTGAAGATAACCGTCAGAATCCCTATTGAAGAACAAGAAACAGAAACTGGAGAAGGCAGATGATCAATAAAAACGGGCTTATTCGTGTTGTTGACGACGATGAATCTGTCAGGAAAGGTTTGCAGTACTTATTGCTAGCTGCCGGTTATCAAGCGGCTTTTTACAACTCTGCGATTGATTTTTTAACCAACGACTCACCTTCTATCTTGGGTTGCGCCGTTCTTGACATCCAAATGCCAAACATGAATGGGCTAGAGCTGTTCAATGAACTTTTGAATCGCGGATACAAAAGGCCGATCATCTTCTTAACCGGACACGGCGACATTGATACAGCAGTCGCAGCCGTTAAAAGAGGTGCCTTTGATTTTCTACAAAAACCAATAGATCCGGAGCGATTTGTACAAACCATAGAAAAAGCAATTGAATTCGATCACAGAAGGCAAGGAAACGAATTCAGCGATGATGAATTAAAAGGACTCATCGAAAAATTAACTCAAAGAGAAAGACAAATCATTCGGTTGTTGATGGAAGACCTCAGCAACAAAGACGTGGCCACACGACTAGATCTGTCGTCTAGAACAGTGGAAAACCATCGGGCTGCGGCATACCGAAAACTCTCCATAAACTCCTTGCAGCAATTGAAAGACAAGTTCGGCCCCGTGAAATCTCTTCTGTGAAAATGGATTGTTTTTAAGACTAAAACTCTAGAAAATTCCCTTTATGTGTTACCCTTATTTGTCCTTCATTGATACCAAAACAGAATAGTTCCTAAGTAATAAAAAATGAATAAAAGGTTTTTGGCGGTTGCTGTGTCTTTGTCGGCCTGCTTGTTTTGTGGGTCGGCGAAAGCTACTGGCTTCTTTGAACAGATTGTTGACACATTGCCTAGTGGAATCATATCTGATTCTTCCGAGGGGTTTTTCTCCGACCTGTGGAACGGTTCCAAAAAACTTATCGATGAAGGAAACACCGGACAACTCCTTCCTCTTTATACCATCCATCCCGCTTGGGAATACGGCAAAGATGAGGATGAAAACGGCTATACATGGGGTGGCGGCATATCCCGTAGTCTCATTGACTCAAAGGGTAACCGCAGAATTATCTATGCCATGGCCTTTGCTGACTCTCACAGCAATATTGAACCATTCATGGGTTATGCCTGGCTTGCCCGCTGGCAACTTTTTAATTCTCCGATCCACTTGGAAACCGGTTACACATTAGGACTGACTTTTCGAGCTGACTATAAGTGGCTCCCAATTCCCGCCCCGCTCCCCCTGCTTGGCATCGGAACCGAAGACGTAAGCTTTTACGGTACATGGGTTCCCGGATCCAACATCTTTTATTTTTTCACCAATATTGTTTTCGATGACAAACAGCATCGGATGACACCTTTGCCTGAAAACAGCGCCTTCAAAAAGCACTTCCTTGTATACGCTGGAGGCGGTTGGCAAAAAACACACATGAGAGGCATTGGTGGTATCGGGATACGATCCCACACAGGTTACACCGGCGGTATTCGCTACTTCATTGACCGAAACTGGGCGGTGGATATCTCCGCCACGCAGGCGCGACACAAACTACACGGAAGACAAATCAAAGGCAGTTACAATCTCACTAATTACAGTTTGGCGATTCAGTATCACTTTGATCCAACCGACAATGTAAGACTTTACGCCGGCACCGGCGCAGCTTACTACTACTGCAACGATCAAAAGTTTGCTGATGGATGGAGGGCGAGAAAAGGGAGCTTTACCCCGATCATCCAGGTTGGTGCCACTTACGCATTCTCCGAGAACCTTCAGCTAACCGGAGGGCTCGACCTTGGTTTCCCAAGATTTAAGGGACATACTCCTGAAGGGGACTCCTTCTCAATGAGACCTTCTCCAACGTTTTTCAAACTCGCCCTTGGTGTGAGCTTCTAACGCCACCTCTAACTTGAATTTAAGAATTACGGATTAGCATTCGCTAATCGGTGAAAAATTCTTTATTGGGAGTTCATATGGACCGCAACGAGACTCTTTTCGATAGAGCACAAAAATCCATTCCTGGTGGAGTCAATTCTCCTGTGAGAGCTTTCCGCTCTGTCGGCGGCTCTCCTAAATTTATAGATCGAGCCTTGGGACCACATCTGTTTGATATAGAAGGAAAACGTTACATTGACTATATCGGTTCTTGGGGACCCATGATTCTTGGACACAACAACCCGATCGTCATCAAGGCCGTTAAGGAAGCTGTAGATAAGGGACTTAGCTTTGGAACGCCTACCGAAGGAGAGGTTTTGATCGCCGAGGAAATTAAGTCCATTATTCCTTCAATTGATCTGGTTCGCTTCGTTTCTTCAGGCACCGAAGCCGGTATGAGCGCAATTAGACTTGCCCGCGGCTATACGGGTAGAAACAAGATTATTAAATTCGAAGGGTGCTATCACGGACATAGCGATTCACTTCTAGTGAAGGCTGGAAGCGGATTACTGACTTTTGGT
This sequence comes from uncultured Parasutterella sp., assembly GCA_947625105.1. GTDB lineage: Bacteria > Pseudomonadota > Gammaproteobacteria > Burkholderiales > Burkholderiaceae_F > Parasutterella. Next base: position 11,388 of record CANQMZ010000025.1, read on the forward strand.
ACTCCGAGCTCTTCCGGTGTGCCTGCACCGGTCACTTCTGACACCTTGGTCCTTGAATACAACAATCCAGAACAACTTAAAGAAGTATTCAAAAAGCAAGGCGATGAGATCGCATGTGTAATTGTTGAGGCTGTTGCTGGCAACATGAATCTTGTTCCAGCCACACAGGAGTTCCTTGATACGATGAGAGAACTTACAGCCAAATACGGCGCAGTGCTGATTGTTGACGAAGTAATGACAGGATTCCGCGTCGCACTCAGGGGTGCTCAGTCTCTCTATCACATTGAACCCGACCTTACAATGTTCGGGAAAGTCATCGGGGGAGGTATGCCAGTTGCCGCTTTTGGAGGTCGAGCGGATATTATGAATTGCATCGCGCCTCTAGGTCCTGTCTATCAAGCGGGAACTCTTTCCGGGAACCCTGTCGCTGTTACCTGTGGTCTGGCTACGCTGAAAGAAATACAAAAAGAAGGGTTCTATCAAAGGCTTACCGCACAGACCAAGAAACTGGTGACCGGTTTGGGAGAGGTTGCCAAGAAAGCCGGAGTGAAATTCTCCGCCCAAAGCGTTGGAGGAATGTTTGGAATCTACTTCAGGGGTAAATGCCCAACCAAATTCAACGAAGTAATGGAGTGTGACAAGGATCAATTCAGGACCTTTTTCCACGCCATGCTTGACCATGGAGTCTACTTAGCTCCAAGTACGTTCGAGGCTGGCTTCGTTTCCATTACCCACGATGATTCCGTCATTAAAAGAACCTTAGACGCTGCCGAATCCGCCTTTGCGGAAGTTAAAAAGGTTCATGGCTAACACACAACCCAATGATTCGAGGCTTTTTATCCGCGCTTTTTCTGTGGCTTGTGATTTTTTCCACAAGCCAAGCGCAGTTGCCATTCCAAAATAGCGTGCCTGATGCCGTCAAGGCAGAGCTGATCGCCAAAAATCACTATGCAGAACCTGGCAAAAAATTCACCGTTGGCGTCCTTCTAAGGCACGACAAAGGTTGGCACACATATTGGAAAACCACTGGTGATACAGGACTTCCCACCACTATGGACTGGAAGCTGCCTGACGGTTGGAAAGCCTCTGACATTTTGTGGCCTGTCCCCAAAGTCTTTAACTACAGTGGTCTTATTAATTACGGCTACGAGGGAGAGGTTCTACTCCCGGTAGAAATCTCCATTCCAGAAAATGCGATAGTTGGAGAATCTTTTGAGCTCAAACTAAAGATCAGCTGGCTGATGTGCGAAAACCTTTGCATTCCCGGTGGCAAGAATCTGTCTTTGAGAGTCCAGGTTGCCCACAACACGGAGCCCACCAAATGGTTAAAGCTATTTGAAAGCGCTGAGAAAAAGCTCCCCAAGCCGGTTGAAGTCATTGAAGCCAAAATTGATGAATCTTCCCGTGCCATATCGATTCTTTTGAATACAGATGCTCCTTTTAACAAGTCGTATGTTTTTGCTGAAGGGGCTGAATCGATCATTTACTCCGCTCCACAGGAGGTCAAACAAACTCCTAAAGGTCTTGAGCTAAAGTTGGTTGCCTCCGAAACAATGAAGGCAGGGATAGTCTTTGGCGGAGTGCTCGTAGCCGATGAGGGACCGGCTCAAGGAGGTTGGGCTCGAAGCTTCAGCGCCTCTTTAGGTAAAGGTACAGTCAAGGCCCCCGTTTGGAAAGTCAATGCGGAAACTTCAAACCTTTCCTTGTGGCTTGCCGCCGGCATGGCGCTTTTGGGTGGCCTCATACTGAACCTGATGCCCTGCGTCTTCCCTGTTCTTTCATTGAAGATTCTTGCGCTCGTCAATACGGCTAAATCAAGGCTAATTGCTCACGGCCTGTCGTTCCTTGCCGGGGTGCTTGTCAGTATGGTCTGCCTTTCCGGCATTTTAGTAGCAGTTAAAAGTGCCGGGGAAGCGGTGGGTTGGGGATTTCAACTTCAGTCTCCCTGGTTTGTTGCCTTGCTTGCTTTGCTCTTTACCGCAATCACCATTAATTTAACCGGAGGTTTTGAGTTTGCCGGACCAAGAATTAGTTCCGGGACCAGTTCAGAGACAATCACGGAAAGTTTTTTAACCGGCATTTTGGCAGTGGTGGTAGCTACCCCCTGCACGGCACCATTTATGGGGGCAGCTCTCGGATACGCCTTGGCCGGAACCTTTGCTGAGACCTTTGTTGTATTCATTTGCTTAGGTTTGGGCATGGCTTTCCCATGGGTACTTATTTCATTTATTCCTGCCCTCATCTCTTGGCTGCCCAAGCCCGGTTCATGGATGAAGTATTTCAAGCTCGCCATGGCCATTCCAATGGGATTGACGACCCTTTGGCTTTTCTGGGTGCTTTTCCAACAGGTAGGTTTACTAACTTATTGTCTTTTCCTCCTTGCTGGTCTCTGCCTGGGCATTAGCCTCTTTGCATATGGAAAAATCCAGTTTGGAGCCCAACTTAAACCTGTTTTCCTCACCACATCCCTGGTGACAATCGTCTGCTTTGCCATTGCGGTCTCGGGATTTATTAACGATAGAGTTTCAACAACGCAAAATATTGCAGATGCATGGTCTAATCAAAAAGTAGAAGAATACTTAGCACAGGGAAAGCCGGTCTTTGTTGATTTCACTGCTTCCTGGTGCTTAACTTGTCAGGCAAATAAGGTAGCTGTTCTCGATCGAGAAGTGGTCAGAAAAGCATTTAAGGCAAAAGGAATCCAACTTCTCGTTGCCGATTGGACCAATCGGGACGAAGAAATCTCCAAAACCCTAGAGTCTTTTGGGCGGAGTGGAGTTCCCCTCTATGTTCTGTATAGCCCTAACAGTCCCGCAAAAGTGCTTCCTGAACTGCTTACAACAGATATCGTCCTAGACGCCATACAAAAGTAGTTAAGCGAAGTTGCAAAACCTTTCTACCCTGGAAATACTACGGTCAGAATCCACTTCATGTTCTCTTTTGCGTAGACTGAGTGAGGAACTTTTGCGGGCATCACCAGTACCTCACCGGCGCATACCGTATGTTTTATTCCACCAACCGTGAATTCTCCCACCCCTTCGAGAACATGCACGAAAGCATCACCCGTTGAGTCATGCGTACCAATTTCCTCACCCTTACTAAAACCAAACAGGGTGATACTGACCGATGCGTTTTGAGCAAGTGTTTTACTAACTATTTGCCCGGGGTAAACAGAGATTTCATTGGTTAACTTTAAAACCCTTTGGTGCTCAATGTTTTTAATGTAAGGCATATTCGTACCTCAACTGAAAGAAGAAAAGTCTCTCGGGTTATTTTATGTAAGAAAAAACAACCTATTCCCTTTCAAAAACAACTTGGGCACACGGTGCTCTTGGTTCCACGCTTCCAAATCTTATTTTTTAAGATGGCTAAAGCCTATTTTTTAGTTTGCCTTTGCACCGCCTCATTCGTTAGAACATTGGCATATGCCCTGAATCTCCCGTCGCTATCTCGCTGAATATGGACACCCTGAATTTCGGGAGTAAATCCAGGCATGCGGTTTATCCCTTCTTCAAGGGCGAGGAAGTACTTCAGGACGGCGCCACCCCATTCTTCGCCAGGAACACAACAAATAACACCCGGTGGATATGGCAGAGCTCCTTCAGCAGCAACTCTACCCTCAGCCCTTTCCAACGCCACTAATTCCACTTCACCTCTGACAAACGAGTAATTCGCTTCTTGGGCATTCACGACTGACTTCGGGAAATGCTCCTTGCGGAACATTTGTCTTTGAAGCTCTTTGACATTTCTGTCCTTGTAGAAATCATGCATTTCCTGACAGAGTTGGCGAATGCTATAACCCTGATACCGCCACTCATACGCCTTGTAGACGGTAGGCAACACATTTTCCATCGGGCTGTCCTCATCAAGGATTCTTTCAAATCTTGCCAGTTGGGTGATGAGATGGTCCATCTTTTCCTTGTCCTCCGCCGGTGTCATCAGGAAAAGAATCGAGTTCAAATCGCATTTTTCAGGAATAATGCCGTTCTCACGAAGGTAGTGTGCAAGGATGATCGCCGGTACTCCGAAGTCTTCGTATTCTCCGGTCTGTGTGTTGATTCCGGGCGTTGTCAACATGAATTTGCATGGGTCCACAAAGTACTGATTTTCGGCATAGCCAGCAAACGAATGCCAGCGAGCACCCGGAGCAAACTTGAAAAAGTCTAAATTGGTAGAAATTTCTTCGGTAGTAAAGTCCTGCCATGCCCTGCCGTTAACCTTGTCTGGAATAAAAGGCTTCATATAGTGACAGGTAGCTAACACTAGTTTTCTTGCATCAATTGCGGTTTTGACGCTGTCAAGCCATATTCTTCGTCCGGCCTCTCCCGCATGGATTTTGGCATTGACATCCAGCGAAGCAAAAAGAGGATAGAAAGGGCTTGTGGAAGCATGCATCATGAATGCATTGTTGAGTCTCTTGTGAGGGATAAAACGTTCCTGCCCTTTGATATGCGCATCCTTTTTGTGAATCTGAGAGGCCTGTGAAAAACCACAAAGCTGCTTATGAACTGATTGAGTCACAAAAATTCCGGGATCTTCTGGACCAAGATCTAGCAAAAGCGGAGAGCAATCTTTCATCATGGGAATGAATTGCTCATAGCCAACCCATGCGGAATCAAAAAGAATGTAGTCACACAAGTGACCAATTTTGTTGACCACCTGACGAGCGTTATAAATCGTTCCGTCGTAAGTCCCCAACTGGATGACCGCTAGACGGAAAGGCCTTTTAGCATTGGCTTTTTCGGGTACAACCTCACCGATGAGGTCTCGGAGGTATTTTTCGTTAAAGCAGTGCTCATCAATACCGCCGATGAAACCATACGGATTACGGGCTGTTTCAAGATAAACAGGGGTAGCACCAGCCTGAATAAGCGCTCCATGGTGCACAGACTTGTGATTATTGCGATCAAAAAGAACAAGGTCCCCCGGGGTTAAAGCAGCGTTTAAAACGATCTTATTAGACGCTGAAGTTCCATTTAAAACAAAGTAGGTTTTATCTGCATTAAAGACTTTGGCTGCTGCTTTTTGGGATTCATAAGGAGCCCCCTCATGAATTAGCAAATCCCCCATGGTGACATCAGCGTTGCACAGATCGGAGCGAAACAGTTCTTCGCCATAGAAGTCATAGAAAACTCTCCCGGCAGGGTGTTTTCTAAAAAAAGCTCCGCCTTGATGCCCTGGACAGTTAAATTGGGCATTGCCTTGATAAACATAATCACTAAGTTTTCTGAAGAAAGGCGGCAATAACTTATCTTCATAACGGGAAGCTGCCTCATCGACTTGACGTGCGTAAAGCCTCCTGTTGGTTGGATCATTATTGATGACGCTAACAATGTGGCCTATAAGCTCTTTGGGCGTATCCTCGTTTGAATCCGCGTCCATCATCAGGAAAATAGGTAACCCAAAAGCACTTCTCTCGACCCTTTTGAAAGTGCCATTTTTTACATCTTCTAAGTCGACAACAACCGCCGAAACTTCTGTTAAATCGGCACGATTGATATCGACGAGTTTTCTCTCGACCTCAAGGAGATCTAACACTTTGGTTGATGCCGCAACTTTAAGTCTTTTCATTGTTATTACCTCATCCCCGTCGCCTAGAAAATGTAACAGGGCAAAAAGAGCCTAATTAAGCTAAAGATAGGTCCAAATCAACAAGCAAAAAAAGCTAGGTATCCTCAAGCTAGAGGACACGGAGGCTGGAGAAACCGTTGTGATTAGAAACTAGAGTAAAACTTGTCAAAAGAAAAACACTCACGTTTTGTGAATTGTGTGAGATGGCGGGTGCGGCGTATGCCAACATTGAGAAGACACTTACCAATATTGAAACTACACACGGCAGTACTCCTACAAAAATCACCCGGGTCAAACGGGGTTTTGAGGGGTTAAGGGAATTTGTTTGGTAGGCACGATTGGACTCGAACCAACGACCCCCACCATGTCAAGGTGATGCTCTAACCAGCTGAGCTACGTGCCTAAGAATTGGTGAACTATACAGAAACTTTTATGACTTTGCAAGCCATGAGAAAAGCCGGGAAAAGTTGATGGTAAGGTTCCCTGCATCACAAGCAGATCACTTCTTAGGCTTCCTCAGAAACCTGGACTTATAATCCGTCCACTGCATTGATCCTGAAAACAGTCATGAAAAACTTTCTGTTAACTTTGCTGTTCCTTCCTTTTTGCACCGTGCTTTTTGCACAACAGCCTCAACTCATTGATGAATTAAGCGAACTTTGCGATGACGGGAAAGTGGAAGTCTGCACTCGTCTTGGGCAGCTTTATTATCACGGGACAGAAGTCAAACGAGACTTCTCAAAAGCCAAAAAGTTTTTTCAAAAGGCCTGTGATCTCGGAGATGGTTTGGGTTGTTCTTTTTTAGGCACTCTCTATGAGCAGGGAAGAGGGGGTCTAGAACAGTCCTATCGCAAAGCGGCCAATCTTTATGAACAAGCCTGCGACCAAGACATTGGCGTTGGCTGCCGAAGCCTTGGTTTCCTCTATGTTAAAGGCTTGGGTGTTCGGCAATCCTACAAACATGCCTCTGAACTTTTTCTCAAAACTTGCAAACTCGGTGACAGTTCAGGATGCTTTAACTTAGGACTCCTTTATTACAACGGACAAGGTGTCAGGCAATCTTTTGAGGAAGCCGCTCAACGATACCAAGAGGCCTGTGAGCTTGGCAACAGCTTAGGCTGCACAAATCTTGGCTATCTATACGACAATGGCGAAGGCGTTAAACAGTCCTATCACGATGCGGCTTTGCTCTATCAAAGAGCTTGCGACTTAGGCTATGGCGGCGGCTGTTGCAATTTAGCCGCTCATTACGAATTAGGTCAAGGTGTGAGACAATCATATTGGCAAGCCAAGGAAATTTACGGAATGGCTTGCGATATGGGCGAAGAAGAAGGTTGCAAAAATTATGCAAGGCTCAATAAGGAAGGAAAATAAAATGGTTCTTCAGGAAATACCGGGAAGGGAGGTAAAAACCCTAACAAAAAAAAGGGATTAACAAGAAGTTACAAACGAA
>CANQMZ010000026.1 GCA_947625105.1 uncultured Parasutterella sp.
TTTTTCTTTTTATTAACCTAAAAACGTTTTCCCAACAGTACGAGAAGTAAGTTTAACAAGTTACCAGCAAGACAGTGATTATAGTGGACCTCGTGGGTCTGTTATCCCAACTTTTTCACCTATCCACCTGCGGCATTAGAAATTTAAGTTAGAGCAATCCAACGCCTATTCCTTAATAGACGATTTCTTCCGGTGCTCTTTCTCGATAGAGTTTCCAATAGACCTGTGCTATTTCATTTGGAGCAAAATATTCGTTAGAACCGATGACCCCTGTGATTTGAACCGAACCTATGTAAACTCCCTTTTCCTTTAATACCGGACTATAAGCTTTCACCAAAGCCCTAAGAGCGGCTTTATCCATAGACAACGGCAAATAGTCATAATAAGGATTCATGGCTAAACCGCCACCGGTAATCAAGATACAACCCCTTTTGTCTTGAAACTCCTTTGTATTAACCAACTCTATACAGTTATAGGCGGAAATTACATCTGTCTTGTAGCGTTCTATGAAAAGCTCGGGCGTCAACTCCACCTCTTTGTCCGCAATCGTTACACCGACATTAAAGAACAGGACATCCGGCGTGCCGTATTCTGTGACGAGTCCTTGAAATACTTTTTTTACGTTTTGAAAATCCGAGGCATCTACTGCCTTGCTATAGGTTTCAAAACCTTTTGCCCTAAATTGCTGCTGGTAGCGGGAAAGATTGTTTTCGTTTCTAGACATCAAGACGACACGAAAATCGTTTTGCGCGAATTTCTCGGCTACGGCATTTCCGAGCCCTTTGCCTGCCCCAATTACAAAAATTGTTTTTGCCATATCTTCTATTTCCGATTCAACTTCAAATGAGAACTTAGCCACCGAGAATTTCGTCAGAACAGGTCTTAGAAGCGGTATGACCACCTTCCTTCAAGTCCAATCCTGCTGAAGCCAGAATTTCCTTTTTCGCCGATGGCGGCAAATTGGAAAGTATGACCAGAAGAGGTTTGCCGCGCGATAGCCATCGAAAGTCGTCCGGTATGACGATTTCCATAGGTATCTCCGACATTGTCAGTAATACCCGCCCAACGGTAATGGTCAGCCCCTTCGATATGGAAACGGTTTCGGTAAGCGATTCGCCCCTTAACAAACCACATCGACTTCTCGGAATCTTTCATGTCAAACCGCCAGTCGAAACCGGCTTCCGCCGCAGCTGCCGAAAGCCTATCTGAAGACCAAGATTGCGCGATAGGAGAATCTCCTTCGTTAAAACCACCGCGTGCCAATGTGTCATAGCTCAATTTCAGATAGGGCAGAATTGCCAGGTTTTCCATCGGCTTGATCTGATAGCCCAATCCGGCCGAGATGCCAGCGGTCCAACCACTTGTCACGACATCAAAGTTTTCATTATTACCCGCTCCCCAAACAGAACGTTTCCGGCGGTCATGCACCCAGCCAACCATGGCATCACCAAAGAGTCGAACATTGTCTAATGCGGTTACCAGACTGACGGTTCCGAAAAATCCGTAGTTTTTTGAACTCATATTGTGTACGGAACCATCCAACTCTTCTGTGAACCCGCCGAGACGCCAATCAAAAAGCAAGTCTTCCGTTCCAACCTGTGCACCGCCTGTGATAATGGCGCGTTTGGATTTCAGACTGTTCCCCGAGGTGTCCAAACGGTCCTGTTCCATGTGTAGGGTGGCAACACTTTGCGGACCATGATTTTCAATGGACGCAATCGGATCTAACCCGCTCATTTCACGTAGTCGAGTAGATCGTTCGAGAGCCATGGCGTCGAAAGCCGCATGATCGTCTGGCTTCAGTACATCGTAGGTGGCACGAATGTTTTTTTCAGCAAGTGCTGCAAGTGGTGGTTCTTCCAATAACAAGTCGTAACTTTCTCGATCAAGCCATGTGACAAGCTTTGAAGCAGCACTAGAGAGTGGCTCTTCAGCAAAAATGGCTCTGTCAAGCAGGGCAGCTCGTTCTTGTGCTTCGGGTGAAAGGCCTATTGATACACCGATGTTCTGCATGGAATCTTCCTGACGGGTAAGTTTCCAAGTACCGTTTCCAGTTGGTGTCATCTCAAAACTCAATGTTGGATAAAGAACCTCGTCCACCTTTTTCTCCCATGCCGGCGGTGTCGCGTCAGTTTTAAGATAGTCGGCGGGGCGGAATTCGTAGGTATCTTCTATGACTTCGACTGGAAGCAGTATGAAACTAACCTTTTCTTCCTTGTTTTCTTCATTACCACTGTCAATGATGTCAATGGAACCAGCCTTTACCACATCGTGTCGGCTATTGCCTACATCGAGGATAAGGATAGAACCGCCTTCAACCGTGAGTTTTTCAGTGACGGTCAATGTTCCAACCGTGTCAGGTGCCGTTTCATCTCCCGGAGAGAGGATACCTCTTGAGATTAGGTTCGTGATGGTACCGTTTCCTGCGATGGTGCCAGTGCTATCACTTTGCACAAGTCCCACGGGAATCTCACCCTTGCGCTCCCCCACCCCTGAGACGCTTCCATTTACGATAAGTGTTGCGTTCTTAAGAACATCAATCGAGCCGGAAAGAGTAACTTTTCCCTCTAGAATCAGAGTTCCGGCTGTACTTTCCGTACTCCTTGTTGTGGATTCCACACCGCTAACGATCAAGCCAATAGGCAGATCGGCATCGTCGGGTCGGGCGTATGTGCCTCCTCCATCCCAAGTTTCGCCCTCTCCTTTTCTTAGTGCTTCGCTATAGGACTTCAGCTCCTTAACTGTGCTGATGTGCAGGACAGGATTCCAACGGATTTCGGTGATATCGTTGGTAAATCGGCTAACGCCGTCTCCTGACAAGATCAGGCTATAGTTGATCTGAGACTGGCCTGAAAGATTTTCTCCCGTGGGAAGTGTCCATTTTTTCCCATTCCAACGCGCCAAACGGTTGATGTCCACCGCGGCCGGACCTCCCACAGCGGCGGAAACGTTAAGCCGTCCTGCTCCCAGTGCGTATTCTGCGATGATGGCGGTCTCAACAAAATTTTTAATCCATTCGCTTCTAGCTTCCTCTAGTGACTTTAGATCTTCCTCCGTTCCAAAGTCTTCCAAATCTTCACGCTCCTCTTCGTACTTCTTTTTAGTGAGATCTTCTGCAACCTTTTTAAGAAATTCATCTATTTGTTCCTTGCTTTGGTTTTGCAGGCCTGACGCTCCCCAAAAGGCGATGATTCCCCGTTCTTCTTTGTTAGGCACAAAACGCCACTCATCATCATTCCATTTCCAACCTTTTACAAGTAGTTCTGTGCGCTGTTGCCAATCGAGTTTTCCTTCATCATAAAGAGCAAGTTCATAGTACCCGGGTTGGGACGGAGTAGCGGTCGTGAGAACCGTATCAGCCAATTGTTCGGCTGTCATCCAAGGAAAGGCCTGTTGTACAAGCGCTAATGCTCCGGTGACATGAGGAGTTGCCATTGATGTCCCAGTCATCTCGATGGTTTCATTGGCGGTTCCCGCCGAGGCACTGGGTACATCCGTACCAGGTGCTGCAATTGTCCACAGTGAAGCTAAAAGACCGAGATTTGAGCCATAGAGCTTGTCGATCTTGAAAACATAACGGTCGGGATCGTTAATGTTTGCTGCATCAATATTGATGACATTGATGAGATGTCCATCGTAGTTGTGGGAGGTAATGCCTTCTTTAACAGGAGAAGAAGGTACCAACCCTTCATGGTTGCCCGCTGCGAAGACGAGAAGCTTATCTTTTTCTTTGGCTGCTTGGAACACATCATAAATAGGAGTCAGGTCTTCCGGAATACCGCTGTACTCTTGCGGCCTGCTGTAAACCCATCCCCAACTGTTGTTATAGACTTTCACTTCAGGAAACAGATCAAAAGCTTTGAGATAGAGCTCTTTGGTTTCCGCAACTACCTGAGTAAGGTCCATCCAACTGACAGTAAGATCGAGGATATCCGCATCGGGCGCAACACCGTAACCACGCCCTGCCATGATGCCAGCGACATGTGTACCGTGATTACGAAAATTCCACTGCGGATCATTGGCAAACCTTTTTATGTATTCGTCTGACTGAAGGTGATCAACGCGCTTTCCTTCAAATGCGACATGGGCGTCATAAACTCCTAAATCCATTACGCCGACCGTAACGCCTTTTCCCGTAAACCCCTGCGCCCATGCACCTGGGACATTAACGGCGTCATGATCCTCCTGCACGGTTGCGGCAGTCAAAAACTGCAACGGCAGGAACGACAAACACAGGGCAAGGAAGAGAGTGTTATACGTATACGTCAGCTCATTGCGTTTAGACACAAGGCTCTTTTTCGGTTGGTTCATGGCTTAATAGTATCTTGCCCTATAAGCAATAATTGGCACGCCGAAGTTTAATCGGTTCTAGCTTTTCAGAAAAGAGGTATAACCCCCTAAAATAAAAGAAAATTAACAACAGGTTACAAAAGATATAAGACAATCTTAAAGCCAAATTTTTAATGAAGATATCCAAAAGGAATCTCTGTTTCAGTGTTTTTGTTGAAAGCATACTTCCAGTCATCATTTATCAGTACCCTTAGAAACACCTCGAGAGAATTTTTCCCGCTTGAAGCACTAAACTAGCGCAATCACCTTTAAAAAGAAAACAGTTATGTATGTAGTAGGACTCACCGGAGGAATTGGTTCCGGCAAGACGGCGGTATCCAATCTGTTCGCACAGGTGGGCATTGATATTGTCGACTGTGATGTTGTTTCTAGACAAATAACGGCCTCTGGCGGGTGCGCAATTGAGAAAATCAGAGAATCTTTTGGAGCGGTTTCAATTGCATCTGACGGAAGCATGGATAGAAAATATATCCGTAACCTAGTCTTCAAGGACGCAGAAAAAAGGGAACTCCTTCAGTCCATTCTCTACCCTATTATTCAAGAACAATGCGAAGGACTTCTTTCTCAGTCGACCTCCAAGTACACGATTCTTTCCGTCCCTTTGATGAAGCCAAATTCCTACTGGTCTGAAGTTTCCAATCGGATATTGGTTGTAGATACCCCTAGGCAATTGCAGATAGAACGAGTTATGAAAAGAAGCGGTTTATCCGCTGAAGAAGTTTCTCGAATTATTGACTCGCAGATGACAAGAAGCGAGCGAATAGCGATGGCCGATGATGTGATCCTAAACGCGGGGAATATGAAAAATTTACAGAATTACGTTCAGAAACTTTCTCAAAAGTACCTCGATCTAGCAAAAATTTAAGGTTACCTCCTTAAAATCTAGGCACTTAGCCCAAAAACACCCTAGTTATATGCTATATTCCCTTATCGCAAATACGGGATGGTACCGATGTCTGATGACCTATTGCGCTATGAGTTTCCTATAACCGAAAAAATTCGGACGCTTCTACGATTGTCCGAGTTGTTTACGCAGTTGGAGTGGTTTGCTAAACAGGAAAGTCTGCACGACCATCAGGCCGCCATTCTAAAATATTTTGAAATTCAAGAGGTTACATCTCGAGGAGACCAAAAGAACGATATTCTCCAAGAGCTTTCCAGATGTAAATTGGCTTTGCAAAGTTTGGAAAGAAATCCCAATGTAAACAGGCAGCTCATTGAGTTCCAATTAAACGAAATTGAAAATTGTAAAGAGGATTTGTCGAAGGTCGGTATCCGAATTTCAAATCTTTACTCTCAGAATCCATTTTTAAAAACGCTTGGAAAACGCTCTGCTCTTACGGCTGGATCCTGCGAATTTGATCTTCCCACCTATCATCACTGGTTAAATCTTCCTTCTCAAGTGAGATGCCAGTATTTGGATCAATGGATTGCTCCCTTAAGACCATACAGAGTCGCTATTGACACAATACTTAATTTATTGCGCTCAAGAGTGGATATGTCAGAAGAACATGCAGAAAAAGGGTCGTTTCAAAAAGATCTGCTTGGCAAATCTTATTTGTTGGCGCAGATCTACATTGATCCCTCTTTAAATCTAGTTCCAAGCTTCTCGGCCAACCGCTATCTGTTATCCATTCGGTTCATCGCCGCCTGGTTTGACATGGATACAACACCACCTGGGATGCCCCCAGTGATACCATTTAGGCTTGGTCTTTGTAATTTGTAAAGAGCATGGCGATAAAAGTGAAATGTCCGACTTGCGGTCGGCTTACCGAATATTCTCCAGAAAATCCTTGGAGACCGTTTTGTTGCGAAAGATGCAAGATCATTGATTTGGGCGCTTGGGCTGACGAAACTTACAGTATTAAGGGCAAACCCGTTGAAGCCGATGACGACATTGACATTACGGAGGATAGCTTAGCCACAGGCGAAATCCCTGATAAAACGATTCTTAACGAGAAATAACCCGTTGCAAGACAGGCAGCGTTGCGGGAAGAATAGGCTCAGGAAGATTTTCCAATGTGAAAAATCTATAAGTCTGCGACTCTTTGCACTCCGGAGTTTGACCGGCTGCTTCACACTGAATGAAATGCAAATGGACCGTATCGTGTGGATAGGTGTAGACAAGTGAATAGACCTCACGGCAGTGATCTACTGTAAGGTTCAATTCTTCGAGCATCTCGCGCTTTAAAGCCATCTCTAGGGTTTCACCTTTCTCAACTTTACCGCCGGGAAACTCCCAGTAACCACTGTAGACTTTTCCTTCAGGGCGACTGCTCATCAGGAAGCGTCCCTTCTCATCAAAAAGCACTGCAACCACAACTTCCGTTGCTTTTGTCATTTGCTTAGCGAAGTCCTCCCGGTCCAGTCTCTAGCGAACTGGAAAGCAACACGCCCTGAACGTGAACCCCTCTGAAGAGCAAACTGCAAAGCTTCCACTTGCCAAGGATCCTCTATGCTTCCACCGTAAAACAGTGTCCAAGCGCGAGCTATCCGCAGGTATTCTTCCTGGCTGAAAGGATAAAAACTTAACCAAATGCCGAATCGCTCTGAAAGAGACATCTTCTCTTCAATCGTCTCGGCTGGATGAAGTTCTCCGTTTTCGTCAAGTGAGCTGTCGAGATTGTCGCTCATCCTTTCGGGCATTAAGTGCCGTCTGTTTGATGTCGCATAGACGAGAACATTTTCTCCCGTGGATGCCACGGAACCATCGAGAATCGCCTTCAGGGCTTTATATCCGCCTTCTCCAAATTCGAAGGAAAGGTCATCGCAGAAAACAATGAATTTTTCAGGCTTTCCCGCCACCTTTTGGGCAATGTCAATCAGGTCTTTAAGGTCTTCTTTATCCACCTCGATAAGCCTCAGACCTTGCGGAGCAAATTTAAACAAACACGCTCGGATGAGAGAGGACTTACCAGTGCCCCGCGCGCCAGTTAGAAGGACATTATTAGCGGGCAACCCCAAAACGAATTGTTCCGTGTTTTTAAGCAAAATTTCTTTTTGCTTTTCCACGTTGCATATGTTCTCCAAGCTGACGGAAGCCAACCTTGTAATAGGCTCTAAATATCCGGCCTGAACTCCAAGGTATTGTTTTTTTCTCCAACGGAAAGCGACAGCACTCCAATCAGTCTCATCATCGCTTGGAGGAAGCAAGGGTTCAAGCCGTTCGATCAGCCTGAGTAGTCCTTTTTTCAGCTCCTTGTCTTTGGCCATTACTAGCTCCGATAATCAGCGTTAATAGAAACGTAATCGTGCGATAGGTCGGTTGTCCAAACGGTTTCTCCGGCGTCTCCTCTTCCGAGGTTGACTTTGACCGTAATTTCAGCCTGACTCATCACCCTCTGCCCCTGTTCTTCGAGGTATTCGGGAGCTCGACCTCCGTTTTTAGCCACTAAAACATCATCGAGCCAAAGGCTCACCTTGGTGTAATCAAGGTCTGCAATACCTGCGTTACCGACCGCAGCCAATATTCTTCCCAAGTTCGGATCAGAAGCAAAGAATGCCGTCTTTACCAACGGAGAATGAGCAATAGAGTAGGCCACTTTAAGCGCCTCGGCTTCGTTCTTTGCTCCCTCAACGTTAATGGTAATGAACTTGGTTGCACCCTCACCGTCGCGGACCATCGCTTGCGAGAGTTTTTGGGCAATTTCAATTAACCCATCAAGCAACTCATCAAATCTCGGATCATCCATTGACTCAATCGGATCGGCCTCGTTCCTGCCGGTGGCGATAAGAACAAAAGAGTCATTGGTTGAAGTATCGCCGTCAACGGTAATTCTGTTGTAGGAAGCATCAGCCACCATCTTAACCACATCACCGATAATGGAAGTTCCAATACCGATATCGGTTGCAATAAAGCCAAGCATCGTAGCCATATGCGGCTCGATCATTCCAGAGCCTTTACTGATACCGGTAACTGTCACCATACTGCTACCAACACTAAAAATCTTGGAAAAGCACTTTGGCACCGTGTCAGTAGTCATAATGGCCTGGGCGGCCTGCACCCAATTGTTTCTCGACAAACTGTTACTTGCTTCCTCAACCCCGTGGAGAAGGCGCCTCATGGGAAGAGGCTCCATAATCACGCCGGTTGAAAACGGAAGCACCTGAGTGGCAGAACAATTGAAAATCTCCGCTACTTTCTCGCATGTTTCCTGGGCGTCCAACAGTCCCTGCTTACCTGTGCCCGCATTGGCTATTCCGGTATTTACCACAATTGCCCGGATGTCATTGGTCTTGGACAGATGCTCGCGGCAGACTTGAACAGGCGCAGCAGCGAAACGATTTGAAGTGAAGACACCCGCTACATGTGTACCCAAAGCCAACTGGACAACTAGCACGTCTTTTCTATCCGGTTTCCGGATATTAGCCTCCGCAGTACCCAACACCACACCTGGGACAGGGTGAATTCTTGAAGGATCAGGAGCAAACAAATTGACTGCCATAGTTATTCCTTTTTTTGTTAACCTATCGAAGTTTCACAAGTGCATATTTTAGTTGTTAGATTAGGGACTTGTATTATTTCATGCGTATTTCATCGCTTCTGCTACCGATAACAGGCAACAGGTTTTTACACGCATAGATGTTTGGTAGAAACCATAGCCTTACCTGTCATGATCTCGCGGTCTCCCCCTCTTTTGTCTACGCTGCAGACTCCAAGATCCCGACCGAAACTGTAGAAATCTGCTTATCGTATTGATTCCAACTTCTGCTCCGTAGAGTGCATTGCCAACACCTTCGTCTTCAAACTTTCCTCAGAAGAACTTCCCTCCACTTCAAAGGGGCTTCGAATATTAACGGTAAGGCAAGTCAAATCCCTTGAGCGGCTTGATGACAACGAAAGAAATTTATCAAAAGATTGCCACCAAAAAACGGCTCGTATAAATAGACAATCAACCGATTAGCTCCAATGGCAACAATGCCTTTACCGGATCAAACCGCTTTTCGTCGTTTCATGTCACAAGCCGCAGTGGCTTAGTATTTGGATGGTAAATTCATCGAGAGCCAAATACTCTAAGGTTCAGATTTTTGCTGAGTTAATCCAGACCTCAACCGCCACAGATTCAACTTCTTGATCAAGTCCCAATCCAGTTTCAACTGTCTAGAGACAGCTGAGACAGTCATCCCTGAGGCGAGTAGGCTTTGCGCATAAGCCACCATGCGGTCGGTGATCCTTAGCCGTTTGCCTAACCAGTCAATCCGTTCACGCCCGACACAACCGCAAGGGCAGCGTACCCGCCTCATCTTGACGTGCAGAAAAACTTTGAATCCCTCAAAGTCTATGTCCCTGACGACCCGTTCGTGGAAATCATGTATTCGGTTAGTGGTCTTGCCGCAACTCGGGCATTGTGGATCAACGAGCGGCTCTAAAAACAAGTGGATTTCGTTTTGCTCAATCCTGCTATCCACAATGGTCTGTTTCGGACTCAAGGTTTTAAGATAGTTGAATTCCTTGGCAACAGCCGACGGCTCTAATATGCTTGACACTGGTAATTGCTCCTCGTTATGTAAATGGAAGAAGTCTAATTTTCAAGCATAATCCGCTTTTTGTCTTCCTTCTTTTTGTATCCCGTTGTTAACCACTTTTTTGCCAGGGGATCTCCCTACGTTTTCCGCTATTTCACGATGGACCAACCTGACCTTGCCCCTTGCGTCTTAGCCCTAACATACAAAAGGTTATGAAGATTTTGTGGCAAAATATTTTAAAGCCGATCAGTTTATTTATAATGATAATCATTTTCATTTAAGGAGTTTATCATGGCAAACAGCAAACTTATTTGGGCACTTTTAGGTGGAGTTGTAATAGGAGCCGTGGGCGCCACAACGTTAAAACGAGGAAAGTTGAAACCCGGCATGACCAGACTAATGTCGTACGGATACGACCTCAAAGATTGCCTAGTCGAAGAGTGTGAAACACTCAAAGAAAATGTTGAAGACATGGCTGCAGAAGCCAAGGAGCAAGCAGAGCTTCGCAAAGCTCGGAAAAACTCCGAGCAAGGTCTCACACCTGAAGTCACCATTGAAGCAGCGGAAAAAGCACTGTAATTTTTCCCGATTGCTGCAGCGGTTAACCGCTTTACCTTGGCTTAGAGGCACCCTATGAAATTTCGGTTGGTCTCATTGACCCGGAATCGGGCACGGTTTCGCGCGGATTTTCCCTTTGGTTACCAGGCAGCAGAAAAACTGGCTGACCGCCTTGAACAGATTCGAGGAATTGAAGGGACCGCAATTAACCCTCGCACAAAAAGTGTTTTGCTACTTTATTTGGACAAAGCTTCCCTTCAAGCAGCGATAAAAATAATCGCGGAAGAAATACCATTGTTGGCGGCTGCTCCGAAAACAATCCCTTCCGGACACGGATCAATATCCGATCTCGCCTTTTGGCCTTTGGCTCGATATTTCCTGCTAGGTCCTCTATTGCCCATGCCTCTGAGAATTGGCATGTTCGTCCACTCAACAAAGGACATTTTTACTGCCGGGTTAAAAAAACTTTTCAGTGGACAACTGACTGTTGAAGTCCTTGACCTTAGTGCCGTTGTAATCTCCTTGGCATTAAGGGACCTGAAAACTGCAACGACTTTGGCGCTCTTGTTGGGACTCGGAGAAAAGATCGAATCATGGACCAGACGAAAAGCCATGGTGAATTTGACCAGATCTCTTGCGTTGAACATCGACACCGTTTGGGTAAGCAAAGGCGGCACAGAATTTGAGGTACCTCTTTCGGCGATTACAAAAGATGATGTCGTCATTGTCAAAGCTGGCTCTGCCATTCCTGTAGACGGAACTGTTGTCCAAGGCGAAGCTATGGTCAATCAGGCATCCATGACGGGCGAGAGCCTGCCCGTACATAGGACGGCCGGCTCATCGGTATTTGCCGGCAGCGTGGTTGAGGAAGGCGAGATTTTTGTCAAGGCTGTTGGCATCGGTGAAAACACCCGTCTTAATCAAATCATCCATTTCATCGAAAACAGCGAAAAAACCAAGGCCAAGATTGAATCACAGGCAAATCGCCTTGCCGACAAGATCGTGCCTTTCAGTTTTTTGCTTGCGGGGCTGGTTTGGCTTGTTACCCGAGATTTGAGAAGGGTGGCTTCTGTCTTGATGGTTGACTATTCATGCGCACTCAAGATAGCCACCCCTGTCTCGTTCTTCTCCGCGATGAAGGAGGCGGCCCACAGAAGAATCCTGGTTAAAGGCGGAAAATATCTTGAAGGTTTGGCAAACATCGACACTGTAGTCTTTGACAAGACAGGAACACTGACGATTTCCTCCCCCAAGCTAAAAGAGGTGGTTTCACTTGACGCAGATTGGAGCAAGGACGAGATTTTGCGACTAGCTGCCTGTCTTGAAGAACATTTCCCTCATCCTGTAGCCAAGTCAATTGTCAAGGGTGCATCTGAAAAAGGGCTTATGCATGAAGAGCTTCATGATGAAGTCCAGTATATCGTCGGCCATGGAATCTGTTCGCGCCTGTACGGGAAAAGAGTTTTAATAGGTTCGCGCCATTACCTGGAAGAGGACGAAAATGTAGACGTGAAGTCTGCACAAAAGGAAATTGATCGGATTGCAAACGAGGGTCATACGGTCCTTTATCTTGCCGTCAATGGAAAGCTAGTCGGCCTTCTTGGAATAGAAGACCCGTTAAGACCCGAATCCACTATTGTCATTGAGAAACTTCGCAATCTTGGCTTAAAACACATAGTTATGATCACCGGAGACGGACCTAGGACAGCTGCCAATGTCGCAAAAAGGCTGAAACTCCAAGAGTATTACTGTCAAGTGCTCCCCGATGGGAAAGCAAGCATAGTTAAATCGATGGAAGATGCTGGACGTAGAGTATTAATGATCGGAGATGGAATTAATGACTCCCCGGCTTTATCGGCCTCAACAGTGGGCGTCACACTTTCGGACAGCGCCGACCTCGCTCGAGAAGTAGCTTCCATAGTTCTCCTTGATAGCGATCTGACTCATTTGCCTGTGGCAATTGAGCTCGGGCGTGAAACACTTGGACGAATCCACCAAAACTTTCTTGCCTCTGTAGGCTTGAATTCAATCTTCCTGGCCACCGGGCTTCTGGGAATATTGCCAGCT
Organism: uncultured Parasutterella sp.; assembly: GCA_947625105.1. Taxonomy (GTDB): domain Bacteria; phylum Pseudomonadota; class Gammaproteobacteria; order Burkholderiales; family Burkholderiaceae_F; genus Parasutterella. The sequence goes on from CANQMZ010000026.1 coordinate 12,442, forward strand.
GCCTTAGGGGCTGTGTTACACAATTTGACAACCGTATTGGTTACGCTCAATGCGACAAGACTAAAGCTGCCGAATTATGTAGCTGAGCAAAACAGCAAAGCCAACTCTGCTGATCCAAAAGAGGTTCTCTAATGCAAGAAATAAGGCTTATATCTCAAACAAAAAACAGACTCCGATTCCAATGTCTTCTATTCAAAGGTACCAATACGGAGGCAATTCAGAAGGAACTGTCAAAGTTAGCAGGGATAAACTCGGTCCAAATTAATAGTGTCACGGGTTCAGTCATTGTTTTGTGTGACAGTGAAAAATTCCATCTTGAAGAATTCAAGCAAACCCTTGGCTTGTTAGTCCAAAACTTCCAACCCTCAGAGTCAGTTAGTCAAGCAACCCGGGCAAAAAGAGACGCCCAATTTACTTTCAAGAAAAAAACTTCACTCAAGCGAAAGTTCAGAAAACTTGAAAATCGTTCCATGGCAGTTTTTGGCACTGCTTGTTTGGCCGGGGTTCTCGCAAAGTCATGGCACTTGCATTCATGGGCAGGCTGGTTTTTTGCCATCGCATCCATCGCGCATACCTACCGGTATAGGAAGAATGTTTGGTAGCGTGCCGATTCTGGAAGCTAAGCTTGAGAGCCGCCCATGACTGCAATCGGGATTTTCTCGGTGCTCACTGCATTTCCTAACCGTATTTCCGCTTCGCAAGGTACCTGGAGCTTCGCAGACGTGTTCGCAAAAGTGGTCCTCATCAAGCCCGAGCAATTTTTCCCACCACTCGTTTCCGAATTCGTTGCGACAGGAAATTCCCCAAATGACCAACCCCTTCCTATCCCCAGGATTTGGCCTGCGAATGGACGGGGTAGTCTGCTGAAAGACGTATTCGGAGTTTTATTCCACAGCTGCCATGGGCATTGCGACAACTCCCAAGCCTCAATCGGTTTTGCTACGACAATAATTAGCTTCAGGTCACTTTACCGTGACAATCCTTAAATTTCTTGCCGCTTCCACACGGGCACGGATCGTTACGACCTACGTGAGCATAGGGATCCTCCTGAGCCGCCTGCTCAGCTGCCTGTCTTCTAGCCTGCTCCTCCTGCTGAGCCCTTGCTTGTTCAATTTCCTGTTCATCAGGTTGTCTGATCTGAACATGCATCAAAACTCGGGTAAGGTCTGCTCCTACCGTCTCAAGAAGAGCCTCAAAGAGCTCAAAAGCTTCCCTCTTGTATTCTTGTTTCGGCTGCTTCTGAGCGTAACCTCTCAAATGAATACCTTGCCTGAGCATATCAAGCTGGCTGAGATGCTCTCTCCATCTCTGATCCAAGAATTGAAGAAGAACATTTCGCTCAAATTCGCTGAAAGCTTCTTTGCCAACCAGAGCCACCTTGTCGTCGTAAACCTTGTTGGTTGCCTTCAACACCATTTCCAAAAGCTGCTCATCGTCGGAGCTTTCGGATTTTTCCAAAGTCTCTTTAAGCGGGATATCCAAACCCCATTCGTTTTTGAGAACTGTCTGCAAGCCATCAAGGTCCCATTGATCCTCAACGGTATCGACCGGAACATAGCTTCTGAACAAGTTGGTGAAATAGCCGTCTCGGAGTTCTTTAATCGGACCGGAAACATCCTTGTTCTCAAGAATTTCGTTACGCAACTGGTAAATCTCGTGACGCTGATCATTAGCGACATCATCGTATTCCAACAGTTGTTTACGAATATCAAAGTTGCGACTCTCGACCTTTCTTTGGGCGCTTTCAATTGAACGGGTAACAATGCCGGCCTCAATCGCCTCGCCTTCAGGCAAACGAAGCTTGTTCATAAGAGCCTGCATCTTTTCCCCTGCAAAGATCCTCAAGAGGGGATCTTCCATGGAAAGATAGAAACGAGATGAGCCAGGGTCGCCCTGTCGACCAGATCTGCCTCGCAACTGATTGTCAATTCGTCTTGACTCATGGCGTTCGGAACCAACAATGCGAAGGCCTCCCAAAGCAACAACTTTTTCGTGCTCTTCCTGCCACTTAGCTTTAATTTCCGCTTTCTTTTGAGCCTTTTGCTCGTCAGTTAAAGAGGAATCGTTATCAACAGCATCCAAAGCCTTGGTAATACCACCGCCGAGCACAATATCGGTTCCACGACCAGCCATGTTAGTTGCGATGGTCACAGTTCCCAAGCGACCAGCCTCCAATACGATCTGAGCTTCCTTTTCATGCTGCTTCGCATTCAAGACATTGTGAGGAATGCCCTCTTTGTCGAGCATGTGGCTAATCAGTTCGGAGTTTTCAATGGAGGTCGTACCGACCAAAACCGGCTGTCCTCTTGAATAGCAATCTTTGACATCTTCGACGATAGCTTTGTACTTTTCTTTGGCGGTTCGATAGACCTTGTCCTGTTGATCTTCACGAATCATCAATTTGTGAGTCGGAATAACAACGGTTTCCAAACCATAGATTTCTTGGAACTCGTAAGCCTCGGTATCGGCTGTTCCTGTCATACCTGCCAGTTTGTCGTACATGCGGAAGTAGTTCTGGAAAGTAATGGAGGCAAAGGTCTGGTTTTCCTGTTGGATTTGCACACCTTCTTTCGCCTCTACGGCTTGGTGAAGACCATCAGACCAACGTCTTCCTTTCATCAGACGTCCCGTAAATTCATCAACGATGATCACTTCACCATTTTGTACAACATAGTGCTGGTCACGGACAAACAATGTATGGGCGCGTAATGCTGCGTTCAAGTAATGCAGCAACATGATGTTCTGAGCAGAATACAAACTCTGTCCCTCGGGCAAAAGCCCCATTTGGGACATGATTTTTTCGACTTTCTCGTGACCCGACTCAGAGAGCTGAACCGTATGCTGTTTTTCGTCAACCCAATAGTCTCCCTCACCCTTCTCCTGCTTTTGACGGACCAGTTGATCAGGAATCTTATCAATGGCTTGGTATATCTCCGTTTTTCCTTCTGAAGGACCGGAAATGATCAAAGGGGTTCTGGCCTCATCAATCAAGATAGAGTCAACCTCGTCAACGATGGCATAGAACAAGCCTCTTTGTCTACGGGCATTAACGTCGTATTCCATGTTATCGCGCAGATAATCAAAACCGAATTCGTTATTGGTTCCGTATGTGATATCTGCTGCATAGGCGGCTATCTTTTCTTCGTTGGGCTGGTTGGACAAAATAGTTCCCACGGTCATCCCGAGAAAGTTATAGACTCGTCCCATCCATTCGGCGTCACGGCTAGCCAAGTAGTCGTTGACGGTCACCACGTGAGTTCCCTTTCCCGGCAAGGCATTCAAATAAACGGCCAAGACAGCAGTTAAGGTTTTTCCTTCGCCGGTACGCATCTCAGCGATCTTGCCATCGTTTAAAACCATACCGCCGATCAACTGCACATCAAAGTGCCGTAAACCGAGTACACGCCAGCTAGCTTCGCGGACTACGGCAAAAGCCTCCGGCAACAGATCATCGAGGGTCTCACCTTTTGCGAGCCTTTCTCTGAACTCCACTGTCTTATGCTTGAGCTCTTCGTCAGTCAGCTTCTTTATTTCCGGCTCCAACTTATTGATCGCCGCAACCTTGCGTCTATATTGTCTTAACAGCCGCTCGTTGCGGCTGCCAAATATCTTGGTAAGAAAATTAGCCATTACCTTAACTCTTAATATCTTTTTGAGAAGAAATAACTTCTTCCCGTCCAGGGAATCTCCAAAAGGTAGGATTTTACACTCCAATAAATAAAAGACTAAACTTGATTTGTTACTGATTCCTTCTTTTGGCCTATTAACCGCAAATTATCAACCCCTGGAGTTTTAAGGTGGCATTCAATTCATCGGGACGAAAAAGCATTGGCTCTGTTCTTGAGCGAGGTCCTCTCGCCCTTCAACTAGAAAGCATGCGCCTATCCAAGATTGCTGCCAATGTACTCAAACCTGTACTTGATGAACTAGGTTTTGGAGAACTCGCCAGCGGTGAAAATATCCGAATCACTCGAGAAAGAATCCGGGAAAAGGATAAAGATCCTTATGGGATCGATCCTCAGGAGGATCCTTTTGCCAACTACCGAGAAGTCACCATGGTGGAGATACTGTGCCCGACTAACGGACATATTTCAAAGTTGAAGCAAGTTTTTCCCAGAATGTTATCTAGGTTACAAGCAAGAGGTTTTTGCTCGGTAAATCTAACGCTGAAGCTAGCCAGACCGAAATCAGCAACTGATAACTTCCTGAAAACAGGACCGCTTCGTCCAATTCCTAAAAACGAAGAGGCAAGTCAACTTGCGCAGGACTTATCTAACCGCTTGAGTTCGACCTCTCCGTTAAAGAAACCTCTGCAAGAGCTGGCCGAGGCATTAAAACCGAAAAATTCTTGATCAACTCCCTGCCGGGTACCCAACAACGATGTTGGATATTGGCACTTGCTTTTTGCTCAAGCCCAATTCTTTGCTTAGCGCCTGTTTATCCATCGTGATACGAGGCACACATGAAAGTTTTGCGACTGCGCAGTACAGAAGTGCATTTTCTGAGGCGCTTCCCGCATCAAAATGCATCATATTCTCCGCATTTAGGGATCCTGCGTATTTGTCTTCTCCAACAAATACGATTGACAAAGGAGCGTTAGTGACAAAGTCTTGAAAGCCCGCTACAAGTCCCCTGAGATCCTTATCGCTTACTTTAACCAAGTTATGTCCCGCGGGCTCATAGCGATATGAGCCTTCGGGAAGGATGGCATAAGCGGTAATGTCCTGAACATTCTTAGCTGTTGGAGAGGTTCTTCTTCCGTCAGGACGGTTAATTCCAAGCGCCGAATAGAACAAATCGGAAATGATTTGCCAGTCAAGCATCTTTGGTGAAAATTCTCTTGAAGACTGACGATCAGTCAATGCTTTCATGAGAGGTACATCGATTTTAAGGTTGGGCGCTGGAAGCGTGATGGTATTTTGTGCAAAGGCCATAATCGGAACGAAAAGTAAAGTCAGAAAAGCAAGTCTTACGGACATGATTTTTGTCGTGTAATCAGTGCATATAAACGGGACTACTATGATAACAAACGATGCTAACTCTTAGGATTAAAAAGAATATTTTCAGAACAAAGCGAGAAAAAGTAGGCTTGAAGCCTTAATTCGGATACTTACTTGGTTCGGATAACAAATACATCCAAATCAGGATGGATGCGAAAGGGATGAAGATAAACAAACCAAGCCACTTGTCTTTTTTAAGGTCACGCAATCTTTTCATCATCGCAGCCAAGGCGATCAACATAAAGAGCAACCAACAGAGGAAGAGGTAAAACAAGAACAGCATTGGGGAAGAAGCGGAAACGAACTTCATCTGTCCAGTGTGAGCCAACCAGTACGGGGCTGCAACGGACAGTAGCGATGCGATTGTGCAAGACCAAAAGAATGAGAGCCGGTGAATGCGACCATCAAAAGAGAGAGGATTGTTTTTAATTGGGACTTCCATAACCATTGAAAATCTTTGCTTCGGCTTTCACTTATAAACTTAGCTCCAAGCTAACACGGAAAGCGGCGGATCTTCATGTTTTTCGGTGAAAAGTAAGTGTTTTTCCTCAAAGCAATCTGTCAGAACGTAAGAAAAACCGTCTCAAAAAAGGGAAGAAAATCCCCTTCCCTTGTCTACCCAAAAAAATTAGATCTCCTGCCAGTGGACAAATTGACGCTTTACAACCGAAAAAACCAACGCCATACGTTTTAATTCATTCGTGTCCTGCGGATTGCCATAGTCCTTTCTTCTCATTTGTTCTACGGCTTCGGTAAGTTTTTTTTCAGCATTTGTGCCATCTCTTACGACTTTGAACTCGAAAACCCAATGACGATTTCCTGCTTTAACTTCCAAGTCACTACGGCCCAAATGGTTGTATACCTCAATTCTTGGTTGTAACCCTGACCC
>CANQMZ010000027.1 GCA_947625105.1 uncultured Parasutterella sp.
GCCTATTCAGCAACCTTGCTGATCCCCAAAGGCGATCCGCAAATTCAGCAGATCAAAGACGAAATGCAGCGCGTCGCCAACGAAAAATGGAAAGACAAAGCACCTGCCATCTTGCGTGGACTGATCGCAGAAGGCAAAGTTTGCCTGCGCGACGGAGACATTAAGACCTATGACGGCTATGCGGGCATGATGTACCTGACCAGCCGTAACAACGTCAAGCCGACCGTTGTTGACAATCATTGTTCCCCAGTCACGGAAGCGGACGGACTCGTTTATTCGGGCTGTTATGTAGTGCTCCATGTCCAGCTCTGGGCACAAGATAATGCGAACGGAAAACGCATTAACGGCAAGCTCCTGGGCGTCCAGTATTGGAAAGCGGGCGATCGCTTTGGCGCCGGTGCTGCCCCCTCACAAATCCAGGACTTCGCAGACCTGGGCGACGAGGATGAGGCTGCGCCTGATATCGGTACCGATGCCGATCCTTGGGGCTAATCATGAAACGGCTCTACGTCGATCTCGAAACGTTCAGCTTGCTGAACCTGGCATCGTGCGGCTCGCACCGTTACGCTGAAAATTGCTCCGTCCTGCTGTTCGGCTGGGCAATTGACGACGAGCCCGCCAGCGTTTGGGACCTGACCGCAGAGCCGTTCATGCCCGAGCCTTTACGTGAAGCATTGGAGGGCTCGGCCGACATCGTGATGCACAACGGCGCCATGTTTGACGCCGTGGTGTTGCGATACGCTAGCAACATCAAGATCGACATTCCCTACCGGCGCATAGACGACACCATGGTCAAGGCGCTAAGCCACGGCTTGCCGGGTTCGCTCATGGACCTGTCGCTGGTCTACGGTCTGCCTCAGGATAAGGCCAAGGACAAAGACGGACGGCGCCTGGTTTTGAAGTTCTGCAAACCGGACAGTCGGGGAGTAACCCATAACCGGTTTACCGATCCCGATGACTGGGCGCGTTTCGTCGACTACTGCCGGCTGGACGTCGAGTCGATGCGAGAGATTCACAAAAAGCTGCCGTCGTGGAATTGGCAGGAAGCCGACCGCCGGTTGTTTGCGCTTGACCAGGTCATCAATAACCGGGGCATGCGCATTGACGTTGACCTGGCTAAAGCTGCGATCGCCCTTTCGTCCAGGCTCAGGATCGACAACGAAACCAAGGCTCTGGAGCTCACCGGCGGCGCGGTCCGGGCGGCCAGTCAACGCGACGCTTTGCTGCAGCACATTCTCTCGGTCTATGGAGTCAGTCTGCCTGATCTGCAGAAATCGACGATTGAAAGACGCCTGGCCGACGAGGCCATCCCCAACGAAGTCAAGGAGCTGTTACGCCTGCGCCTGGCGTCCACGAAGAACTCGGTTGCGAAGTATAAAAGGCTGCTTGACGTCGTCAGTTCCGACGGCCGCCTCCGCGGTTCCTTGCAGTTTAGGGGAGCCTCCCGCACGGGCCGTTACGCCGGCCGCCTTTTCCAACCGCAGAACCTGCCACGGCCGACGCTACCGGACTGGATCGTGGACATCGGCGTGGATGCTATTAAAGGCGGTTACGCGGACCTTGTCGCCGAGCCCGCCGAGCTGCTGTCTAATTGCCTGCGCGGCGAGATCATCGCCTCTGAAGGCAAAAAGCTTTACGTCGCCGACCTCTCCAATATCGAGGGACGGATGCTCGCCTGGCTTGCGGGCGAGACCTGGAAGCTCAAAGCGTTTCGACGCTTTGACGCGGGTGACGGCCCTGATCTTTACAAGGCAACCTATGCCCGTACGTTCGGCGTGCGCCCTGATGAAGTGACCAAGCAGCAGCGGCAGATTGGCAAGGTGATGGAGCTTGCCCTGGGATACCAGGGCGGCGTAGGCGCGTTTTTGACGTTCGCCGCCGCCTACCGCATTGACCTTGACGAACTCGCAGCGCATGTCGCCGAAAGCATCCAGCCGAAATACTGGGCATTGGCGACAAACAACTACGACTGGTTCAAGTCAAAGAAGCTCACGCACGGGTTAAAGAAAAACACGTTTATCGCCTGCGAGGCGGTGAAACTTGCCTGGCGGGAAGCGCATCCGGCGATTACGGCCTTTTGGCGCGCGGCCGAAGAGGCCGCTATCCGGGCGCTAAACGGGGGATCGACCGCACCGATTTCCGCGGGCAAGCTGCGGTTCGACCGGAGGGGAGCCTGGCTCAGAATGCGCCTGCCCTCGGGCCGTTACCTCTGTTATCCGGGGGCGCGTGTTGAAGCCGAGGGCGGCGAAAACGACCGGCTCTCGTATATGGGCGTCGATCAGTACTCGCGCAACTGGACGCGCATACAAACATACGCGGGCCGCATCGTCGAAAACGCCACTCAGGGCGCGGCCGCCGACGTCCTGATTGAAGCCATGCCTCGGATTGAGCAGGCGGGCTTTGAAATTGTCCTGTCGGTTCACGACGAATTTATCACCGAATCCCGTCCCGGGAGATCAAGCGATGAGCTCTGCGCATTGATGAGCGCGCCGCCCGCCTGGGCGCCTGACTTGCCCCTGGCAGCCGCGGGATTTACTTCCGATCGATATAAGAAGGATTAATCATGTTGACAAGCACGGGTCTTTCGTTGCAAAATGACTGCGCTGTCGAAAAAAGACAGCGCGGGCTTGGCAGCCTGTTGACAAACGGCGCAATGCGCCACCTATCGGGTGGTATTTTTGTGCGTGCTTGCAAAGTTTCTATGGGCGAGCGTTGCGGGACATCGAAAGATGTGCTGCTTACCGTTTGGGCAGTCTGCCAACCCGCGGCGCTCCGCTCACCATCTTGGCAGATGGCCTCGGAGTCCTTACAAACTAACAAACGGACTTCTAAAATGCAAGAAACTTTGCCTTGTACTGGTACGACCGTACCCGTTGTATCCATTGTTAATCAAAAAGTAACTGCGCTCTCAAGCGATGTCGCAGCGTATTTTGGTAAAAACCATTTTCACGTGCTTCGCGACATCGACAAAATTGCCAAGCGTATCCCCGATTTTGCAAAATCCAATTTTGGATTATGCTTTATAAACAATGAGCTAGCCAATGGCAAGTCTCAAAGATACTATCGCATGACCCGTGACGGCTTTGTGCTGCTTGTCATGGGCTGGACGGGCGCTAAAGCCCTGCAATTCAAACTTGCCTGGCTCGACGCTTTCAATAAAATGGAAGCCAGGCTTAAGCTTCTCAACGCCATTCATCCGGCCGACTCTGATACGCCTATTGGGAAATCCGTAGCACCGGCGATTGCCGCCGCTCCGCTTGACCCTGATCAGCAAGAGCAACTCAGGTCGCGTATGAACGACCGCTGGCCCAAACGAGCGGACCTTTTCCGCGCCTATTCCATCCTTCAGCATCATTTTCGCGTCTATTCGTATCGGCAAATTCCCGCCGCGCGATTCCAGGAAGTCATGCACTTCATCGACACCCTGGAAATGCCGCCTTTGAATCCAAACCGCCGGCGTCGGCCCTCAACGCAGGATACGTCTTCACTTACCCTGCCTGCGCCTTCTGCTCCTACGGGGGCGCCAGCGCCCGATCCGGATGACTGGCTCGTCGCCCGTTGGGTCATTGTTGCGGACAAAGGCGAGCTGCGCCTGATTCAAATGCACCGGGAATGGAAACTGGTCCGCACCGGCAATTTCGACTGGATGCGTGACTATTGCGAAACGATGGTGCCGATGGAACAGATTCCGACGCTGCTGAAAGTGCTGGCGTCACGCTTACAAAGGAATTAATCATGAAAGTACGTATGAAAGAAGAAGCCAGAAGTTTCCTTTTCTTGTTTTATGACGACGGCTACGAAGCCGAACGGCAAATTAGTTACGCCGAACTGCGGGCGGCCAATAAGTTCTCCGGCGGCCGCAAGCAGAAAAAGATTTGGGCGTTCGTCAGGGCAAACCGGGTCACGCCGTTTAACACGAAGGTGTTTTTTGAACGCAAAGATTTCGAGGTGGTCTGATGAAAGAACGTGATGTGGTCGCATACCTTTTGCACCGTATCAATGCCACCGGCGGAGAGCATCGCAAGCTCTCCTACGAGGGCCGGGTCGGCGCCCCCGATTACCTGGTCTTCTATCCGCTCAACGTCGACCACCAATCCGATTTTTTGCCGGTTGCCTGCTTTGTTGAATGCAAGGCGCCGGGCAAAAAGCCGACGGCGGTCCAGGATCGTGAATTGAAGACGCTCGCGAGCGCGGGCTTTCACACATGCGTCGTCAGCACGATTGCTGAGGCCGATGACTTGATCGGGCGCCTGATGCGCCGGCGTGATTCTGTCCTTCTCAAAGTTAGGAACGGGCTATGAAATTCACACCTCGTCCCTACCAGAAGCTCATCATTGACAAGATTCTGTCAACGCCCAGGTGCGCCATCTGGGCGGGCATGGGTCTGGGGAAAACGGTCGCGACGCTGACCGCCATCGCCAAGCTTAAGCAAAAAGCGCTCATCATCGCGCCGCTTCGCGTGGCGAAAACCACCTGGCCGTCCGAGGTGGCCAAATGGGATCACCTGAAACACCTGCGCGTTTCGGTGATCGCCGGCACGCCGGCATGGCGTCGGCGGGCGATCGGGCAGGACGCGGACATCTACTGCGTCAACTACGAGAACCTGCCCTGGCTTGTCGATACGCTGGGCGCCTCCTGGCCGTACCGCCTGGTCATTGCCGACGAGGCAACCCGTCTCAAAGGCTTTCGCTTACGCCAGGGTTCCGTCCGGGCCAAGGCACTGGCCAAGGTATCACGGCGCCTGATCGATCGCTTCGTCGAGTTGACCGGAACGCCTGCTCCTAACGGCCTGGTCGATCTTTGGGGCCAGGCCTGGTTCCTGGACTTTGGCGACCGCCTCGGGGCCTCTTTCCGTGCGTACACGATGAAGTATTTCACGCCTGAACGAGTGGCCAACAACGCCTTTGCCATCCGCTGGATACCGCATACCTGGAGCGCCGAGGCGATCCGCAAGGCGCTATCCGATGTCTCGATGACGATCAATGCGGAGGACTATTTTGATGTCGGCCAAAATATCGTAAACGAAATCGGAATCGACCTGCCCTCATCGGTCATGAAGATCTATCACGACCTGGGTAACGAGCTTTATCTGGAGCTTGCCAACGGAGCCGAGATCACGGCGGCCAACGCCGCGGTCAAAGTCAATAAGCTGCTGCAGATTGCAAGCGGCGCCGTCTACTTCGAGGGCGGCTATGAAGTCCTGCACCGGGAAAAGATCGAGGCGCTGAAAAGCGTCGTTGAAGAGGCCAACGGCGCGCCCGTGCTCTGCGCCTATAGCTACAAGCACGAAGTCGCCCGCATTCTCAGCGCTTTTCCCGAGGCCGTTGTGCTGGACAAGAACCCCCAAACCGTCGCCCGTTGGAATCATGGCGAGATTCCGCTGCTCCTCGCCCATCCCGCCTCCTGCGGCCACGGTCTGAATTTGCAGGACGGGGGAAACATTCTTGTTTTCTTTTCACTTGGCTGGTCGCTTGAGCAGCACGACCAAATCATTGAGCGGATCGGTGCGGTTCGACAGCAGCAGTCCGGCAACAACCGACCCGCCTTTATTCACTACTTAATTGCAAACGACACGGTCGACGAGGCCGTCCGGATTCGCCTGAAAACCAAGCGCAATCTGCAAGACGTGCTGCTTGACCGTGCCGACTTATTACGAGGTAAAAGACAATGAAACTGACTGTTGGAATGCTTAAGGCGGTGCTGCCTTTACTTGCGCCGTCAAATCCGCTTCTTCCCAGCGCGCTGTATGTCGATTTCGACCGTCGCCTGGCTATTGCCTGCGATATGCGCATGATCGTGCGGTTTACTGATCTTGACTATCCGGGAAACGGCCACGTGTTCATACCGCCCGAATTTGTCAAGCAGGCGGTGCGTGGCGCCAAAAGCAGCTACGTGATCGAGGTCCTTAACGGAACGATAAGAGGCGTTGCCTATACGCCGCTTGATGCCGCGAGCTGGTCGCATATCCCTAAGCTGTATGACCGGGCCGCGGAAGATATCGGCAAAGTGAGTTCTGATCCGTGGACTTATCCGTGGTACGAGGCCAAGTACGTCAAAGTCATTGAAGACCTGTGCAAGGCGTTCGATCTTAACTTTCACCGCCGCGACGACCGCATAAGCCTATATCCCGGAGCTTGCAACTCGGTGTCCTGCGTGATCAATGGTCGCCGTGGTGGTTGCGACATCAGGCTGGTCTCTGATGTCGACCATTTCGTGAAACCGGAGAATTCGTAATGCGGAAAGTCAAGTGCGAACCGGGCTCCGCTGAAGGCGGCATTACAACCCGCTTGGAGCAGATGGAGGTCTACTACGGACTATACGAAGGCGCCGATACGCGTGTTCGCATTCGTTTTATCAACACAACCTGCGACCTTGATATCGAGCTGAATTTGACGATGAGCAAGGCGACGAGTTTACGTAACGCCATAGACAAAGTGCTCAAGGAAATCAGGGCGGTGGAACGATCATGATGATTAACGGTGAATGGGTTAAAGGCTGCTATTACCTCGACCGCTCGCTTAAAGAGTATCGCAACAACAGGCCGCACTTTCACGACTCGTGGCGTATCGATGTCGTCTACGACAACCACCGATTCAGATCACGTCACAAGACAGCGGCGGAAGCTGAAAAAGCGCTCTTGTTACTCAAAGAACAGCACATTGAGGAGTACGTCGCAACGTGCGAATGGTGCGGTCGGGTTTTTGAAGTATGTAGCGGGTATCAGCGCTTTTGCTCACCGGGCTGCAAAGCCGCTTACAGGAATCAGTGGCGGCGCAGATCGCTCGGTTTCATGGTCCTGGATGAGCACGGACGCAGATTAACCCAGAAAGTAATCCCCAAAGGAAAGTAGGAGTTAGTGATGGAAACAGGAATGACAAAAGTAGCTCACGAAGAAATCGGGTTTGTGAGTAAAGAAGACCTGGCTAAATACATGAAGTTTCTGGATTTGGGCGACATTCTATCTAAGTACTCTCGAATGTTTGACTCAAACACAGGAGCACTCACTTTTAGTTATTTGGCTCTTATCGAAAAGATCGATACGGGCGGAATGATTCCCGATTCATACAGAGCGATGTTGAAAGAATGTTTATTGGTTGTCCACGCAATGCAGAAAGAAGTTGCGGAAAAACTTAAGGAGATTGAAAAATGAATGAAGTGAAAAAGATTTTTACACCAGAGCAAAAAGAGAAGTTAGTGAAACTGGCTGCGTATTTTGACGAGGATACAGTGATCACAAACTTCCTTCATGTGAGCTCCAATCTTACTGCTTCTTGTCTTCTGATGATGGACGAGTTCACGTCTGGCGACTTGCGAGACGTCTACGGACTCTCTTCGCAAGACGTGCTCAAAAATTTATCCCATGTTTTCATCGCTTTGCACCTGCTGAAAATTTACATGCTGAAAGACGAGTTTGCTAAAGGACTGGAAAAAGTACAGCAAGAGAACGCTGCCGAAATAGACAGGCTGTTGAACGCTTTTGAAAAAGGAGAATGAAAAATGACATACACACTTTCACTTGAAGAAAGAGAATATGAATTGGTCAAAGCGCTGCTCGATTACGGACTGGATAAGGCCCGCGCGCTGATTGATGCTTTAGCCGATCCTGAAGAGGACGGAGGCGAGGGCGAAGGATCGACCGATGCAGCCGAAGCGACGGATGAAGCCGAAGAGGCAGAAGAAGTTGAAGAAGAAACTCCGGAGGCAACGGAAACACCGGACAAAAAGCCCAGAGAGCGGAAGCACCGCGCGGCTCCGGAAGGGCTGCTGAACGCCTCGCAAGCCCGCATGAAACTGGGCATAAGCGCCCGTCAGCTTTACGACATAACCAGCCGCAACTTGATCCCGTCCGAGCGGGACGGCCGCAGGGTCTATTGGCGTGCTAGCGATTTGGATGCGTATCTCGCTGCGCAAACTCAGGCTTAAGGAGAAGACAAATGACAGACAAAGAAAGGACAAACGATACAAGCATTGATATCACTACCGGCATTGGAGTAGTCAAGTTCAAAATCACACGCGGCGACAAGCAGCTATACGATACCAGGCTGCCGATGGCCACTGCGGCCGACATTGGCAGCAGCTTGCTCCGTGCAGCCGCCCAGGCCGAAGTTATCGAATTCTTGCTGAAAGAAGCCGAGGCTTGCGGAATGCGGGACAGGCTGGACGAGCTTTTCATGAAGAGCGCGGAAAGGCAGCTTGAGAAGGAGAAGGCAAATGACAAATAGCGGCGACCTTGCCGGTGTTTTAATCGACCACGAAGCCGGAAGGGTCCGTATTGAATTTGTCAATCTCGACAGTCGAGGGCAATCCTTCGAGGCATCGATGTCGACGGCAGACGCGCGGAAATTTAGCGCCGGCTTGATCAAAGCGATTGACTCAGCTGAGAAGCTGCAAGACGGCCAGGATGATGAGGTCAAAAACACGGTGAGAGACGCGCTCAAAAAACTGGGAAGCAAGGCTTGGGAGGAATAGCAAGATGTCAAACACCGCATGGCTAACTAAAAAGGAAGTGGCGAATTACCTTAAAAGGTCAACTCGCACGATCGACAAGTGGATCAAAGCGGACTTTATGCCTAAGGGTATCTATAAGATGGGGCGCCCATACTGGAGTGCTCAGCAGCTCGATAAGTGGATGATGAAAAATATCAGCCCGAAAGAGCCGGCAAATAAAAATCTCCGTTGACCCATGTCGCTTTCAAAAGACCCTGCCAAAAGCAGGGTTTTTATTGGCCAAAATTACCCCCTTTCCCTCTGCCCCAGTGTGGGGCAAACCGTGGGACATTTTTCTTTGACCTCTCGAAACCCGCATGGTTATTGGGTTCTTGGCGGAGAAAGAGGGATTCGAACCCTCGAGGCCAGTTTTTGCCAGCCTGCACCCTTAGCAGGGGTGTGCCTTCAGCCACTCGGCCATTTCTCCACACACGCTCCGCCAAACGGAGATTCGCTATTCTATCGAGATTCTTTTATGAGCGCAAACCGGTCATCGAGATTAATTTTTTCGAGCCAAGGCTGCGTCTAATATCAAATAACAGGACCCCTCACATATATATTCATAGAATTGCTGTAGCCACAAACTTCTGCCTTTGTCTTACTTCCATCGGCGACTTTGAATACCTTCTCAATCAGTCTCCTAGCCGCACTTTCGGGCAGCTCAGTTCCATCAATGACTCCAGATACGGAAATATCAATGTGTTCCGATAACAATTTAGCTGTCTTTGAATTTCCTGTAATCTTGATGACGGGAACAAATGGGAACCCCTGTGGAGCTCCACGTCCCGTTGAAAAAAGAATTAGATTGCATCCCGAGGCAGCAAGTCCAGTTAGCATTTCAGGCTCTCTTCCCGGAGAATCCATGAAAATGAGTCCGGATCTATCCGTTCTTGAGCCATAGTCGATAAATGCGGAATACCTGCTCGTACCTGCCTTTGCAAGAGCACCAAGGGATTTTTCCTCGATAGTTGTCAGACCACCCTCAATATTGCCGCGCGTGGGTTGCCCACCTCGCATATCAACTCCTACCGCTTTCGCCCTGTCCTCCATCCGAATGACTGAAGAAATAATTTCTTGACCAATTTCTTCCGTTTGCGCATTCTTCGCGGCAATGTGCTCGGCACCTATGAATTCCGTGGTCTCTCCGATCACAACACTAGCTCCTGCTCGCACTAAGGAGTCTGTTACCATCCCGATGACAACATTAGCGGATAACCCCTGTGTAGTATCAGAGCTGCCACACTTGAGACCCACTTTCAATTCGCTGACAGAAAACTCTTCTCTTTTAATGCCTTCTATTCTTGTTTTGAGCAAACCCACCATAGCACTGCCTAGTAGAACAGTTTTGCTAAGCCCACCCTCTTCCTGAATACAAATGAATGCCAAGGGTTTACCGATCTTAGCCACCTCCTCTTCCAATTTTGATATCGGAACGCTTTCACAGCCGAGATAGACATACAAGAGAGCTCCAAGATTAGGATTCTTTGCAAGATTAATCAACACTTCCAAAACCTTGTCAATATCCGGCTTTGTTTGAGAACACCCCTGTTGATGGGTAAAACAAGGACAGCCTTGTTCGGCGGCAATCCGAATTGCCGCTTCGTTCGCACACGCAACAGTAGAAACAACGCCAACGTAATTTCTAACGCCCACGCTACCATCGGCTCTACGATACCCCATGAATGTTCTTAAGGAAATATCTATTACTTCCTCTTTTGCTACCCCGTGCGAAACGGTCGAGGGTTGCGTGTTTCTCTGAAGCGAGTGGACATCTTCATCCCCTCTTCCCCGAAGACTCGCCATATTGTGCACATGAACATGCGATCCTTTGCTGATGTCCTCTGTGGCGTAACCGATTACCTCACCGTACTTAAAAACAAACTGCCCTTTCTTTACATCTTCTAAAGCAATCTTATGACCCGAAGGACAATCTTCCGTGGTAATCACCTCCTCTCCTGTATTTGAAAGAGTCACCTTCCTTCCGGCTTTGGTAGCATGGAGCAGAGTCGCAACATTGTCTTTCGGTGATACTTTGATCGCAAAACAATAACCATTCATCTCAACGCCTCGTTGCAGAAAAAGATTGAAACCCGAATCGTTAATTTCATGAATTTTAATGCCGGCTTGCCTCGTCCACCATCAAGAATTTTCTTCGCACAAAACAAAAATCCCCTGTCCCTTGTGAGGAATAGAAAACGGTTGGGACCAGCGATACGAAGTCAGTCCAAAATCTTTCAAAATTTGACGGGACAATTGACAAACCAGTCGTAAGGCCTATCAACTTTGAGGTTTTGCGGCCTTTTGTGAAGAACTCTCAGTACTACTATCGGGTTTTACGCAATGGAACCTGATCACTGCCGAAGCTCTCGGGGCTTGGTAATCAAACACTCTGTTTTGGTAGGTTACGTAATAAATTTTCGGTTCTAAGCCTTTTCCGAGGGAAGAGCAGTAATTCTGTGCTTGGCTCATCAGTCCTTGGACAACAACTTCCCCTTTCATGGTGAAGTCAAAATAACCTGAAAGTTCATAAGAATTCGGGCCCAAAGTTTCACTTGAGATACTGCAACCGGCAAGCGCTAAAACGCAGGCTAAAGATGACACAGATAATTTTTTCATTCACATCCTCCGTAGTATCCTTAATGCTAGTCGATTCATAGGTACCAGGTTGATTAAATAACTTAAAACGGTTTACGATTGCCGTTATTGCTTTCCATTAACGAAAGGACTTTATTTATTTTAAGGAGGCTATTAATGTCCAAATTAGCTGGAACAAAAACAGAGAAAAACCTTTGGGCTGCGTTTGCCGGGGAATCACAGGCACGTAATAAATACGACTATTTCGCTGGCGTAGCGCGCAAAGAAGGATTCCAACAAATCGCCGCAATTTTCGAGGAATCCGCCAGTAACGAAAAAGCCCATGCAAAAATTTGGTTCAAAGAACTTCAAGCTCTTGGCACAACACCGGAAAACCTTAAAGCGGCCGCCAGTGGTGAGCACTATGAATGGACTGATATGTACGAGGGATTTGCAAAAGACGCCGAGGCGGAAGGATTCCCTGAACTCGCCGCTAAATTCCGTGGCGTAGCTGCCATTGAAAAACATCATGAAGAGCGCTTTTTGAAGCTCCTGAAAAATGTTGAAATGCAGCAGGTCTTTGAGAAGAGCGAAATTGTTATGTGGCAGTGCCGCGAATGCGGCAACCTGGTTATCGGACCGAGAGCTCCTGAAATCTGCCCGGTTTGCAGCCACCCACAGGCCTATTTCCAATTGCAGGAAACCAACTACTAATTAGTAGCAGCTTTGACAGCCTCTCGGAATATCCTCAACGAGAGGCTGACTCCAATCAATAGAGTCGTCATACCAACAACCAAAGTCCAACTGGGCCAAATTCCTCTGTGAACCATGGCGTAGATAACCGAGAAAATCGTCTCGAAAATGATCATCTGCCCACTAAGTGCCAAGGGAAGCCTTGCGCTCATTAAATTCCAAAAAGTCATTCCTCCCCAACCGCAAATCACGCCGGCCAAAAGCATCAGCCACATGAATAGGGCGGGATGCGGCCCCAAAAAACCAACCTCAGAACCTATTTCAGAAAAGTTGGCAGCCGCGTAACATATCACCGTAAGCGGCAATATGGATACGGCTTGCGCCACAGTCCAAGCAACCGGAGATACTTTAGAATGCGCAAGAAGCCATTGGCCATTTCTGATAGGAAACCACGTCCAAAGCAACATGGAGACAGTCGAAAGTGCCGCTCCCAACCAAAAGTCGCTTCCTTTACTCTGTTGTGCGACAAACTTGAATTCATCAATATTTCCGATCACTAGACCAATAAAAATTAGCGAAAGAGGAATCCACAGCTTTCTCCATGGCACGACAACAGATCTACTCACCGAGGGTCTATTGGCAATCAAGGCAACATTAATGGGGATAAGGGACATGAGCATCCCGGCAATAGGCGCTCCGGCAAGCTGGATCCCTTTGCAGAGAAATGCGTAATAGATGGCATTGCCCCAAAAGGACAGATTCAATGCAACGAACCAATCTTTAGGGGTGAGATGCAGAAGCTCCTTTTTAAAAAAGAAACAGAGAACGAAACCAGCTGCGCCAAAACATGCAAATCTTGCCATCGCAATGGAAAAGGTTCCGTAATCGGACAGGTAAAGAGGAATGATGTAAATCATCCCCCAAAGAGAACAAGCTAAAACTCCAAAGATAAACCCTAATAACATAACCGGCGGAATACTAAACGACCTAGATTTTTATTTTTGACCCTTCAAGCGTTTAAACTCACAAGGCTAAAGGATACTCCCATACGATCTTCAAAATAACCACTGGAGAGACAAATGCTTAAGAGAACTTTTTTAACCCTGCCATTAGCGGTTGCGGCAGCTAGCCTAATTACCGGTTGCAACGACAAAAAAACGACCGATTCAAAGGCCTCCGGCAAAGCGGATTCCGAAAAAATCCTACGCGTCGGCACCAATCCGACATTTGCCCCGTTTGAATATCAAGCCAAAGGATCCTCGGAACTTACTGGTTTTGACATGGATTTGATCCGCGCCATTGGTAAACAAATGGGTTATAAAGTTGAAATTCACAATCTCGGGTTTGACGGCTTGATCCCTGCCATCATTTCCGGAAACATTGATGTTGCCGTCTCGGGCATGACCATCAACGAAGAACGCAAGAAGGCGGTTGACTTCACTGATCCGTACTACACGTCTGGGCTGATTATCTTGGTTGACAAGAACAACGACGACATCAAGAGTATTAAAGACCTCGAAGGCAAAAAAGTCGGTGTCCAGATCGGAACCACCGGAGCCAACAAGGCGGTCAAGATCAAAAACGCTGAAGTCAAGCAGTACAACAACAGTAACGAGCCCTTCCTTGAATTAGACAACAAAGGTGTGGATGCCGTTATCAACGATCAGCCCGTTGTGGCTTATTACCTCGTCACCGGCGGCCACGGCAAGATGGTTGGCGAAATTATGGAAGCTGAGCTCTACGGCATGGCGGTAAAGAAAGGAAATAAGGACCTTGCTCAAAAGATCAATGCCGCTCTTGCGGAACTCAAGAAGAACGGCGAATACGACAAGATCTACAAGAAGTGGTTCGGTTCATAATTTTTTAACTTAATAATTGATAACCCCCGGAAATTGGACTTCCGGGGCTCTTATAAATCCCAAGTAGAAACAAAATGGCTTTAGAACTCAACCTCAGTATCATCACTGATAACCTTCCTTTGTTGTTGGAAGGCGCAGTTATAACGCTTGAAATTACAGCCCTATCGGTTGGTTTAGGTCTTTTAATCGGTATGGTGGTCGGTGTTGCCAAGCTTTCCAATAAAGGATTCCTAAGAGCACTAGCAAGTATCTACATTGATTTCATCCGTGGTACCCCTCTGCTCGTACAGATTTTTTTGGTTTACTTTGCCCTGCCCCAGATTCTAGGAACCCGTATTGACCCGTTCGTCGCAGCGGTATCGGCCTGCTCAATCAATAGTGGCGCCTACATCGCAGAAATCTTCCGGGCCGGCATCCAAAGTATTGACAAAGGACAAATGGAAGCCTCCCGGGCCCTAGGTCTGAGTTGGTTTCAAGCCATGCGATTTGTCATCATGCCGCAGGCTTTCAAGCGAATCATCCCGCCACTGGGCAATGAATTCATCGCCATGTTGAAAGACTCCTCATTGGTTTCCGTGATTGGCTTTGAAGAACTCACTAGAACCGGCCAGTTGATCATTTCCAGAACCTATGCCGCTTTCGAAATTTGGATCGTGGTTGCCATTTTGTATTTGATTATGACCTTGGCCATTTCCAGGTTTGTTGCTTACCTTGAAAAGCGTTCTAACAAGGGTAAAAGGAATTAGTCATGGCTAGTGAAAAAACAATGATCCAGGTTAAAAACCTGAAAAAGAATTTTGGTAACGTCCAGGTTATCAAGGGTATTGATCTCGAGATAAAAGAGAAAGAAGTTGTTGTCATCATCGGCCCTTCAGGCAGCGGTAAAAGTACTGTATTGCGCTGTTTAAACCACTTGGAAGTTCCTACCGAAGGCGAGATCATCATTGACGGAATCAAGCTTGAAGAAGGTGCCAACCTCAACGCCATTCGCCGTGAGGTCGGGATGGTCTTCCAAAGGTTCAACCTCTTCCCTAACATGACCGTTCTTGAAAACATCATGCTTGCCCCAATACAAGTCAGGGGGCAATCTAAAGAACAGGCTAAAGAGAAGGCCATGAAACTTCTGACTCGGGTTGGACTGGCCAATAAAGCTGACGCAATGCCCGATGAACTCTCCGGTGGTCAACAACAGCGTGTGGCCATCGCTCGCGCA
Source organism: uncultured Parasutterella sp. (assembly GCA_947625105.1). GTDB lineage: Bacteria > Pseudomonadota > Gammaproteobacteria > Burkholderiales > Burkholderiaceae_F > Parasutterella. The sequence continues at coordinate 14,827 of CANQMZ010000027.1, forward strand.
TTGGCCATGAGTCCAAAGGTTTTGTTGTTTGATGAACCGACAAGCGCATTGGATCCGGAAATGGTCAAAGAAGTTCTTGACGTCATGAAATCTCTAGCTACCGAAGGCATGACCATGGTCGTGGTCACACACGAAATGGGCTTTGCAAAGGAAGTCGGAAACAGGGTTATTTTCGTTGACGGCGGAGTGATCGTGGAAGAGAATGAACCGCACGCATTCTTTGAGAATCCACAACACAACAGAACTAAAAACTTCCTGTCCAAGATCCTTTAAAAACTTTTTATTTCTGAAGGGCTGCTTGCTAAAAGAGGTTATGTTTTACCCCCAGAGTGGCCCTTGTTGCTACAATGGAGCCAATCACCCACAGTTACTAGAGAAAAAACATGAAGTTTCCTCGTCTTTGTACCCTGGCACTTGTCGCCTTAACCGCATTCTCATTGACCGCTTGTGATAATCAGAAAGCCACGGACAAAGCGCAGAGCGCTGATAAAACCACAAAAATAGGTATTGTCCAGTTGGTGGAGCACACGGCTCTTGATGCTGCCAATAAAGGCTTTGTTGATGCTTTAGCAAACCGCGGGTTTGTACAAGGTAAGAACCTGACGATTGATTTCCAAAATGCGCAGGCTGACCAGTCCAACCTCAGAAATATCGCACAAAGATTTGTCAGCAACAAGGTTGATCTGATTGGCGCAATTGCCACTCCTGCTGCTCAAACAATGGCCAATGCTACGCAGACGATTCCGATTGTCGCTACCGCAATTACAGACTTTGAAATCGCCAAACTAGTCAAGAAAAATGGTAAACCCGATACCAATGTCACCGGCAGCTCGGACATGGCTCCAATCGATGCCCTTGTTGAGCTAATTTTGAAAATCTATCCAAACACCAAGACTGTCGGCGCTCTTTACTCGTCAAGCGAAATTAATTCCCAAAGACAGGTAGAGATATTCAAACAGGAAGCAAAAAAGCATAACCTGGAGATCAAGGAAGCGACTGTTTCGAACGTCAACGACATTCAGCAATCCGCACAAAGTCTGGTCGGCAAGATCGATGTTCTTTACGTGCCCACTGACAACACCATTGCTTCAGCAGTGCCCGCTCTCATCAAGATTACCGAACCGGCAAAATTACCAGTTTTTGCCGGGGAAGGCGGAATGGCTAGAAACGGTTGCACTGCCTCCATTGCCATTGATTACTATGAGCTCGGAAAGATCGCAGGTGATATGGCTGCCGATATACTTCAAGGCAAATCCAAGCCTCAGGATATGGGTATACAGTTCCAAAGGCAGTTCAAAACCATCTTTAATGAGACCTCAATCAAGAATCTGAATCTAAAGATCCCTCAGGAACTGCAGGTTGAGTTGGTTAAATAGGCGCTTTTAGATATATGCAGGAATTAGTTATATCGACATTATCCCAAGGGCTTCTTTGGGCAATTATGGCGCTAGGTGTTTTTCTTACCTTTCGCGTCTTGGACATTGCCGACCTCAGCGTCGAAGGGACATTTCCTTTAGGTGCGGCCGTCGCCGCCACTCTGATTGACGCAGGGCATTCTGTCTGGCTTGCCATGGTTGCCGCCATGGTTGCCGGCTGCTTAGGTGGCACGGTCACTGCGCTACTAACCACAAAATTGAAAATCCCTGCCCTACTCTCAGGAATTCTGACGATGATCGGTCTCTATTCGGTTAATCTCATGATTATGGGAAAAGCCAATGTGCCGCTGCTTCGCACAGAAACCATCTTCACGGTGACCCAGGATATTACCGGAACTTCGCCGGTAATCGCCACGTTGATCGTGGGATTTATCTCCACCCTAATCGTCGGTTTATTCATGTACTGGTTTTTCGGAACTGTTTTAGGAACCGCTATTCGGGCCACGGGGTGCAACTCTCAGATGGCGCGAGCTCAAGGTATCAATACCAACATCATGATCATTCTAGGTCTGTTGATCAGTAACGGCTTGGTTGCCTTGTCAGGGGCGCTGGTAGCTCAAAGTAACGGCTTTGCTGACGTCGGAATGGGTACTGGCACCATTGTTATCGGGCTGGCTTCCGTCATCATTGGCGAAGTACTTTTAGGGACTCGAAGCTTCAAAAACTGGCTGGTATCAGTCATCTTTGGCTCCATCGTCTACCGAATTGTCATTGCCATTGTTCTTGAGTTGGGCATGCCGCCTAACGATCTCAAATTATTCACTGCGATTTTGGTCGCTATTGCGCTGTCACTACCGATTATCAAGGGTAAATTTACGATTCCTCAAGACCGTGGAGGGAAAAATGCTTGAGATCGTCGGTTTAGAGAAAACATTCTTCAAAGGCACCCTTAACGAGAAAAAGGCTTTACGTGGAGTCAATCTCAAACTTAATGAAGGCGATTTTGTTACCGTCATTGGTTCAAACGGTTCCGGAAAATCTACTTTGATGAATTGCATTGCCGGTGTATTTTTTGCTGACAAAGGAACTATCAAAATCGAAGGCGTGGACGTCGGCCGGATGCCTGAACACATCCGAGCACGATATATCGGGAGAGTATTTCAGGACCCGATGCTCGGAACAGCCGCTGACATGCAGGTTGAAGAAAATTTAGCCATGGCAAAAAGAAGGGGACAGAGGCTCTCTTTAAAGTGGAGTGCCCAACCCGAGGATGAAGCCCTTTTTACTGAGCAACTCAAAGAACTGAACCTTGGTCTTGAAAATCGTCTAACTGCGAGAATCGGCACCCTTTCAGGCGGCCAAAGACAGGCGATTACGCTTTTAATGGCTACTTTAGTAAAACCAAAACTCCTGCTTCTTGATGAGCACACAGCTGCCCTAGACCCAAAGACGGCTGAAAAGGTCTTGGCATTGACTCAGAAAAAGGTCACCGAAGGGAATCTCACCACTCTCATGATCACTCATAACATGAGGGACGCTTTGGCATACGGCAATCGACTGATCATGATGCATGAAGGGAAAGTTCTGATTGATGTCAAAGGGGAACAGAAGAAGAACCTGACAATCAAGTCTTTACTCGAGTTGTTTGAAAAGGCCAGTGGTTCAGAATTTGATAATCCCGAGGCCCTACTTACAGTTGACTAGGCAACTTCCTCTTTAGAGAAAGGCTCGATAAATTAGGCTTATTAAGATATGTCAAACATTTAATTGGTACGTTTCTTTCTCTTAGGAATAGTAAATAAATAAAGTGCTTATTTATCTGATTTTGTGGTAGAATGTAA
>CANQMZ010000028.1 GCA_947625105.1 uncultured Parasutterella sp.
ACCTATGATTTCAATCGAAACATACGATCCAATAGGAGTTCCCTAAGAATCTAGGTTAGAACTTGGAAAAATTAAAGAATAAACGCCTCAAATCATGGCAGCCTGCGAATTGGCCTTCGGGCCAATTCGCCTCTGAAACTTTCATCCAGTGGGGTGAGGTTCATCCTCATATCGTTTTTTGCGGCCTGTCGGTCTTTGAAGGTCTTTGAATGTTTTTTTCCGTCGGAATAGTATTGAACCTTCCATGTGCCGGAATCAGTTTTTGAGATTGAGGGCATTTTTTGAGGGACAAAAAAGTTCTAAAAAAGTTCTATTTATCCCATTTTATCCCGAAAATTCCACTAGGTAGATATGAGAAAAGCCTGTAAATACAGGCTGATACAACTATGCTACATCCTTTTTGGTGCCTGGGGAGAGAGTCGAACTCTCACGCTGTTTAGGCGGAGGATTTTGAGTCCTCTGTGTCTACCATTTCACCACCCAGGCAAACCGAGAAGGCTATTATACGTCTTCAAAACAATTTGTGGTGCCGGCAAGAGGAGTCGAACCTCCGACCTTCGCATTACGAATGCGCTGCTCTACCAACTGAGCTATGCCGGCTACAAAGAGTTGCGCATTATAGAAAAAAAGCCGGCCTCAATCAAGAAATGCTCTTACCTAGATTTTCAATTGCCGTCTTTTTATCTTAGGTTTACAGAAGGGACAGGGAAAGTGGATTCTCAAAGAAAAATATTGTCTATCGTCCGTTTCTTTTGACTGATGGTGAAGGCTATTCGGTCAGGTTGATGAAAAGACTCAGAGGCGCTAACAATACGTCCATTTTTATCGAGATAGCTTCTAACGATCTTTAGACAGGGAGTACCCGGAGCACACTTAAAATAGGTTGCGACGGCTTCGGGCATAGCACTCGCAGAAAATGTCTGCCGCACCTCTACGTACTCTATGCTGAAGTACTCTTCCACAAGATTTGCTATGAGGGCTTTTGGCCGTCTTCGGGCTTCTCCAACGATTACAGAGGCTTTGGAACTTACATAGACGTTGGTTACCACGACAACTTCATCGATGGAATCTGAAGCTACCCTGACATTCTCAAACTTGATAAGTTTTGTACCGGGATTAATTCCGAAAATGGTTTCTGCTAGCTTTGGATCAGCAGTGATTTCAGAAATTTTCTGAATTCGCCTTGGGTATTGGTGGCCATACTCAAATAACTTTCTGACATCAGACATTTCATGAAGAAAACGGCCGCTTCTCGCTTTACTTTTAATTCTCGTTCCGATATGTGGTCTTCTTTCAATGAAATCAGCTTTCTCGAGCGCCTTTAACGCTTTTCTAATCGTATCCCGGCTGACGTCAAATTTTTTTGATAGCTCCAATTCGCTAGGTAACTTGGATCCAACAGGCCATTTCCCCACAGAAATTTCAGTAAGTAACTCATCAACAATTTGCTTCCACAATTTCATTTTGAATTCTGCAGACGTTTGTTTTGTTGGTGCCGAGATAGGAGACTAAATCACCAAAGTGTATTGCATCGCTGTCGACAGTGAGCCTATCACAAAAGTCGCCTGCAAATCACTCGAATTTTGTTGGCATACAAAATGTAATTATTTGATATCTAAAGATAAAAATATTTGCTTTTCATCGGATTTTGATTTTGGTCAAGACAAATCTGTTTTCAAGTTCCTTCCACGATCACCCTGAAGAACAATACGAAATAACTTTCAAACTTCAATAAAAGGAGATAACTGTTATGCCTTCAACAGCAATTGATAGTCAGATTCATGGTTGTATGTTTAGCACCGATGAAATGCGAGAGATTTTCAGTGACAGGGCGTGGGTACAGAAGTGGCTCGACACAGAAGCGGCCCTTGCCAAAGCTCAAGGTGAATTGGGCATCATTCCTAAGGAAAAAGCTGACACAATTAATGAGTTTGCCAAGGCAGAGCTCTTAGATATTCCCTCAATTGGCGAGTTTTACAAAAGTTCCATCACCATTGTTCCGCTCCTTAAAGCTTTTAAAAAAGTGCTTCCCGACAATGCCGGAGAGTTCGTTCACTGGGGTGCAACAAGCCAAGATATCGTGGATACTGGAATAGTTTTGCTTCAAAGAGATGCGTACGCGGTGATACTCCGTGATATGAAGTTGTGCCACCAATATTGTTTGGATTTGGCTAAAAAATATCGTGATACCACAATGACCGGGCGAACTCATGTCGTTCATGCTTTGCCTATTACTTTTGGATACAAGGCTGCTATTTGGGCAGATGAGTTGGGACGAGATATAGAACGCCTTGAAGCGATGAGTGACCGGATCTTTGTTGGAGAAATGGCTGGTGCGGTTGGGACCTTGGCATCTCAGCCGGAAAAAGGTTTGGAAACCCAAAAAAGAATGATGGAAATTTTGGGTCTGAAAGTTCCAACTATCGCTTGGCATGTGGCTCGAGACAATCAAGCTGAATTTGTTAGCGTTTTAGCTATCTGTGCCGGGACTCTTGGGCGTATTAATCATGAAATTCTTACACTCCAACGAACTGAAATCCTCGAGTTGGAAGAGCCATTCTTCATGGGCAAGGTTGGCTCTTCCACTATGCCCCACAAGCGTAATCCGGCAGTACTGGAAAATGTTTTAGCGCTTCTCCGAAATGTTCGTTCAATCGCCCCATCAATTGTAGAGACCATGATCAGTGAGAATGAACGCGATTGGGGTTGCTTCCTTTCCGAGTGGGAGGCAATTCCAAGAGCTTGCCACCTTATGGCAGCAGCTTTGGAAAAATCGAAAAATATCCTGAAAAACTTGATCGTTTATCCGAAGCACATGGAACGCAATCTCAATGCTCAGAAAGGCTTGATGATGAGTGAGTGCGTGATGATGCACTTGGCTCCGAGACTTGGACGCATGACCGCCCACGATATTGTCTACAAAGGCGCGATGGAGGCTTATGAAAAGGAGATCCCATTCAAAGATGTCCTGATAAAAACTCCAGCCGTCATGGAAGCTTTTACCGAGGAAGAAATTGATCACATGCTCGATCCGCATACCTACATCGGATTGGCACCTCAATTCGTTGATCGAGTTCTCGAAAAGTATTCCAAAAAATAACTAAGTAGTCCATCTTTAAAAGAGTTCAATTTAGGTTGAGGTTGTTATGAAACAAACAAAACTTTGGCAGTGGCTAGTGCCGTTTGCCTTACTCATCATTATTTGGTTATGCCCGGTTCCTGATGGGCTCAAACCGCAGGCATGGCACATGTTTGCAATTTTCGTGGCCACAATTATTGGCATTCTTTGTGCTCCTTTGGCGTCAGGTGCTCTGATGTTCATTGCTTTGGCCTTAACAATATTCACGAACACCCTAAGTTTCAAAGCGGCCCTGTCTGGCTTCGCATCGGGGACAGTATGGATGATTTTTTCAGCCTACGTGCTCTCTTTAGGTTTTGTAAAATCAGGACTTGGACGAAGAATCGCTTATAAGACTCTGTCCTTGTTTGGTGGGTCTTCGCTTGGTATTGCTTTTTCTCTTGGTATCGCAGACCTGATCCTTGCTCCGGCGATGCCATCGGTTACTGCCAGATCTGGTGGGATTGTTTTGCCAATTGCAAAGTCAATCAATCAGGTTTTAGACAGCGAACCGGGTCCCAAGCAGAAAAGACTTGGTGAATTCCTGACCATGACCTGTTTCCAATTCACTCCGATTACGGGTGCTATGTTTATGACTGGCATGGCGGCAAACCCACTGTGCGCCACTTTGGCTAAAGAAGGCTTAGGTATCCAACTGACTTGGATCGGATGGTTTTGGGCCGCTGTAGTGCCCGCAATGATTTGCTTTGTTGTTATGCCATTTTTGTCATACAAGATTCTTAATCCTGGACTCAAGAAGACTCCTGAAGCAAAAGCGATGGGCGCAAGAGAACTCAAGGCGATGGGACCCATGTCTTCGGCTGAAAAGAAGGTTGCCGTTGGTTTTGTTCTCGCGCTAGTCGGCTGGGGTACTACCATGTGGACTGGCTATGACGCCAATGCCATCGCTATCGCACTTGCAGCATTCCTATTCCTGCTAAAGGCTGTTGACTGGAAAGATGTTCTGCAGGACAAGGCTGCATGGGATACGGTTGTTTGGTTTGGTGTCATTATTTCGTTGGCCACAGGATTGACTTCCACTGGTTTCATCAAATGGATGAGCACAGGCTTTTCCTCGATGCTCGGAGGAATGGACTGGATGGTAGCGTTTATTCTCCTTGGTTTTGCCTACATCTACCTTCACTATGTATTCGCTACAGCCTCCGGACATGTTGCCGCCATGTATGTTCCTTTCGCCATGGTCGCAATAGGCGCAGGAGCTCCTCCAATGATGGTTGCCGTCTGCTTTGCTATTTTCTCCAATTTTATGTGGGGAATCACCGAATACGCAGGTGGCCCGGGTCCGATTTACTACGGTCAAGGATTTTTCGAACGTCCCCGATTCTATGCTATCAACTTTGTATTGGTGACGGTAAGCGTAGTGATCGTTTTCGCAAGCGGCATGCTTTGGTGGAAACTTATCGGCTTGTACTGATCTAGTTTAGAAATAAGAGGGGAGACACTAAAGGCGTCTCCCCTTTTTGATTGAGCATTGGAAGCAATGCCCTTATGAAAAGCCTTCTTGTTAAATCTTGTAAAGATTTTGTTGAGAACGTGTTTCAACTTTATGGTATCTTTGCTCAAACTTTTTATAGAGCACATGGCAAACCGTAGTAGTTCAATCCAGATAGAGCTTAAAGATGAGGCTGCAAGCGAAGCTTTTGGCATAAGACTTGCTAAGGCTTTGGAGAGGTGTTCTCAGACAGTTCGTGACAGAGGTTTTAACATCCGCATGGTCGGAGAGCTCGGGGCAGGAAAAACTTTTATCACTAGAGCTATGCTCAGAGCCTTGGGTTACGGTGGTCGCGTTAAAAGCCCAACATTTACACTTTTGGAGACCTATCCCGTAGATGGTTTCCAACTGAACCACTTTGATTTCTATCGCTTTGAAGAACCCCAAGAGTTTGAGGAAGCAGGTTTTAGAGATTCGTTCGGTCCCGGGTTTGTTACAGTAGTTGAATGGGCTGATAAAGCTGGCGGCTATCTACCGGATAGCGATTTAGCCGTCACGTTGAAAGTTACGGGAGAGGGCAGAAACGCAACTATCGAGGCAATGTCTGAAGAAGCTCAAAAATTTTTGTTGGAGCTAGGGCAATGACGGATATCACACGAAGGGATTTTTTAGGCGGCGTGGGCGCTCTAGTGCTTTCTTTTGCTCATTGGTCTGAGGCCTATGGGGCCCAGGTGATTGATGTCCGAACCTGGCCGGCCCCCGAGTACACTCGCGTAACTATTGAGCACGATGCGCCGATGAAATTCCGCTACTTCGTGCTGAGAACTTCTAAACCGGTGAGACTTGCTGTCGACATTGATGGTTTGGTCCTTACCGAGCAACTTAGAAAGACGATTGAAAAAGTAAAACCCAACGACCCCTACATCGCTAGGATACGTGTTGGGCAAAACCAACCTCGCGTTGTCCGGATTACTGTGGATTTCAAAACCGATGTAGATCCGCAGGTCTTCTCTCTTTCTCCAGTCGGCAATTACAAGTACCGCTTGGTCTTTGACATATACCCAGCCGAGCAAAAAGATCCTCTGATGGCAATTATCCAAAAGGAGGAAAGCGAGCCGGACGCCATAGCTAGATTACTAAAGCAAGTAGCTGAAGGTCAGAAACGAATGGAAGAGAACCGGGAGGAATTTGAAGAGGATCAAATAGGAGCTCTTATTGCTGGTATTTCTTCCGGTAATCTTGCTCCGATGAAACCGGATGACTCCCTTGCGCCTCTCACGCCAAATAAACCGTCCAAGGACTCTGGTCAGATTGCATCCAAACCGAAGGAGTCTCCTCAGGCAAACAAACGTCCTTCAAGATCGGGAAGGAGAGTTCTTGTAGTGGCAATTGATCCAGGTCACGGAGGGGAGGATCCCGGAGCAGTAGGACGACGCTACAGAACTAAAGAAAAGGATGTCGTCTTGGCGGTTGCTAGGATACTTTTCCGAGAACTGAATGCGATTGATGGAATGAAGGCGGTCTTGACCCGTCAAGGCGACTATTTTGTTCCGTTGCAGCGGCGGGTGAGCAAGGCTCGTGCGGCAAAAGCTGATTTCTTTGTTTCGATACATGCCGATGCTTGGATAAAGCCACAAGCCAAGGGATCTTCCATATACGCTCTTAATAACCGGGGCAAGGTCTCAACTTCCAACAGATGGTTGGCTAAAAATCAAAATAACGCTGACCTGATTGGAGGAGTCAATATCAAATCTCAGAACAAACAGATTGCCCGCATACTGATGGATATGTCTTTTACTGCACAGGTCTCTGACAGCATGACCTACGGGCGAAGAATTTTGGCCGAGCTCTCAAGGATCAACACACTGCACAAGTCGCGTGTGCAACAAGCGAATTTTGCTGTTTTAAAAGCACCCGACATTCCTTCGGTACTTGTGGAAACGGCGTTTCTTTCTAATCCCGAAGAAGAGGGGAAGCTGAGGACGGCAGCGTTTCAAAGAAAACTGGCCTGCGCTATTGGTAACGGCATCTTGAAAGCATTTAAGAAAAAAGCCACTCTGTCGTGATGTTTTGAATTGGCGTTATTCATTAATTTCTTGGACCTACACAATCAGAGTAAAATCAGCCTATTCATTTCCATCTAGTCATTCCTTCAACGGAGAAACATAATGGCTTTAGTTTCCTTGCGTCAACTTTTGGATCACGCTGCTGAAAACAGTTACGGAATTCCCGCTTTTAACGTTAACAACCTCGAGCAGGTTCAGGCAATTATGCAGGCTGCCGATGAAGTAAATGCTCCAGTCATTATGCAGGCCTCAGCCGGTGCGAGAAAGTATGCGGGAGAGGTATTCCTGGAACATTTGATTAAGGCCGCAATAGAAGCCTATCCTCACATCCCTGTCTGCATGCATCAAGACCACGGACAAAGTCCCGCCGTCTGCGAAGGTGCGATCAAACTGGGATTCTCTTCGGTCATGATGGATGGTTCTTTGCAAACCGATGGTAAGACAATCTCCACTTTTGAATACAATGTCGGGGTTACTCAGGAAGTCGTTGGCATGGCCCACAAGGTCGGCGTCTCTGTTGAAGGTGAACTCGGCTGTTTGGGTTCCCTTGAGACTATGAAAGGCGCTAAGGAAGATGGGCACGGCTCGGAAGACACTTTGACTAAAGATCAATTATTGACCGATCCGAATCAGGCGGCTGAATTTGTGGAACTTACCCAAGTGGATGCTTTGGCTATCGCTATTGGTACCAGCCATGGCGCATACAAGTTTACCCGCAAGCCCACAGGAGACATTCTCTCCATCCAAAGAGTCAAGGAGATTCACCAGAGAATCCCCAATACCCATTTAGTTATGCATGGGTCATCCTCTGTTCCTCAAGAGTATCTCGAGCTGATTCGTAAGTACGGCGGTTCGTTCCGCGAAACTTACGGAGTTCCGGTTGAAGAAATCGTAGAAGCGATTAAATACGGTGTCCGTAAAGTTAACATTGATACGGACATTCGATTGGCAATGACGGCGGCCATCCGCAAGTATTTTGTTGAAAATCCTGAAGCTTTTGATCCGAGAGCCTATTTGAAGATGGCTCGTGCGGCCTCAGTGGCAATGTGCAAGTCTCGCTATGTTGCTTTTGGTTGCGAGGGACAAGCCTCCAAGATTAAGCCGTTGCCGCTTGAAAAGATGGCAAAGCTTTATGCGGAAGGCGCTCTTAAGCAAAAGGTAAACTAATTTCTATCTGAGGACCGTAAGACGGTCCTTTTTTACTTATAGGCTCATGACAGATAAAAACGTAAAAAGCTCTGTTGACCTCAAGGGAAAGACAGGGGTTCGCCGTCTTATCAACGCCACTCGATACTCTAAGCAGGGCTTTAGTGCCGCCTGGAAAACCGAAGAAGCTTTCAGGCAGGAGGCAATTCTTTCGATCATCATGATCCCGATAGCTTGCTTGATTCCCGTGACCATGATTGAGAAGCTGCTGATGATTGGGTCGGTTTTTATTGTTCTTATTGTTGAAGTTTTAAATTCTGCCATTGAAGCTGTAGTTGACCGTTTTGGCACCGAGATTCATCCGCTTTCGGGCAAGGCCAAGGACCTGGGCAGCGCGGCAGTTCTGCTTGCCCTGGTTCAATGCGGTGTTGTCTGGGTGGTGATCCTGATGACTAACTTTTTGTAGCGGATAATTTCGGTCATTTACTTAACTTTTTCATTTGGATTTCTCAGAGCCTGAAGTTTTAGCCTTGAGTCTCTCGTGCTATGAATTTGTGACGTCCCTGGTTTGATTAGTGATTTTTACCTATATAAAGTACCTAAGCAGTAGGGTAGAGATTCGAGTAGTGTTTCCATAGACTCCGCTAAGTAAATTTTGCTGAATTTACAAGGAAATAACAGAAGAAAACGCTGGGGTGGAATATGGCGAACGGCATAACAGAGTGGATGGCGGCACTTCATCGCGGAAGAATTTTTGATATTGAGAGAAAAGATGTCGAGCATGCGGTTCCTATTGTTCCTTGGATACATCCACCCCTTCATCCCGAGTTACAACGACTGCTCATTAAGATGGGGCAACGCGTCAGGTTGGATAAGAATCAGAAACTGACTTCAACTACCAGAAAAATTCATCATCTTGCCATGGTGACACAAGGCGTGACGGCGAGAAACTTTGGTTCTCCAACGGTGACACCAAAAGGGGCGGCAATATCTCCGGTAGGTCATATTGCACTCGGGAATTTGAATTTTTTCACCGGACGAGCAGCTATCGGTCATTATTTTGCGTTGACCAAGGCTGAGATCACCGTGGTTGATAAAGAACTGCTATTGCCAATTCTCAAGACCGAACCCGAACTGTTTTCTTTGTTACTAAAGCATTTCGAATGCGGCACATTGTCCGACAGACTTGGTTTTTCACTATATGCCTTTGGCTCTGTAGAACTTAGACTCAAATGCTTTATTATTAGTTGGGCAATCGAATTCGCAGAGGTCTTTTATAAAGGCGGAGAAATGTGGCTAAGGATGCCTACTCCCCTGACAAGAATAAACCGTTGTTTAGTCACAAATGCGTCCTCTGTCTCCATAGACAATTGCCTGAAAAAATGGATGGGTAAGGGAGTTTGGAGCCGTGGCGGGGATTTCACCACATGTCAGGTGGATTTCTTTGAAGACGGTTACCTATGGATGAGAGAAAGCGAAGAACAAAGTGAGTACCGATATCCGGCAACGTTAAAAGAATTATTTAGTTTTTTGCCTGCGCTTAAAGCTAGACATCTCGTTAGCTAATGCCGTTGGAAAATCCTCGTCCGAAGGGGCGGGCAGTTGTCACTTAACAACATTTCTTAGAATACTTTGAAGAGATTTCTTTTCTAGGCACCACTGTCCTCATTTGTTGTCCTGACTGATTCTGAAAGTAGCAAGCTCGGTTGCGCCACATGAGAGCTATTGATTTTTTTGTTAGGGGAAAACCACGGCGGAACTTACATAACTGTTTAGGTAGTTCTTAAACAGCACCATTTTTAGACTGCTCCCATTGTATTAATTCTTTTTCCTAAGGAGTTTGAAATGACCATCTCTAGACGTAAATTTTTAAGTACATCCACTTTGTCAGTCGCAGCTATGGCCGCGGCCGGAATTGTCTGTGCCGAAGAGTTGCCGAAAGATATTAAGTGGAATCAAACGTGTTCTTTATTGATTATCGGCACTGGTTTTGCGGGACTTGCCGCAGCTCTTGAGAGCCATTACATCGGAATGAAAGATGTTTTAGTGATCGACAAAATGCCAATTCCTGGTGGCAATTCAGCTGTCAATGGCGGGGGAGTAGCTGCCGCAGGTACCGACATGCAGGAAAAGGCCGGCATCAAGGATAATCCCGACCTTCTGTACAGCGATATTTTGAAGGCCGGTGGTGGCTTGGCTCATCCCGCCTTGGCTCGCCGCATTGCTGATGAATCAGTTGCTAACTACAAATGGCTCAGAGATGAAGTAGGAGTTAAATTCAAGGCCGTTTACTTCCACGGAGGTCACTCGGTTCCTCGTAGTCACCAGGTCGTCGAAAACTCAGGTTCCGGCTACATCATTCCGATGCTTAAGAAATGTCAGGAATTTGGTATCAAAGTTCAGCTCAAGACAAAAGTAGTGGAACTCATTACCAATGACAAGGGTTGCGTTGTAGGCGTCAAGGCACGTAGAGATTACAAATTCGGCGACGAAAACAGCGGAACTGTTGATTACATCCGCGCAACAAATGGTGTGCTCATCGCCTCTGGTGGATTCAGCCGCAATATCAAGATGCGCGAAAGCCACGATCCTCGCCTAGACAAACGTTTTGGTTCAACTAATCAGCCGGGTGCTACTGGTGAAATGATTCAGATGGCGCAGAGGATCGGTGCCAACACAATTCACATGGATTGGATTCAGTTGGGTCCGTGGACAAGTCCGGATGAAGACGGGTTCGGCAATGCTCCACTATTCGTTGAAGCTTCCGTCGGATACGGCCCGATGGTTGATATCAAGACCGGCAAGAGATTTGTGCAAGAGACAGGAAACCGCAAGGTAAGAGCCGATGCTATCGTTGCAATGGGACATCCGGCGTTAATTTACAACAGTGAAGCAAATGTCAAAAAGAAGGTTCTTGGAGTCAACATGACTCAAGAACAGTTTGACAAAGCCCTTAAAGACGGCGTTATTCGCAAGTTCAACACAATAAAAGAAATTGCGGATTACTACAAGATCCCGGCTAAGGCACTTGAAGAAGAAAACGAACTCTTCAACAAGTACATCCGCGAGAAGAAAGATCCGCAGTTTAATTGCATGTTCTTCCCGGATTCCCAGGAAAACAATAAAGGACCATTCTATGCATGCAGATTGTGGCCTCGTGTCCACCACACCATGGGCGGCCTGGAAATCAACGATAAGGCAGAAGTACTTAGCGTTGCCGGAGAGCCCATTAAAGGTCTGTATGCGGCCGGAGAAGCCACAGGTGGTGTTCATGGAATGGTTCGTCTCGGTACAGTCGCCGTTGCTGATTGCATGATTTTTGGTCGTACTGCCGCTAGAACGGCGAAGAAGTTCGGCGGTTGTTAATGATTCTTTGGAGGAGGAACGGGGTTCCTCCCCAAGAACACAAACAAACGCGAAATAACTCTTAAAGAGGGAAATTTATTATGAAAGTGAAGCTTCTTTCAGTTGCTGTTCTCGCAGCTGTCAGCACAACCATCAGTGCAGCTGAAGTTCAGTTGTACGGTATGGTCGACACCTATGTTCAGGTATACAACGGTGGCAATGGCGCCGTTGTCGATCTGGGAAGCGGTGGCAAAGGCGGTTCCCGCTGGGGAATCAAGGGTTCTGAGGATATTGGAGCGGGCACACAGGTCTTTTTCCGTTTGGAAAACGGCTTCCTCGTTGATGACGGAACCAATACACCGGCCGGTACAAGTGACAGTTGGGCTTTCCAACGCGAAGCAGTTCTTGGTGTTAAGAACAATACGTGGGGCTCAATCTCCTTTGGTCGTCAATATACTTTGAACTTCGGCGGAATCGCTCAGTTTGATGCGTTCGGTTGCAGCCTAGGCAGCACTATCAACAACTTCATGTCGCCAGCCCCTTATGTATCGGGTACCCATATATCTGGAGTTAATGGCCTTTCTGGTGTTGATAACCTAACCCGCCGTGATAATTCCATCCTCTATGAAAGTCCGAATTTGGGAGGTTTAGTCCTTTCGGCCATGGTCTCTTTGGGCGAGCAAGAAAAACTTAGCGGGGAGCAGTCCAATAAAATTGGTAATAGTTATGCGGCTCAGGCAGTCTATAGAAACGGAGCCTTTGGTATCGGATTCACTTATACGTACCAGAATTTAGCTGGAAAAGCCCCGAATAATTTCCTATCACCCAATGCTCACCAAACTCTTTATAACTTGGGTGCTAGTTATGACTTCGGAGTTACAAAACTTTACGGCAACTTCGTTTTTCGCAATGGATCAAGGGCGTTAGATCGTAATGCTAATCCAAACGTTTTGGTCTACAGCCTTTCTACCAAAACTCCTTTGTTTGGTGGATACCTACTCAATGGTTTTGCATATTTGCAGAACAACACTACAGACCATGCAGACGCTTGGAACGTTTCCGCCCGCTATGACTATCCGCTTAGCAAGCGGACATCTCTTTACGGCGGTGCGGCATACATGAACAACGAATCCAATGTTAACTACACAATTAACGGCGGAGGAGGTTCATCTTCAGCTCCAACAACAAATTTAGGCAGCAATCCCTGGACTGTGTTCGTTGGTATCAACCACACCTTCTAAAAAAGCTCTTTATCCCCTGTGTGGTACCCTCCTTCTTGCGCACGTAAGGGGAGGGGTGTTTTTAGAGGAAAAAACTAGGTACATCAATGCAATTCAAGACGGAGGAAAAAGAGAGTTTAAAAGCCTAACTTTTTATGAAATCTGAATAATCTCCTTGATAATCACTGAAAGTCAGTTATTCTCCAACAAAAGATTCTGGTGAGTGAGTAAGACACAGAAAGAGCCGCATATGCGGCCCTTTCTGTTTAAAGATGCATCAAATATCCTTGGCAAGCTTGGAAGCAATGCCCGTATAGGTTCCAGGAGTAAGCTTCTGTAGAACAGCCTTGGCTTCTTTGGGAATGTCAAGTTTTGCTACAAACTCGTGTAGTGTTTCTGGAGTGATTCCCTTGCCTCGGGTCAAAGCCTTAAGCTGCTCATATGGGTTGGGGACCCCATAGCGGCGCATGACGGTCTGGATCGCTTCAGCCAAAACCTCCCAGGAGTTGTCGAGATCGGCTTTGAGAGCATCTTCATTGAGTCTGAGTTTGCCCAATCCCCTTTGCAATGAAGAATAGCCTACCAGGCTGTAGCCGAAGGCCACGCCAAGGTTTCTTAACACCGTTGAATCTGTGAGATCTCTCTGCCAGCGGGAAATTGGCAATTTCTGTGACAGGAAAGTAAAGAGCGAGTTGGCTAAGCCTAGGTTACCCTCGGAGTTCTCAAAATCGATCGGATTGACCTTGTGTGGCATCGTGGAAGAACCGACCTCCCCTTCTTTTAGCTGTTGCTTGAAATAGTTCAAGGAAATATAGCCCCAAATATCTCTGTCTAAATCGATAAGAACGGTATTGATACGGGTGATGGCGTTGAAAAGTTCCGCCATGTAATCATGCGGCTCAATCTGAATGGTGTAGGCATTGAAATTCAGGTGAAGGTGGTTTTCAATCACATCCTTAGAAAATGTCGGCCAATCTTTGTCAGGATAGGCGATGCTATGGGCGTTGTAATTGCCGACGGCGCCGTTCATTTTAGCGAGAATTTTTACTTGCTCAATACACTGGACGCCGTTTTCGAGGCGGGCGACAACGTTAGCCATTTCTTTGCCAACTGTAGTCGGAGAAGCATGTTGTCCGTGAGTTCTCGCCAACATTGGGACGTCTGCCCAGTCATGAGCAAAAGTCTTAAGTTTTTCGATAATCGCCTGAAGATATGAACAGATGATCTCTCTACCCTGAGTAAGCATCAAAGCATGAGAAGTATTGTTGATGTCTTCGGAAGTGCAACCAAAGTGAACGAATTCACTTGCGCTAGCAAGAGCCTCGTCATGTTTCATTTTGCTTTTGATCCAATACTCGACAGCCTTAACGTCATGGTTGGTGGTTGCTTCAATGTCCTTGATCGCCTTGCAGTCTTCAAGAGAAAAATTACTGACAAGGCTACGCAAATAGGTCTGATCCTCTTCAGAAATAGGTTTTAATTCTGGAAGATTAAATTTAGAGAGGGCAATCAGCCACTCAATTTCAACAGTAACCCGGGCTCTCATTAACGCGAACTCGGAAAAGATATCTCTGAGGACTGAAGTCTGGCGGCCATAGCGGCCATCCAAAGGCGAAATAGCAGTTAAAGCAGACAATTCCATGGTATGTACCTACATCAAAAGCGCAAATAATTTCAAATTTTAACAGTGCTGCCAAGAATAAAAATTGGTTGACCGCAAGAGCAAGTTTTTAAGGTCAATCAGAGGAGTACGGGTTTATTCGGTAGTGGGTCGGACACGGGTTTGTTGGGAAAGTGACCCTTGAGAAGGTCAGTCAACATGGTCAGAGCCCTGCAGATTCCTTCCTCAAAATTCTTTTGAGTCAAGCTCGGTGCCATCGCAGCGATGACGTGATCAAGATCTTCCCGGCTGACCACCCTGGCGGCAGCTCTATCAAGAAGAATTTCCACCGCTCGATCTGAGAGATTCAGATAAATGAGGCAGCCGTTATTTTCTTCCGTATCCCAAACTCCGTACAGCCCGAAAAGTTCTTTAGCTCTATCCATGTCTGAACGGTTTTCTCTAAGAGAGCTGGCAGGCAAACTACGTTCTATGAAAACTCTGAATTCAACACTAGTCTGAGTTTCACAGACTTCTATCTGCCTTTCAATTGCGTCAAGCGTGGCTCTCGGTACTGTGAAATTGACCGGAACAGGAGCCATGAACCAATGTTTAAGCGATCGAATCAGGGACATTACCAACTCCCGCTAGCACCACCACCGCCTGCGCTTCCACCGCCGCCGGAGCCTGAGCCGCCTCCAACTCCACCACCTCCGACACCGCTTCCATCGCCAAAGCCTCCACCGAAGCCTCCAAAACCGCCACCAAATCCGCCATGATAGCGTCTGTCACGATACATATGAGCGGTTCGTCTGGCGCCGGCTTTCAGTACAGACGTAGGAATCAACATGCCGATAGCAACAACGAGCAAAGCAATAACGATGCCTGCAACAACGCTTTGAAAAACATACCAAGCAAGTCCGCCGACACATATGCCTGCCAGAGGGGCGGATTTTCTGCCCAATATCTGCCTGAGCATCATCGTAAAAACTAAACCGATGAAAAATATCGCTGCCCAAGGCTCGTCTAAGAGGCTTTCTGAAGAATGAGCCCGGTGCTTTGAAGAGACCTTTCCTTCAGAGCCGGGAGGCGGCAAACCCTCCATGCGGATGTGGTCAAAAATTCTATCCAAGCCGCTATTAAGACCCGCGTAGTACTTTCTTTCTGCGAAATTCGGGAAAAAATTTTCGGTGAGAATTCTTCCAGCGACCGCATCGGGTATGGCACCCTCCAAATCTCGCATCACTTCAATGCGAGCTTTACGCTCTTCAGGGACCACGATAATAAGGAGCCCATCGCCGACACCTTTACGGCCTAACTTCCAACTGTCAGCCACTCTGAAGCCAAAGTCGTCGATGTTTTCTCCTTTCAGCGTGGGAACGATAATGACTGCGATTTGGGAGCCTACTTCTTTCTCGAAATTAGCCAGCTTTTGAGCAAGATTGACGTATTGTTCGCGAGTCAAGTAGTGATTTTGATCGGTGACATAGTTGACTTTCGGAATAGGCAAAAAGTCAGAGGCGTTCACCGCCACTAGGCAAGTGAGCACTACGAATAAAACCAGCCCTAAAAGCCGTTTAAAGTTAATTGCGCGCAGCACCGGATGAAGTTCCAAAATCTACTTTCGGGGGAACCGCGATATCGGCCTCATTGGCTACTGTGTACTGAGGTTTTGGTTTGTAGCCCAGTATCCAGACCCAGACCATTTGCGGGAACTGACGGATGAAGGTGTTGTAGTTTCTAACCGCTTCAATGTACTTATTGCGGGCAACTGTGATGCGGTTTTCACATCCTTCCAACTGGAACCTGAGATCTTGGAATGCTTTGTTGGTTTGCAGTTGCGGGTACCTCTCAACCGTAACCAGTAAACGGGACAGGGCGGAGCTCATTTCACTTTGAGCTTTAGTGAATTTTTCGAACGCTTCAGGATTGTCCATCAGTTGCGGTGTTGCCTGAATAGACGTCGCTTTAGCTCTGGCATTGATTACCTGGGTTAAAGTCGATTTTTCGAAATCGGCCTCGCCTTTGACCGTGGCAATGATATTTGGAATAAGGTCGTTGCGTCTTTGGTATTGACTGATGACCTGGCTCCATGCGGCCTTAGTTTCTTCGTCCATCGTTTGGATTTCGTTGTAGCCGCAGCCAGTCAACATGGTTGCCATACAGCAAATTCCGAATAGAATGGCAAAAATTCGCTTCATAGGTAAAGCTCCGAATAAAAATTGTTTTCTCCCCTCAATTTTAATAAATCTGATATCCATCAATGTACAAATCATGTTCTCCCGGAAAAGCGAGAAGTAGCCAAATGGATACAGGTGGTAGCACCTGACAGACTAAAACCATAAACGACAGGTTCTGACAGTTAATGTAAAATCCGATACCTCTAATTTTTAATCGTTTGGATAGGCTATGTTTACAAAAGTTCGTACAAGAATTGCTCCTAGCCCTACCGGGATGATGCATTTAGGAACTGCTCGTACTGCCATTTATTGTTGGGCTGTTGCCCGACACTTTGGAGGAGAGTTTCTCCTTCGTATTGAAGACACAGATCAAGAACGTTCCACGGCTGAAGCAACCCAAGTGATCCTGGACGCTATGAAATGGTTGAATTTGGATTACGACAATAAGGACAATCTTGTTTATCAAATGCAGCGCCTAGACCGTTACAAGCAAGTGGCGCAGGATTTGATTGATAAGGGGCTGGCCTATCGTTGCTATGCGACAAAAGAAGAACTTGACGAGATGAGGGAAGAGCAGAAACGGCGTGGGGAAAAACCTCGCTACGATGGACGTTGGCGTCCAGAAAACTGCGTGGGTGAACCTATTCCCGAAGGAATCACTCCCGTGATCAGATTCAGAAATCCCGATGACGGCGTGGTTACTTGGAATGACGGTGTGTACGGCCCCATCTCCATCGCCAATCATGAGCTTGATGACTTGGTTATCATGAGAGGCGATGGCATTCCCACGTACAACTTTGCGGTGGTTGTTGACGACTGGGATATGCAAATCAGTCATGTGGTCAGAGGCGCCGACCATATCAATAACACGCCTCGCCAAATTAATATTTACAAGGCTATCGGGGCTCCGCTTCCGACTTTTGCCCACCTTCCTCTGATTCATGGTGAAGACGGTCAGAAACTATCCAAGCGCAACGGCACCGTCAGTGTCCTCTTATACGAGGAGTTGGGATTCCTGCCTGAAGCGCTTTTCAATTATCTGGCTAGACTCGGTTGGGCGCATGGCAATGACGAAAAATTCTCAAGAGAGCAATTGGCCAAATGGTTTAAATTGGAAGATTGCAGCAGATCCTCGGCACGATTCAACATGGATAAGCTTCGTTGGCTTAACCACGAATACATAAAAGAAGCGACAGTTGAAAGGCTTGTAAACCTTGTCCGTCCCCGCCTCACCAGGCGTGGAGCCGATCTTAATAACGGAATGGACCTGAACCATATTGTCGCATTGATCAAAGATAGGGAATCCACCCTTGAAGAATTGGCTGATGGGGCAATGCTTTTCTACAACAACGAGCCTGTAGATCCTAGCGGTCTTGGTGCTCAACTTAAGGCTAATGAGGCCAAATCAGTAGAGGTTCTTGAGCTTTTCCTGAGGAAAGCGGGCGACACACCGTGGGATAAAGAAAACATCTACGGACTGATCAAGGCAGTCCTTCAGGAAATGAATGTGAAGATGCCTTTGCTTGCTATTCCCTTGAGGGTGTTGGTTACCGGCGCTGAGAAAACTCCTTCGATTGATTCCACATTAGAGATCTTTGGTAAAGAGCGCGTCATGCAACGTTTGGCGGAAGGAATAAGCAAGTGGAAAGAGCTTTTAGCCGGGAAATAATTCCAAATGTGGATTTTTCGGATTGACATAGGAGAAAAACTAAAATAAAATTGCACGTCTTTGGGGGTATAGCTCAGCTGGGAGAGCGCTTGCATGGCATGCAAGAGGTCAGCGGTTCGATCCCGCTTACCTCC
>CANQMZ010000029.1 GCA_947625105.1 uncultured Parasutterella sp.
TCCGACTCATGTGGGTCGTCACAAAGTGGTGTTTGAACAAGCCATCGCCTTTACAAAAGAAGGCGGCTATATTGATATCACCACGAGTGGCGGAAATTATATGGGAAGCGCGGCTGATGCTTTCATGATGGCTTTGGATAACGGAGCACCTATCGACCGCATTACATTCTCCTCTGACGGTCACGGCTCAATGCCGAGATTCGATGAAAAGGGTGAAATGGTTGGGTTGACGGTGTGCAGCGTCGCCGATGACCTCAAAGCATTGCAGGAGCTTGCTGGCAAGATTGGTTTGGAAAAAGCCTTATTGCCGCTCACGCGTACCATTGCAACGGCTCTTTGCCTTACAAACAAGGGTGTTATTGAACCAGGAAGGGATTCTGATTTGATTGTTATGGACGGCAAACTCAATCCTATCCACTTGTTCATGAAGGGCAAACAGGTAATGAAAGACGGAAAGGTTGTAGTGAAAGGAACCTTTGAAATCTAGCTATTAAGCTCATATTGAAACCCTGAACAAGACAGCAGCTGTTCAGGGTTTTAGTTTTATCTATCCTCTAATGGTTACCCTGAAGATTACTAGTGACAAGCCTCAGAACTAGCGAGATATCAAGTAAAATAGGGCATCTGTCAGTAGTTCAGGTACCTAATTTTGATCACGAATGGCCACAATACGAATGACTTTTTTGATGGCTTATCACCCATCGAAATTGATCAATTTCCAATGTTCCCGACTCCATGGAATACTGAAGGGGTTGGCAGCGCATGGACGTGGAACGGTTATTTTCTAATTCTGCAAAAACATCCTCGACCTGTATTTATGAGTTTGGCTGGCAAAAAAAGCCAGCAACGTAACGACATGAATGTGACCATTTCATACGCTATGCTCGTTTACGAAAAAATAGCTCCTGGTCTTACTTTAAGCGATAAACCTCCAAAGCCAGTTTTTGCGGTTTCAATTAATCAAATTTATTACGGCTCTTTTTCACCAGGGATCCTTCTGTATACCTACGACTCTCACGGCTTCGTCAATCATGGTCAGTATCGTGACCCGTTAACTGATAAGGCGGTTACCGAAAAATTTTTTAGTTTGATTCGACAACGTTTCGCTCTCATTGATGAACCAAAACTCATTGGAAGAATGGAGGATGCTTTCGGTAATCCTTTAACGGGATTAGATAAGAAAGAAAATTATGATTTAGGAGATTCGTCCAAGGAGTTTGGATTTTTTCCAAGTTTTAACTCGGAAAGTAAAAATCCGATTAAAAGAAAAATAGGGGTCTTAAGAGAAAAATCCAGTGGCGTGGATCCTCTGTTTATCAAGTTTTTGATTAGTTGTTTCGTGATTGTTGCGCTTTGTGTCTATCTTGTGGTTAATGAATCAAAAGAGGAGGCTAAACCCGTTGCTCAGCCGGATCCTCCTAAAGTGGACCAAAGTCTTCTTACGCAAGTGAAAAAACCTCCCGAAGGAACGGATCAGGTGTTGGGAATACCGGAAATCAACTGGTGCATTGCCGAACAGATTGCCCTGGACACTCAGGAAAAAATCCTTAAAAATAAAAACCAAGTCAAGTACTACAACGAAAGAGTCAAAGATTACAACAAACGTTGCTCTCGTTTCCGTTACAAGCCTAACGAATATAGGCATGCAATAGAAGCGGTCAATGAGAAAAGAAAGCAGATCGTTGAGGAAGCTCATCTGGACCTGATCAAAGGCACGGTTCACGGTAAAAAACCAGAAATCAACGGTACTAATCGTGTCGCTGAAGTACAAAGAAAGCTCAAGCAATTGAAGTACTCAATCACGGTCGATGGAGATCTTGGTCCTATCACACTTGAAGCTATCAAACGCTTCCAAAAATCTAACGGCATGCCGATGACAGGTATCATTGACGACCGGCTGATAGAAGCCTTGGATAAAGCAATCGGTAAGTGACGATAGCTTT
Source organism: uncultured Parasutterella sp. (assembly GCA_947625105.1). Taxonomy (GTDB): domain Bacteria; phylum Pseudomonadota; class Gammaproteobacteria; order Burkholderiales; family Burkholderiaceae_F; genus Parasutterella. The sequence continues at coordinate 1,944 of CANQMZ010000029.1, forward strand.
TAACTTTCACCAAATTGGGTTGATTGATAAAGATTTTTTAGCATTTTTGGCTAATATTCCCTCAAGTATAAGTATTAACCATTAGAAGTAGAGGGTATAAATGAAATTACTTGCTAAATCAGCTTTGGCAGTGTTGCTAGGAGTTTCTTTGATTGGATCATCGGTCTCGGCACAAGAGGTAGATCAAGACGCTGCGCCTTATTACTACATGGGTCCAGGCATGATGGGTGGATACTACGGTGGCGGCTATTACGGCAATCCATATTATTATATGGGACCGGGAATGATGATGGGATATTGGGGTCCATATGGCTACAGCTATAGTCCACAGACAGTACAGCCAGGAAATACAACGGTTATTCCCGCTCCAAACACGTCTTTAGAGCAACGTTTGAACTATTTGCAGAATGCTCTGAATCTAAATGCTGATCAGCAAACAGCCTTCAATAACTATGCACAGGCTCAAGAAAGCTTGAAAGACGTTAATCAACAGATTGCGCAGTTGCAAGGCCAAGCTACAACGGCTCAACAACGTTTAGATGCTCGTATTCAAGGCCTTAAAGTTCGAGTAAATGCCTTGGAAAATCTCTCTAAGGCTAGAAAAGCCTTGTTGTCAACACTAAATCCACAACAAGCAAACATGTTTGACTTGGTGGAAACTAATCCGACATTGGCGCTGCCGAACTGATCGAATAACTGCTAAAGACACCAGGAGACGTTTTAATCCTGGTTTTTTTTGACTCAAAAGAGGGCCATCATGTCGAGTGAATCCTAGATATCATAAAAAATATCTAATTTAAACAAGTAGATGCTTAACTCAACATAACTAATATTATGTCGATTAAGATTTAGGGGTTTTGGGCGGTTATTTGACGCCATTTTCTAAAATTTTTGTTTTTCTAGCTCTTATCGTTAGCTTTACCAAAGCGGTTATCTATGGGTGATTTTCGTTGCTTTGTGGGCAAAAAATTCAAAGAATGCAAAATTTATTTGGGTTTTTGTCAGTTTTTATTTAGAATTGAAACATTGTTACAGAATGTACAAAGTTCAGTAGCTAAAAAACTCGGTATTTCTTATCTTTGAGGAGAAGAATTTATGGCTAAAACTAAGAACTTTTGGGTTAGCCTGCCCATGCAAATGCTTTATGGCCTTGTACTCGGTGTCATTGTAGGTACAGTAGTCTCGACCGACTTTGCTACAACATGGCTCAAACCTTTGGGTGATTTGTTCATCCGTCTGATCCGCATGGTCGTGGTTCCATTGGTTATCGCAACCCTTATCGCCGGTTCTGCCGGTTTGGGAGACGCCAGCAAGATCGGTGCTATCGCTTTGAAGACAATTATCGTTTTCGCCGTGACAACCGCTATCGCTGTTACCATCGGTTTGATCGTTGCTAACTTCATGGATCCGGGTACAGGTTTGACCCTTTCGACAGAAGGTCTGAAGGCCACGGCTAAACAAGCCCCACCTATTTCACAAGTTTTGACGGAGATTGTCCCGATCAACCCAATTGAAGCTTTTGGCAAGGGCAATATGCTCCAGGTGATTTTCTTCTCGATCTTCTTTGGTTTCTGCATCTCTTTGATGGGCGGAAGGGCTCAAATTCTCACCGACTTCTTCCAGGTTGTCGGAGATGTCATGATTAGAATGACCAACTATGTGATGCTCTACGCTCCGATCGGTGTTTTCGGATTGATCGCTTTCACGGTTACCAAACATGGTCTAGCAGTGTTGCTCCCACTTGGCAAACTTATCCTGACAGCATTAGTTGCCACGATCATCTTCATCTGTGTTACCTATTTGCCGTTGGTTAAGATCATTGGTTTGAAGATTGGCTACTATCTCAGAGGCGCTTTTGAACCGTGGATCATCGCTTTCACAACATGTTCATCAGCCGCCGCTCTTGCGGTTAACTTGGAAGCCTCACAGAAGATGGGCGCAAGCAAGGCAATCGCCTCTTTTGCCATTCCTCTTGGCAATACGATCAACATGAACGGAACTTCCATTTATATGGGTGTTTGTGCCGTGTTCGCTTCTCAGGTGTATGGCATGGACCTGACTTTTGCTCAGCAAGCTGAAGTGGTTCTGACCGGTGTTCTCGCAGCTGTCGGTACTGCTGGTGTTCCTGGTGCAGGTCTTATCATGACAACCTTGGTCTTCACACAGGTTGGCATTCCCCTTGAGGCTGTGGCTCTTATCGCCGGTATCGACCGTATTCTTGACATGATTAGAACATCTGTCAACGTACTGGGCGATAGCTTGACAGCTCTTGTCGTTTCCAAGTGGGAAGGTATGTTAGGTAAAGAAAAACTTGACGCCGACACGCAAATCTAGGAATTGACAATTTGATGCAAAAAAAGCCGGTCTCCGGCTTTTTTTGTGCTTCAAGGAAATATAAAATTACAAGATCTTTTAATCGAGTTATGTTTTAGGAAACAATGTTCCCTACTTTCTGGAACCAATTGTCAAACTGGATGGAAACTGGCCTCTACTACGTTTCCAACACGTTCGGCCTGAACGATACCATGGCAGATTTTACCGGTACGCTTAACGCCGTACGGCATGCTGTGGACGTCATCGTTGACTTTGTTCTTTCAGTCGTGCCGGTTCTTTCTAACACTTTTTTCTTCTAGAGACCAAATTTATTTGATTTTCAGATCTTCTATTAGCTTATCAATATGATCTTTAGGGCTTACGCCACGGTATTCGGCAACAAGGAAGCCCTTCTCATCTATCACAAAAGTTGAACGTTCAATCCCCATATACTCTCTGCCATAGAGTTTCTTGAGCTTCAAAACACCATAGAGTTCGCAGACTTTGCTGTCTGCGTCCGAGAGCAACATAAAGCTGAGCCCCTGTTTTGCTTTGAATCCCGCATGACTTTTAACGCTGTCTCTAGAGACGCCAATAATTTCAAAGCCAGCTGAGGCGAATTTTTCCAGGTTCTTTTGGAAATTGACCGCCTCGAGCGTACAACCCGAGGTATTATCTTTAGGATAAAAATAGAGAACGACATTTTTACCTTTCAAAGACGAGAGCCTAACTTCATTGCCTTGATCATCGAGAAGCGTAAAGTCAGGTGCCATCTTTCCTACCACTGCTTGACATTCTTTTTGTTCAGGTTGCGCTGTTTTCTTAGTTGCCATTTAAAACTCCTTATCAAATTCTTTAGGCATGATAGAGGGAAAAATACACTTTCCGTGCCCTCTTTTCTCAAAACAAGAGCAAAAAAAAGAGAGCCTTGAACACCAAAGCCCTCTTGGTATTGTAACTTATTCATTCCGAAGAAGAATTCTCTGTGGGCGTCCTATTCGGAGTCACAACGGCGGCTGGTTCTATTTTCTTTTCCTCAGGCTTTGCTTTGTGTGAGAAACCAAAACGAGAAGGTTTTGCAGGTTCCTCGATCTTCTTGGGTTGATTTTCTGGAGCCTTTTCCGACTTTTTTACGAGCGAGTCAACCGGTTTTCTGAAAGCATTCAGATAAAGCAAAAGGCTTAGCAGCGTGGCCAAGCCGCTAGCCCCAATGATTATGTACCACTCGGGGAAGTTAAACTTCAAATTCACCATGGCAAACGGAGTCTTCACGGGGTGGAAGAACCAAATGATTCCACTCAAAGTTGCCCAAAAGACTAGATTGCAGAAGAACACCCAACGAGAAGCCGGTCCCCTTCCCTTGACGCAGCAAACAGAAAAGCCCAAAAGGAAAAGTGTGACGGTAATTAAAGCATTTTCAACCTGGAGAAAACCCGACCAGCCAGTAGAAAACGGTAGAAATTCAGGCTTGGCTTCTGGCGTTTTTGCTTCTTCAGTTTTTTCAGGTTGGGACTCTTGTGGAGTTGGCGAAGAAGGTTCTTTGACGATGGGTGTGGGTTCGCTCGGTGTTGCCACCTTTCCGACCTGGACAGTGCCACTTGGAAGCATTGGATGAACCGCTTCGCTAGCCCCAGAGGTCTTTGCTGATTCTCCTGCCTTTTGTTCGGTTTCGGTGTTTTGGACTACCGGTGTGCCCTGCTCAACTTCTCCCACCTTGACCAACGCTGATTCGGTCTTATCAAACGGGTTCTTAAACCCTTCCTTCTTTAAAGATGCTTGCGGCTTAGCAAAAAGAGAATAAATGTCAGGCGAGGCTTCTGTCTTTTTGTGCAAAGCCACAATCATATTATCGGGTTCAAAAACGGCTTCTCCATTGATAAAAAGATAATAACCAAAGAGCCCATGGACGATCATGGCTAGAAAGCAAATGACAGCTAAAATGATTTTCATCTTTGTCGATTCCTTTGGAAAATGTTTCTTCCTTAGTATCCATAAGCTTAGCAAAAACCATTAGTGACTGGTATTTTTTTGAAGTGAATTAACGTTGCGTTAGCCGTCCGTAATCATCCCATTGGCCATAGAGTTTGCCTTGCTTTGTCTTTTCAATGAGGTAAGAAAGCATGCGCTTGTACCTCTGTGGGTTGCGCACTTTGTAAAACGAAATCTTTTCGCTTCTAACCCTCTGGTATAGAGGTGGAAAAGACATGAATGTTTTCCAAACGTTAGCGTTTTCCAAGGCGTTTTGGATATCCGTATCTATGCTTGAGACTTGAGCGAGATCAGCAGGCAAAGCCTTCCTACCAACATCAGTCATCAGTCCCAATTTATCCAATCTTCGAGCTCGTTCTTTGTTTAACGCCGACCAAGCAGAGTTAGGCTTGCGTGGAGTGAATCGTTGCATAAGAAGACCATTAATGTTTCTGACGGTGCTATCAATCCAACCGAAGCAAAGAGCTTCTTCGACTGCATCGATATACCAGAAGTGCTTATCGTCAGCGGGCTTTCCACGTTTAACTTGAACCCAACATTCTGTTTTTTTCTGACCATGGCGCTCTAACCACTTGCGAAAGTGGCCTCGGCAGTTAATGTTCAGGAGGTTAACAGGATTCATGACGGTAGAATGTTACCTTATTGAAGCGACAGTACCAAAATGTTTTTTACTCCTTGGTGGGTTTTATAATCGCTCGGAAATTCCACGACTAAAAATATTGAGGTAATTTCCCATGGACCTAAAAAAAGATAATGAGATGTACATGCGTATTGCTCATATCGCCGCCGAAAGAAGTTATGCACAAAGACTCAAAGTCGGCTGCGTAATCGTCAAAAATCATTCCATTATCTCTTTTGGTTGGAACGGAATGCCCACAGGCTACGATAACTGTTGTGAAGAGGTGATCGACGGCAAATTGGTCACTCGTCCCGAAGTCCAACACGCCGAATTAAATGCAATTGCCAAACTTGCACAAAATGGCTATTCGTCGGATGGCGCCAAGATTTTTATCACTCATTCTCCTTGTATCCACTGTGCACTTCTCATCCAAAAATGCGGAATTACTGAAGTTTATTATCATGAACAATACAGGAGTGATGACGGGCTAAGATTCTTGAGAAATGCGGGAATTCATGTGGAAAAACTGTAGAAATTTTGAAATTTAATAAATTGAAATAATTAATTGATAATTAATGACATAACAATATTATTTAGTTATTTCTATAGAAAATTAAAAAAGGAGTCCGAGCATTTACCGGGACTCCTTTTCTTTACCTAAACAGTCCTAGCCGAGTTTATTTTTCAGACCTTTTAGACCTGCGTTAAGCATGTCATTAAGCTGACCTTCTGTGATGTCAGAATATTTTTCTTTGGTCTTTTCTACAGCCTCTCCGATGATATCTTTGAGCTGTCCTTCAGTAATGCCACTGGCAAATTTATTTTTAGCCTTTTCAACTGCGGCATCAATCAAGTCGTTCAACTCGCCAGCAGTAATGCCAGAGTACTTTTCTTTAGTCTTTTGGACGGCATCGGAAATAATTTCCTGCAACTGACCCTCAGAAAGACCGCCGGCGAACTTTTCTTTGGCTTTTTCAACGGCAACGTTAATGAGATCATTTAACTCTCCAGCTGTCACGTCAGATTCTTTATCCAAAGCGCGAGGACTCTTTACAAATTTTCCGACCGCATTCTCAACGAGGTTGGACAGCCCTTCCACTCCTTCGCCGCACTTCCCTAGATAAGCCAAGGCAGCATCATTGAGCTCTTCGGAAACCTCAACGCTCCAAGTAACTTTTGCCATATTTTTTGCTCCTTAGTGTTAATTCAAAATTTCAAGATGCCTCAAATATAGAGTCTGAATACCCCACTGGGATTTGGATATAGCCCAAAAGGGGTTAGCTGGCAGAAAGCCATTAAGGAACTGTGGAGGTAATGAGTGGTCCAATTATTAGGAAAAATGGAGTTTCTTACTATGGCTATAGCACCAAAACGTCATACTGTTCTTGTGAATACTCCGCTTCCACAGACAGAGTGATGGGTTTTGGATAGCGTCACCCATCAAGGCTAATGCCTCACTCTCCTCTTCTAAAAAGAGATCAATAACGGGTTGAGCCGCCAGAATTCTAAATTCTTTCGCATTCTTAAACTGGTGGTACTCGCGCAAAACCTCTCGCAGGATTTCATAACAAACGGTACGAGCTGTTTTAATTTCCCCTCTTCCGCCGCAGGTCGGACAGGTTTCGCATAGGACATGGGCAAGAGACTCTCTAGTCCTCTTTCTTGTCACCTGAACAAGACCCAAAGAGGTGAATTCAGAAATGGAAGTGCGGTTTCTATCTTTTGACAGCGCTTTATGTAGCTCGTTAAGGACGGAAGTTTCATGATCATGGCTTTCCATGTCAATGAAGTCTATGATGATAATGCCGCCCAAATTCCTAAGCCTTAGTTGCCGTGCGATAGCGTGTGTAGCTTCCAAATTCGTTTTGTAGATCGTATCGGAAAAATCTCGTTTACCAACAAAGGCACCGGTGTTTACATCAATGGTCGTCATCGCTTCAGTCTGATCAATGATGAGGTAACCGCCGGATTTCAGATCCACTCTTCTGCTAAGCCCCGCTTCTATTTCCTGCTCTATCCCGAACTGATCAAACATGGGACGTTCGTTTTGGTACAGGGTAAGCAAAGGTTTCGCCTCAGGAACAAACTTGGAAGCGAATTCTTGAAGGTCTTCAAATACTTCAGCACTATCCACATAGATCTTGCCGGTTTTTTCACTAACCATATCCCTGAGCACTTTTTGGGAAATGGAAACATCGCTAAAAAGAAGAGCCGGAGCCGCAGTAACTCGGGTTTTTTCAACAATCACCTTCCACTGTTTTTCCAGATACTTCATGTCGTTGATAAAGTCGTCCTGTTGGGAATCTTCTCCACTGGTGCGGACGATAAAACCTCCGGTATGCGGACCTTCGGTCTGAGACAATATCTCGATCGCTTCTTTCAAGCGCTCTCTTTCGGCTTCATCCTCTATTCGTTGGCTTACTCCAATGTGTGAGTCGTAGGGAAGATAAACGAGGAGCCTTCCTGCCAGGCTGATCTCCGTAGTCAGCCGAGCCCCCTTGGTACCAATTTGATCCTTGGATACTTGGACAAGAATGATTTGCCCATCATGAAGAATCCTTTCGATGGGAAGTAGCGTGCCATCTTCTTGATGAGCTTGCCTCATATCGCCGACATGCAAGAAAGCAGCCCGAGACAATCCAATTTCAACAAATGCGGATTGCATTCCGGGCAACACCTTGGCTACAACACCAAGATAAATGTTGCCCACAAGCGAGGTTGCCGAATTGCGCTCAATTCTGAGCTCTTGAAGCACGTTGTCTTCAAGCAAAGCGACTCGGGTTTCATGAACCGCATTGTTGATTAAGATTTCTTCCATGATTTAGCCTTTAGGTCAGGATTGTAATCTTATCAAGCCGTTCCATGCATTGTTTTTGGAGAAGACAAATTTAGGCTCACCAGCCTAAAACAGGTCGATAAATCCCAAAATTGTGCGAAAGCCCTCCTTTTTTGTTCGTGCTGTTAGATAATTAGGCGTTCAAGTTTTTAAGGTTTTATGTCTGATATTGTTTCTAGCCTCAGAGCTTTCTTTCTAAACGTGGGAAAGCCGACTGATTACGATATAAACCAGGTCAAGCAATTAACCTGGATGAGGATCGTCTCTGAACAAGCCAGAGATCAGGGACTTATTACTGCGGAACAAATATACGAGTGCACGGCAAAGGCCGCCCACGAAGTCGGTGAGGATTCTTCGGTAAAGAAGTTTCTTTTGACTCAATGCAAATTCCTTGAACAACTCATCAAAGAAAAGTGTCCCGAACTGATTAGGCAGACGCCAATATCTTTTAAGGTAGGCATTGTCGGATGGGTCTTCATTATCCTTGCGTTCTTTGCCGGTGTTTTGACCAACCAGTTCTCAGTAAACGGACATCGGATCAACCTGCTCTCGCCTCCGCTTGTGGGATTGCTGATTTGGAATCTGCTTGTCTATCTTTGGCTGATCGTGACATTCTTGTTTTCTGCCGGGGGCGACTGGTTTGGCCCATTTAGAAAATTCGTCGCTTGGATCATCACCAAACTGGAAACTTCGGGCAATAAACATAATCAGCTCTTGACGGAGTTTTACAGCATTTGGCTCCCGAAAGAATCCACTTTGCTTAAGGTGACAGTGGCGGAAATCTTGCACTTTTCCGCATTTGCCTTGGGCTGTGGCATCATTGCCTCAATTGCCGTTCGAGGTTGGGGAACAGCCTACACTGTCGGTTGGGAGAGCACTTGGCTTGCTGAAAGTCCAGACTCGGTTCTTTCCTTTATCAAAATTTTTTACGGTTTGGTGCCATTAAACGATGGATTATTGACTTCACTCACCCCGCAAGCGGTTCAAGCCATGAGATTTGATGTCGGTCCTGGGGCTCCGGCTGCACCTTGGCTCATCAGGCTTTCGACCATTGTTTTCATGGTGGTTGTGCTTCCCAGAGCGTGGTTAGCTTACTACGCTCATTCTAGAGTGAAGTTTCTCAAGAGTCATTTCCCGATTAACCTTGAGAGCACCTATTATCAAGGCGTTCTTCGCCAAAGGAAGGGAGAAATCATGACGATTCAAGTCATACCGTTCGCTTACAACCCTTCGGAAGCGATTCAAAACAACATCAAGCAACTTTTTGCAGATATTCATCCCGAGGGTTCCACAGTTCAGATCTATCCATCCTGCTTTGAGGATACGAAGTTGCCGGAGGTAGTTAAAGGAGAATTCTCGGAGTGCATTGCCCTCTTTGCTATGACCTCAACCCCTGAAGCTGAGGTTCATGGAAGATTTATCGAGGAGCTTAAAAACGCCTGCAGAAAACAAGGAACCACGGTTAAGGTTTTGGTTGACAGTTCCACTTTCATTGCCAGATTCGGAAAGACACCCCAAAGAGTTGAACAAAGACAGACAAATTGGAAAAACTTTCTTGTTCCCTACTCAGTTACCTTCGCATTCTCCGATCTTTCTCATTTAAACTCGAAAGAAGTTGCGGAACAATTCGACACAGCCCGTTAGAGGCCGACTATGAATAAAGACCTTCAAAAAATAAACCTATCGCTTGTCAGTCATACCAATGTCGGTAAAACGACACTAGCTCGCACCCTACTCGGCAGGGATATTGGCGAGGTTGGCGATCGATCTCATGTGACTATTGAACCAGAGGACTATGTTCTGCTACGTTCTCCGGACGATAACGAGCTTATTCTATGGGACACTCCGGGTTTTGGTGACAGCGTACGCCTTTCCAACCGATTAAAGGGCAGAAGCAATCCTATCGGATGGTTTACGAGTGAAATTTGGGATCGTATTGCCGATAAGTCTTTATGGCTCAATCAAAAGGCTATTAAACACGTCAAGGATCGTTCTAACGTCATCCTCTACCTTCTTAATGCAAGTGAATCACCCGATTCTGTCCCCTACGTCAAGGCGGAAATGGAGATCCTTTCCTGGATTAACAAACCGGTCATCGTCTTGCTCAATCAAATGGGTGAACTAAGGCCGCCGGAAGAAGAACAGGCTGATGTCCAATTGTGGCGAGATTTTCTTAGAGGTTATTCTTTTATTAAGGCGGTACTCCCTTTGGATGCTTTCGCTCGCTGTTGGGTTCAAGAATACGAACTGTGGAAAGCGATTGAAAACTGTCTAACCGATCGTGAAAAACCAGCTTTTGCTTCTCTGAAATCAACATTGATCCGGCAGAAACAAGCCATTTACAGCTCCTCGGTGGAAGCTATGGCTAATTATCTAGCCAAGGTCTCAAACGACAAAGAAATCATGGCAAGCCAGACCCTCATTGATCGGCTAAAAGCAATCGGTAGAACGTTGGGTTTCATTAAAAAAGACCTGGACGGTGCGCAAAAAGACGCTCAAGTGGCTCTCTCTACTCGTGCAGCTGATTGGTTGTGCAATTTGACACAGAGGCTTGTTACTATCAACGGACTGGAAGGCAAAGGAGTAAAAGCTGAGATTCTTCGTCGGCTCAAGTCGGACTGGGATACCCGCGAGAATATTGATCCCACGGCAGGAGCCCTTTTAGGTGCGGTTGCTGGTGGCGCTGTGACAGGTATCGCAGCCGACATCGCTACAGGTGGCCTCACCTTCGGCATGGGTACTTTGGGTGGTGCCATCGCCGGTGCATTAGGTGGAGCCGGTGCCGCTGCCGCATACAATGTCACTAAGGGTTCTAAAGACAATCTCATCACTTGGAGTGCCAGTGCTATCGATGGTTTCATTATTGAGACCGTGCTTCTTTACATGGCTGTAGCGCATTTTGGTCGTGGTAGAGGTCAATGGGAGGCCAGTGAATCGCCTGCTTTTTGGCAAAAACTTACAGAAGATGTCTTAAAAGAGCAAAATTTTGATTACAAGAAGATTAGAGAAAACGCTCATGATGCTGATCAACTCCGAGGAGAGTTCTCGAAACTTTTTGACAAAATGCTTCGTGAAATTTTTAAGAGACTCTATGATGTGACTATTTAATTATTTGATTTTTGAAAACATCCTCACCTGTTATAGGTATGAGGATGTTTTCTTTTTATGAAAAATAACTAATTTTTATCATTTCACAATGTGAAAACTCTTATTAAACTATAAAAAATTCAATGAGTTGGAAAATTTTCTGCGGAAAAAAGAGTTTTGTTACACCCCTACCTATACAATGCACCGAAATAAAGCATTAACTAAAACTTCAATTAATCTTATTCATTAACCACGGAGAATACTTATGACAGAAAAATTCACTACAGAGCCAAGAGGCGTTGATCGTTTGCGTAATCCATGGCTTAACCGAGGAAGCGCCTTCACAGAAGAGGAAAGAGACAAATATGGTCTTAGAGGTCTCCTGCCTCCGCATGTTTCTAGCAAAGAAGAACAAATCAACCGGCTCTATGGAATCATTCATCAGTATGAGTTACCTATCCATAAGTACATCACTTTGGAATCCATCCATGCCAACGATGAGTCGCTATACTTTCAACTAATTGCCCGCCATGTTGAGGAATTCCTCCCCATCATTTACACCCCGACCGTTGGGGAAGCCTGTCAGAAGTTCAGTTATATTTTCCGTTATGCGCGCGGTCTGTATGTCACAAGCGAAGATAAAGGTCGAGTTGATGATCTAGTTGCCAATGTTCCTAACAAAGAAGTCGACATCATTGTGGTCACCGATGGACAGAGAATATTGGGCCTTGGAGATCTTGGCGCAAATGGCATGGGTATCCCAATTGGCAAATTGGCACTTTATACTGCTTGTGCCGGCATCAATCCGCAGAAGACTCTTCCGGTGTGTATTGATGTTGGAACCAACAACGAAGCGCTTCTTAACGATCCGCTTTACATGGGTCTGAGACATAAGCGCATCACCGGCGAAGACTATGATGCACTGATCAAGGAATTCATTGAAGCAGTTCGTAAGAGATGGCCGAATGTCATTATCCAGTTTGAGGATTTCCATAACTCGCATGCTTACGATCTACTTCGTCAATGGGAAAAGAAAGTTCCTTGTTTCAATGACGACATTCAAGGAACGGCTGCTGTTGCCGTTACCGGTCTGCTTTCCGCAATGAGAGTGCTCAAACAAAAATTAAGTGATCAAAGGATCCTGTTCCTCGGTGCCGGTTCTGCCGCTACCGGTATCGCCAATCTGATTGCCGATGCCATGGCTGAAGAAGGTACTCCGAGAGAGGAGGCATGCAAGAACATTCATCTCTTTGATTCAAAGGGCTTGGTTACAACCAAGAGAGAAGCTGAAATCTCTGCTGAGAAGAAACCTTTCGCTTGCGATCTAGCACCTACGGATTCTTTTGTTGAGGCTATCAAAGAATTCAAACCTACCGCAATCATCGGCGTTTCCGCTCAGAAAGATGGATTTAGCAAGGAATGTATTGAAGAGATGGCTCGCTTGAACAAACAGCCAGTGATCTTTGCCTTGTCCAACCCGACCTCGAAAGCCGAGTGTACTGCAGAAGAAGCTTACAAGTGGTCTAATGGAACTTGTCTTTTTGCTTGCGGTTCTCCATTTGGACCGGTTGAAGTCAATGGCAAGACCTTTGTTCCTAGACAAGGCAACAACCACTATATTTTCCCAGGCGTCGGCTTAGGCAGCATATACGCCAGAACCAAAGAGATTCCGAATAGAACTCTTTTGATGGCAGCTAAGCGCTTGGCATCACTGGTTAGCGATGAGGACTTAGAACGTGGTTCTCTGTATCCTCCTTTAAGCGATATCCGCAACATCACAGCCGAAGTTGGATCAGCTGTTGCCGATTATTTATTTGACCAGGGATTAGCTACGGTCCAAAGACCAGCCGACATGAAGAAAGCGATCAAAGAATTTATGTGGGATCCGATGCACCCGCACTTTGTTGTCGGTCAGTAATCGTTTAATTTGAAGATCAAACTCCCGGGTCATAAATGCTCGGGAGTTTTGTGTATCCTAGGGAGAATGGACGGCAAAGTAGCTATCGACTCCCCTTTTCTAATTAAGACCGTGAGCTGCTCAGAACGACGGATAAAAAAGCATTAAGACCTACACTGCACCTTAGTTTGCTAATTGACATACGGTGCTGAGTTGTTCGTTGAAAGAGGTTTGTTCCAAAACACTTTAAAAAGCCGCCTTTTCAGAGCCGCGTCTTTTGGTTTTCAGAACGTATTAATGAGCTGTAAACGCTCCATCAACTACTAACCCACTTCCATGCACAAAGGAAGCATAAGGACTGCAAAGCCAAAGTACGGCATCTGCGATTTCTGTTGGTTCTCCAAAGCGACCCAATGGAATATCACGTAGCAGTTCCTTTTCAGCAGCGGGATTACGACGGAAAATATCTTTTGCCATTGGAGTAAGAATGCAGCCAGGAAGCACAGCGTTGATTCGGATTCCTTTGGCGGCATAATCAATGGAAGCTGTACGCGTAAGTCCAAGAACTGCATGCTTGCAAGCAATATAGGCTGCCTGACCGGGGAATCCGGTGATTCCTCCTTGGGAAGAGGTGTTTACTATTGAACCTCCTCCTTGGAGAAGCATTTGCTCAATCTCAAACTTCATGCAGTTCCAAACACCTCCGAGATCCACAGCCACCGTTTTGTTGTATTCATCGTTAGTAATTTCTGCCATAGGTCTCTGTGGGGTCTGCACACCGGCATTGTTGTTGGCGCAATCAAGTTTGCCATGACGAGAGACAATACCTTCAATCATCGCTTTAACCGCTTTTTGATCTGCGACATCACAGATAACTCCTTCAACCTTATAGCCTTTGGAGCGCAAAGCCTCCACCTCTGCATCTGTGTTTTGAATGTCAGCGATGATGGTAGTCGCCCCATTTGCAGCGAACGCCTCCGCCACAGCCAATCCAATCCCCTGCTTTGCTCCCGTGACCAGTGCCACTTTCCCTTCATACCGTATGTCCATCTTTAACTCCTTATCTCTCAAGCCTTCCTTTGAGTCCTTCTCAAAAAGCTTTCTCTATGAACCAAACAGCAACAAATTTCACTTAGAAAGATTGGTGCTACAGTGAGATTTGCTTTCTGAAGAAGTAACTTCTTGAAATCGCTTAGTTGTCTCAAAAATGTGTCTATCGTAAAAGGTTTCTTTTATAATGTCTAATATTAATTTTATATAGTTAATAATGCAATTATTGCATGATAGTAAAACAACTCCAACCATTGTCCAAAAGTTGAAGCTTCTTATTTAGACCAAAAAATTTCTAATATTTTCAGGGGATGGAAAAGCAGACGCAGGAAAATCCAGGTAGCTAAAACCATATCCGAACCGCCACCTGTTTCCCAAAAGGAGGTTGCTCGCAATCCAGATTGAAAGTGCTACTTTTCGATTTGTCTTTCCTTGATGAAGTAAGTGATTCTCCAACCGAATGCTACACAGGCCATTCTCAACGCTACGATAAAGAACATGCCTAACCACAGAGCGAGATCAACGGAAACGTTAAATTCAAGCAATGCGATGTAAAACCAACACCCGACAAAACCGACAACTGCGTAGGGTTGACGATCGGCAACCACAGCGGGCATCTGATTTAAAAACACATCTCTCATCAGACCGCCAAACACGCCAGTAATACAGCCGATAATGACGGACGATAGCCAAGGCACCCCGGCCGCTAATGAAAGAGAAGTTCCGGAGATGCAGAAAATACCTAGACCAATAGCATCGGCAAGGATGTACCAGTCATGAGCATTTCTGCGACGTTGGAAAAATTTATAGATCGGAGGAGCCAAAAAGCAAATGATGAAGCATGCAATAACATAGGTTTCATGGTCTATCCAGTAAAAAGGTCTACGATCAATGATGATGTCTCTTAACATACCGCCGCCGAAAGCTGTTGAGAAAGCAACGATAAATACGCCTACCGGATCAATCCTTCGCTTCATCCCTTCAAAGACTCCAGAGAGAGCAAAAGCGATAATGCCGACAAAGTCAAAAAGCGGGATTAATTTGTTTAGAGCAGTTATATCCATTTTGGACAGACCCTGTTAAAAGAGAAACAGCTGTTAAATTTCGCGCAATTTTAACTATTAATAGCCAACAGAAACGGAGCTAGTTTTATGGTGAAACATAGCTCCAGGTTTCGTTAAGCAGTTGATCCTATCTTCCTCAAGTTTGGTTACCTGAGATACAGCTGAAGACATGGTTTGCCCAAATTGTCCTTGAATTTGTGCAGCTTACTGAAACACAAGATCGTATGTATTAGCCATAATATTGACTTATCTACCGTACAAATCCATAATTATGAGAGAAGTTGATGGATATACAGTCGGTTAAACAACAAGATGAACAGGGAACGCTTAATAGAACGCCTTATATTTGCAGAACCCCCAAAAAATGTGATTGATCGTTTTTTTGATTGTATTGACTTTATCGGCGAGATCGGCCAAGTACTTGGGGCTGTTTTCGTCCTTTTGGTAGCGTTTCTGAGCACCGCCGCATGCCTTTACCTCTTTGCCGTACTTTAGCTGCGGTTCGTATTTTTATGCCTTATTGTTGGCCTTAATCCTACTTATCTGCTCCATCGAAACTTCCCCGATCGCCTTAAGCCAAACTGGCAATTCACGCAGGGGAATTTCTGACCACTCCAGTGCACCAGTTCCACTGCCGGATTGCCCAAGCATAAAACAGGTCCTTAATAAATTCTCAACTACTGAATCGTGGAAGCTTTTTCTTTGGCCTCTTCCAGTGCCTGCCTCTCCTGGCTCGTAAAGCCCGAGTTCAGTAAAAAATTTCATGTATCCATCTCGATTCCCAGCACATCTCCGGCCGGAAGATAATCGAACAAGGAGGCATTAACCTTAGCTGCTCGGGCTGCAATCGCAAGACAGAAATCTGTGTCAAAAACGTTAGACGGGACGACCTTACCGGTCTTGGCACTCTCCAAATTCGCAGCCCGAACGTCTTTTCCGGTCAACGCATCGTAGTCGAACTCCAACGATTCGATCTTCTTTCCCTCAAACTCAACAGGACGGCTTAATGTCCTTACAATCTTTGCCATAAATTCTTTTCTCCTGAAAGTTAAAAACGGGCTCCTTCACGGAGCCCTACATCAATTAGGCCATGCCCAAATCCTGACGAACCTTGCTAAGCA
>CANQMZ010000030.1 GCA_947625105.1 uncultured Parasutterella sp.
GCTCCCTTGGAACGCTCCTCGCTCGCAACCCTCTTACGTTCGGCTTCCATTCTGCGGTACACGGATTCAGAAATCTCAGGCGTGAAATCAACTCTTTTCAGACGCACATCCACGATTTCAATTCCAAGCCTGGATACTCTTTCTTGCAACCATTTGGAAATATCGGCCATCGCCTGAGCTCGATCGCGTGAAGTGATGTCGTTGACCGTCCTTCTGTTTACCGCCTGATTCATCACATCCCGCAACAGTGCGGAAACTCTGTCCTCCGCTGCCCTTTCGCTTCCCTGGAAAGATACCCAGTACAACCTCGGATCAGCAATCCTCCATTTGACATAGGAGTCAATCATCAGATTTTTCTTTTCACTTGTCTGAACTAAATCAGCGGTGGGGGTATCGATCGTCAGAATTCGTTTATCCAAGTAGACAACATTTTGCAAAGGCGCCGGCAATTTCACATGCAAGCCAGGTGTGGAAACAACATCCCTCAATTCACCTAGCATGAAAACCAGTGCGTATTCTCGCTCGTTTACCGTGTACAGGCATGTCTTGGCAAAGAAGCCTGCCAGGAGCACCACAATGATTAAGGAAAGGAATTTTTTCATTGATCTGCCTTTATCTAAAATTTCTCGATAACGAGCGGGAGGTTGAATTATTCAGTTGACTGTGATTGTCATTGACAATGGAAGCTGCCGCTGAAGTCTGCGCCGGAGCTACGGGTTCGGGAACCTTATCCACATTCGTGGGAGCAGGTTGCGTGGACTTATCGAGCAGTTTTTCCAATGGCATATACAGAAGCGGATTGGAATTTCTGCTATCAATCATAACTTTGCTCGTGTTGTTATAGATCTGCTGCATAGTATCCACATACATACGATCACGAGTCACCTTAGGCGCCTGCTTGTACTGTTCCAATACCTGATCGAATCGAGAAGCATCACCTTGAGCCTGGGAAATCACACGAGACTTATAAGCCTCTGCTTCCTGCCTTAGGCGCTCTGCCATGCCGCGAGCTTTTGGAACGACATCGTTGGCGTAAGCCTCACCCTCATTGATCTGCCGTTCGCGATCCTGACCGGCCTTGACAGCATCATTAAATGCAGCTTGCACCTGCTCGGGAGGTTGCGCATTCTGAATGGCTACTGACAGAATTTGAATCCCACTGTGGTAGCGATCAAGCATTTCCTGCATCAGTTTCTTAACCTCTTCTGCAATTTCCTGCTTGCTTTCGAACAACACACTATCCATCTTCTTGCGGCCAACCACTTCGCGCATGGCTGATTCCGCAGTCTGCACTACCGCGCCCATCGGATCGCGAGTACGGAAAAGGAATTCTTCAGCTCCGTGACCATCTTTGATCCGATATTGGACATTAAACATGACATCCACGATGTTTTCGTCATCGGTCAGCATGAGGGCTTCCTTTAATCTTTGAGGAGAGCCTCTCATTCCTATTTCGGCTTTTCTCACCGAGCTGACATCAACGAGATCCGCATCTTGGATCGGGAAAGGAATATGCCAACGGAACCCGGGATTTGTCGTCTCCGTGTAGCGACCGAAAGTAGTTACTACACCTTTTTCACCTTCGGGAACAATGTAAAAGCCAGTAGCCACCCATACGATCAGTGCCGCCAGAAGGGCAATAAAAAATACCGCTTTTGAAGAACCATCACTGGGCTTGATCGGAGGCATGCCGAAACGGATTCCATCGTTGCCGCCACCTCTTTGACTTGAGGTGTTAAAAGGCTGATCCTCCCGGGGAGGAGGCTCAGAATAATCCCAGTTCTGATGATTTTGTGCGGTTTGATCCGATCGCCCCTTGGTACCCCTGTTGCCCAACATGGCATTAAGCCTATCATTGAACTGTTTCCACAAATCCTCTAGATCGCCGTCAAAACCATCCTGCTGATTAGGATTCTGCGGCTGCTGAGATGGTTGCGAGGGGCTTTGCCTAAGAGGTGGTTCTTGGAAATCATCTTCCTCGTAGTCGCTTTCTTTTGGACTCTCACCTGCCTTGGGCTCGTCTTTTGACGGCTCCTCTTCGGAACCATTACGGCCCCAATGGGGATCATTAAGTGACATTGTCTTGTTTCTTCCTTCTGATTACTTTAGTCAAGCAATAGCGTAAAAATTGGTTGAAAATTCTATCATTAGCCGGCGGAACCTTTAAGTGAATTAAAGTTTACTTACAACCTTAATTGGGCTAACGCTCAAAAGGCTTAAGCCAATCCTCATCATCAACGTTCTCATCGACTGCTTCATCCCTACGATCCACGATTTCTCGGATGGCTTCCCGCAAAAGGTCTAATCCCTCCCCTGTCTGGGCGCTAATCCCAACAGATTTGGGAAGCCCCTTCTCATCTCGAGAGATGAAAGGCGGTTTTGCCTCCAAATCAATTTTGTTGAAAACCACGAGTTGCGGCAAGTGAGAGGCTCCGATTTCCTCCAGTACTTTATTGACCTCGCCCATCTGCTCTTCCCGAGCTGGACTTGAAGAGTCCACCACATGGAGCAACAAATCGGCCTGTGCGGCTTCGTCAAGCGTGGATTTAAAAGCCTCAACCAACTGATGGGGCAAGCCACGAATAAATCCGACCGTATCGCTTAGAACAACCTCTTTTGCCTCTCCAACATAACACTTCCTGGCTGTCGTGTCTAATGTTGCAAAAAGCTGATCGGCAGCATAAACATTGCCCCGCGTCAGCCGATTAAACAGCGTGGATTTTCCTGCGTTGGTGTAACCCACAAGGGCAACCGTCATCAACTCTCCCTTCTGTCGGGAGCGACGCTGTGTATTGCGCTGCTTTTCGAGCCTCTTGAGTTGTTCTTTAAGAGCCTTAACTCGGGTGGCAATCATCCGACGGTCAAGTTCTATCTGCTTTTCACCCGGGCCTCCTGTCTTGGATAGACCTCCTCTTTGCCGCTCCAAATGAGTCCACCCTCTTACCAAACGCGTCGATAAATGGGTAAGCCTAGCGAGCTCTACCTGCAAGCGACCTTCCCGGGTTTTTGCCCTCAGCCTAAATATCTCGAGGATAAGACTAGTTCTATCAAGCGTTTCCAACTCGGTGGCTTTTTCTATGTTTCTCTGCTGAGCCGGAGAAAGCGCAATGTCATAGATCAAAACCGAGGCCGCCGCCTGTTTGGCTAAAGCAGCGATCTCTTCTGTCTTGCCACTTCCGAGAAAAAACTTAGGATCTGGCTTCTCCCTTTTAGTTTCTGTGATGCCACAAACCTCAAAGCCACAAGATGTCGCCAGCTCAGAAAGCTCCAAAGCCGCGTCGCGATGAATATCGCGACCGACCGTCACGGAGACAAGCCAAGCCTTTTGTGGCTGATCTGCTTTTTTTTCGTATTGAAAACCCACTATTGTTGCTGTGTTTCCTCGGAAGCCTCTCCGGCAAGCGGAACGGCCCTTGCTGGCACAACCGTACTAATTGCGTGTTTATAAACCATTTGGGTTACGGTATTGCGAAGCAAAACAACGTACTGATCAAAGGATTCAATTTGTCCTTGAAGTTTTATACCATTAACCAAGTAAATGGAAACAGGGATACGAGCCTTACGAAGGCTGTTGAGGAATGGGTCTTGTAGAAGCTGCCCTTTTGTCATTATCGTCTCCAATCGTGGCGCCAAACGCACCTAAAAAGTACAACAATAGAATTGTAACTTGTGAATTCTATTCAATATTTTTTCTTTATTCGTTTTTGGCATAAGGATTTTTGTTCGTTCGGAATTCTATCCTAAGTGGAGTTCCCGATAAATTGAACTGATCCCTAAACCACCCCTCCAAATAGCGTCTATAGCTCTCAGGGACATCCCGTAGCGCATTACCATGGACTACGATTACCGGTGGGTTCATACCTCCCTGGTGGACATAACGCATCTTTGGACGTCCTCCACCTGCTCTTGGAGGAGGCTGCCGAGTCACAGCTTCAATTAAAGAACGAGTTAATTTGGGAGTTGAAAGTTTCACAAACGCCGCCCTATGCGCGGCATTAACCGCCTCAAGCAACTGGCCAAGGCCTCTCCTGTGAAGCGCAGAGATGTAAAGAATCTTCGCCCATCTCAAAAAGTGAAGTTTTCTTTCAAGTTCTTCTTTCACCCTTTGTCGTTCATAGTCTCCGAGGTCGTCCCACTTATTGACGGCGACAACAAGCGCTCTGCCACTCTCAAGGATATATCCCGCAATATTGGCGTCCTGTTCAGCGATTCCCGCATGGGCATCAAGCAACAAAACAACAACGTTTGCGTTTTCTATGGCTTGGAGGGTTTTAATGACGGAAAATTTTTCAACTGTCTCAAAAACCTTTCCCTTTCTTCTTAAGCCGGCCGTATCAATCAGCGTGTAGTCCTGATCCTTGTAGTTGAACTCGACTTCTATGGCATCACGGGTTGTGCCCGGCATATCAAAAGCGATAAGACGCTCTTCACCAATTAGTGCATTGATCAAGGTACTTTTACCGGCGTTGGGTCGACCAGCGATTGCCACTTTAATCTTGTGCTGTAAGTCCTTCTCGGCCTCAAGCTCTTCTTCGGTTTCAAAGGGTTCAAGCACCATATCCATGAGAGCTCTGACACCTTGACCGTGAGCCGACGAAATCATGTGGGGTTCGCCTAGAGCCAGTTCAAAAAATTCAGCCTTAGCGACATCTGATAAGCCTTCAGCCTTATTGACCACCAAGTAAACTTTTTTACCGCTTTGCCTAAGACTTTGTGCAATACGTAAGTCCTGTGGGGTTAAACCGTCCCGGGCATCAACCAAGAATAAGATCGCGTCTGCCTCGGTAATGGCCAGCTGGGCCTGACCGGTCATCTCCTTGACGATACCTTCCGTACGGATGGGTTCAAAGCCCCCTGTGTCGATGACAAGATAGGGCTTGTCACCAACCTTGCCCTCACCATAATGACGATCACGGGTCAGCCCGGGAAAATCCGCAACCAAGGCATCCCTCGAGCGGGTTAAGCGATTAAACAAAGTGGATTTCCCGACATTAGGGCGACCCACTATGGCAATAACGGGCAGCATTTTTATCTCGTCACCAAATAGGCGATGTCGCCTGAGCTCGTCTGGAAAATCGCTCCATTACCATAGGCGACAGGAGCTGTCACCAAAGCACCGCTTAACCTAGTGCGACCGATTTCTTCACCGGTTCTCGGTGAGAGAAAATGTACATAGCCTTCGGCATCTCCAACGGCAACAGCACCCGGCACCGCAACCGGCGCGCTCACGCCTCGGTAAAGCATCGTGTCATTAGTCCATCTGAGTTCGCCGCTTTCACGATAGAAAGCCTTGACAGAGCCATTGGCATTAACCACATAAACGTTGCTGTCATCAATAGCCGGTCCGGCAATCGGATCAGCTTTCTGTGTCCAACGCAATTGGCCGTTTCTGCTATCGACACAAGTAACAGCGCCCTGATAGGCCGCGGCGCACAGAAGATCTTCCTCCAGGGCAGGTTTACCGACCACATCGATCAACCTTTCAACTTCCGTAATGCCCCTGGCTTGTGCCACGGCAAATTCAAACACAGGACGACCGGTGGGTATATCAATCAGTACCATATGGCCGTTGGGCTGCCCCACAAAAAGTAAAGTGTCTTTGGCAAGCATCTGAGTGGGAGCTCTTACCGTCAGCGCAGGTTGCGTCCTCTGATAAGTCCACTGGAGATCACCGGAATTGGCTTCAAATGCAGAAATTCGTGTATCCATTGTGCGAGCGATCACAAGCCCTTGCGCTATGACCGGCGGAGATGCCAAATCAGCAGTTAGCTTTTTAGTCCAAGTAACCTTTCCTTCGCCGTCAACCACAACTAATTGAGCATTTTCCAACCCAACGGACACTTCGTAACCATCGGTGCCAACACCACCCTGTATTTCGTCATCCAAAGAAGTCGACCATTCCGTCCTTCCGTTGGTGGCGTCGACTCTGGAGAGTTGGCGGCCTCCGGCAACAAAAACCTCGTCACCGTCTAAGCCCGGAACAAGATAGCCGTCAGAAGAAGGAACTCTCACTGACCAAGCCTGGGTCACGGTGATTCCCGGTTGAAATTGGACTAGATCCATGGGCTCGTGCTTAGAACCCGAGCATCCGGCCAATAAAGCAAGGCCTGCAACGACAGCCAGTACTGGAAGTTTTTTCATAATTAGGCTTTCTTTGGTAGTGAATTTAATTTAACTTCAATGATATTGACGAGGGGATTGGACGGATCGGCATTTCTGAGAGCGTCCTCCCAACTTGCCTTAGCCTTGGCTGTGTCCCCCATTGCCATGTAAATATCACCTTTCCTATCGTTGATCAATACTAGCTGGCCCTTTGTATCCTTGATTTTGTCCAAGGTAGAAAGCGCCAAATCATACTTGCCCTGGTCCATAAGAAGACCAGCCAGTCTGACAGAAGCGATAGCCTCAATCTCGGGATAACGATCTGAATTCACAAGATCTGTCAATACCTTAACCGCCTCGGCCACGTTACCGTTAGCCTCAGCACTCCTGGCGGCAAGCATGGCGCCCATGCCTGCATAGACTGTTGGTGCGTAGTCATCCTGCAGCCTCTTGGCAATTGCCTGAACACGATCAACTTGTTTGGTGTTTTCCGACTGAACCATCTGGGCGTAGAGTACCGCCGCATCATTGGCCTCCTTCATCTTCCACCAACGCCAACCTTGGTAACCTGCGGAGCATAAACACACTATTGTCACAATAGACAATACAAGTGTTCCCCATTTGTCCCACCATGCCTTTATTTGGGCTAGCGACTCTTGCTCTTCTAAATCGTATGCCATATTCAATTCCCGATAATGCTATTTAGCTCTAATCTCAGATAGTTGGGCCTGCAAATATCCTACCGCAAGCTCCTCTGGTTGAGAGACCTGATCGCCATAATCAGCTAAGGATTCTCTAAGAGGTTTGATAGAAACAATGTGTTGACTTACCTCGTTACCGCAAATGATCGCTGCATAATTGGCTCCACTAGCGTCCGCCCTTTTCATTTGATTGGCCATTTTGGCACTGCCAGCATGAACAATTGTCGAAATACCAAGGTCGCGCAGCCGTTCGGCAAAGGCAACTGCCTGGTTGTGCGAGGTTTCGTCCCAAATAACGTAGACATCGCACTCCTTGTAGGGAAGTTTGACTCCACATTCTTTCATCAGTTCGATGACTCGCTCGATACCCATTGCGAAGCCACAGGCTGGCGTGGCTCGACCACCGAGCATTTCAATTAGCGGATCATAACGACCGCCGCCGCAAATAGTACTTTGGGCACCCAACTTGTCAGTGGTCCATTCGTAAACGGTCAAATTGTAATAATCAAGCCCTCTGACCAGTCTTGGATTAATGACGTAATCCACGGACTGAGCTTGCAACTTCTCCTCGAGTTGCTCAAGAAAATTCCTTGAACTATCGGATAAGTAATCAATAAGTTTTGGAGCTTTTTCCACCAATTCCTGCATATCTGGATTTTTCGTATCAAGAATTCTCAGCGGATTCAGATAAAGACGCCTTTGTGCTTCTTCATCAAGCAGGTTTCTGTGGTTCTCAAAGTACTTAATAAGCTCTTCTCTATGCTGTTTGCGATCCTCAATTTGCCCCAGGCAATTGAGTTCAAGTTTCACATCCCCAATGCCGAGTTTTTTCCACAATCTGCGTAACAGCAACAACTGCTCTACATCAACATCCGGTCCTTTGAAACCAAGCGCTTCCATACCGAACTGGTGAAATTGGCGATAGCGGCCTCTTTGCGGACGTTCGTGGCGGAACATTGGCCCCGTGTACCACAATCTTCTCGGAGCATCGTAAAGCAGATTATGCTCAATGCAAGCTCTCACCACTGAGGCTGTGTTTTCAGGTCTAAGCGTCAGTTCGTCTCCATTAAGTGAATCAACAAAAGAGTACATTTCTTTTTCAACGATATCGGTTACCTCACCGATACCTCTCTTGAACAGACGTGTTTGCTCCAGAATAGGCGTTCTGATCTGCATATAGCCATACTCTTTTGCCAGTGCTTTTGCAGAGGACTCGAACATTTCCCAATAGGCTGCTTCAGCCGGTAGCATGTCACACATGCCACGAATTGCCTGAATCTTTTCCTTAGCCATTATTCGTTATTCCCTTTTTTTGACTTCCATATGTTCTGAGAACATATTGCTCTATTAAATTTTGAAATTCTCGTGCCATTGTCTCACCTTTGAGAGTGGCCACTTTTTCACCATTGATAAAAACAGGTGCCACAGGGCTTTCGCCCGAGCCTGGCAAAGAAATGCCGATATTGGCGTGCCGGCTCTCGCCCGGTCCATTGACAACGCAACCCATCACCGCTATCTGCATTCGTTCTACACCCGGATATTTCAGGCGCCATTCTGGCATCCTGCGTTTAATGTAATCTTTTGTCTCCTTAGCCAAGTGTTGGAAACGGTCACTAGAAGTTCTGCCACATCCTGGGCATGAGATGACCTGTGGAGTAAAGCTTCTGATCCCTAGCGATTGCAAAATTTCGCAACACAGATCAACTTCCGCACTTCTACTTTGGCCCGGTTCGGGTGTCAAAGACACTCTTATTGTGTCCCCTATCCCTTCTGACAAAAGAATGGACAATGCCGCAGTGCTTGACACAATCCCTTTCATTCCCATGCCGGCTTCTGTGAGCCCGAGGTGTAAGACGTATCCACAGCGCTTATTGAGTTCCCGGTAAACTTCAACGAGCTCGGGCACGGAACTTACCTTGGCCGAAACCGCAATTTGAGACGGATCCATGCCCAACTTCACTGCTGCATCAGCACTTTGAATTGCACTACTGACCAAAGCTTCCCTCAGCACTTTAGCTATCGACCATGGCTTTTCACGAAGCAGGTTCTCCGTCATCATTTGCGACAAAAGCTCCTGATCGAGAGAACCCCAATTAACCCCTATCCTGATTGGCTTATCAAGTGCAATAGCCAGTTGAACCATGATACGGAAATTATCGGAGTGTTTGTCACCCTTGCCGACATTACCGGGATTAATTCTGTACTTGGATAAGGCCAAGGCGCATTCTCTATTGTCGGCAAGCAATTTATGCCCGTTGTAGTGGAAATCTCCGATCAGCGGAACCAAACAACCTCTTTTATCAAGCTCTTGTCTAATTTGGACGATCGCTTTGGCAGCAGCCGGTGTATTCACGGTCAATCGGACTAGTTCACTGCCAGCCTCCGCAAGCTCGAGCACTTGCCTAACCGAAGAGTCAACATCGGCCGTCTCGGTGTTTGTCATTGACTGAACCACCGGGGGAAAGTCCGCCCCCATCAGGACGGTATTGTCCGCCCAACAGACTTTCATAGGGGTGGGAAATTTGCTCATCAAAAATTCTCTATCGAGGCAACACCGTGAAAACAAAAGATGTCTTATTTGAATCAGCCGAGAGATCAATCGGATGCCTGTCTAGGTAAACCTGGGCCACCAAGCGGTTGCCAATAGATACCTTATAAGGCAGTTCATGTTCAAACTCGTGGCTTGCACCGTCTTTTACAGTGCCTGTGGAAATCAGTTTGCCGTTATCATAGATGCCAAACCACGTTCCATTCTTGAAACCGGTGATTTTAACCTTGACTTTGGTAAGTCCCTGTTCGGGCATTACGATCTGCATTGAGCCATCTTGATTTACCTTAGGTTTGAGCACGGTGGAAGCGGCAGCCAACTCTTTGGCCTTCCGCTCGGCTTCTTTTTGAGCCTGGATTTTATCTTCCTGAGCCTTGGCTTCTTGTTCTTCTTTGACCTTTTGGGCTATCTCAGCCTGAATGCGAGCTTTAATCTCTTCTTGCTTTTTAGCCTGTTCAAGTCTCTGAGCTTCTTCGTCTTTCACTACTTCTTGACTCTTTGGGGCAGAAGCGGAAGTTCCAACCGGTGCAGACGGAGTTGTCTCTTCTGCTTTTTGTCCAGACGTAGATGTTTTTGATGTACCAAAGAGCGATTTAACGGAATCCAAGCTGACATCCACCTTACCGGATTGATAAAAGTTATAACCGACATAGCAGGCCACAGCAACGATCGCAACGACTATCGCCCAAATAACCCATCTGAGAAAGTCCACTGGGTTAGAACGCTCAGAATACGATGGAACGGCAGCCGTCAATCTCGTAATCTTTGAATCAGCATCAAGACCTGTGGCATGGTTAAAAAGCTTAACCACCTTATTCTCGTCGAGTCCTAAAAGCTTCGCATAGCTTCTCACATGAGCTCTGGCATATACCGGAGTGGAAAACACCCCGGTTTCAGATTTTTCCAAGCCCTCAATTTGCTGGGCTGAAACTCTCAACTGTGAAGCCACTTGATCAATGGTCAGGTTTCTTTTTTCGCGAGCCTGCTTTAATAGCTCCCCAAAACTTGAGGGTTCGTTGTTTTCCCTGCCGCTGTCAAGCTCATTTACTGTCTGTTCAGTCATGCCAATTGCTCTCCTATCAGCTTTATCCTTTTAAATCCTAACAATACGAGACCGCCCTTTTACCTCGGAGACGGTCCCTGTTTAATCTCTTTAATGACAAACTCCCTATTGGCCCTCTTGGCAGAAAGTTTCGTTCTGTCCTTGACTTCCCCTGCTAGCTGTCCACACGCCGCATCGATATCATCACCTCTGACTTTTCTGATTGTCGTCGTAATTCCCGCCCCGATCAATCGGTTTGCAAAAGCCTTGACAGCCTCCTCGCTACTTCTTTCAAGACCCGAGTCAGGAAAAGGATTGAAAGGAATCAAATTAAATTTGCAGGGAATATCTTGGACCAGCGTGATCAACTCTTTAGCCTGAGCTAAAGAGTCATTAACCCCTCCGATCATGATGTACTCAAAAGTAATGAAATCACGAGGCGCAAATCGCAAATACCGTTTGCAAGCTGCCATCAAATCTTCGAGCGGATGCTTTCGATTAAGCGGCATAATCTTATCTCGCAAAGCATCGTTGGGTGCATGCAAACTGACGGCCAACGCGACGGGGCAGGTCAAAGCTAGTTTATCAATTTGGCGGGCAAGTCCGGAAGTCGACACGGTAACGCGCCTTCTTGACAATCCGTATGCGTTGTCGTCCAACATCAACCTCAGTGCTCTTACGACATTATCGAAATTTTGGAGTGGCTCGCCCATCCCCATCATGACAACATTGGAAATTACCCGCTCATTATCATCGGTGATGCCCCGCTCTTTTCGCAGAGTCCTCTCGGCATGCCACAGTTGGCCGATGATTTCCGATGTTTTTAAGTTCCGATTGAATCCTTGCTTGCCCGTTGAGCAGAACAAACAATTCATGGCACAACCGACTTGACTTGAAACACAGAGAGTCCCCCTTCCTTCCTGTGGAATAAAGACCGTTTCGATTGCGTTGCCGTTGCCCACGTCAAACAACCATTTGCGAGTCCCATCCGAGGCTGTCTTATCCCGTATGACAGGCATGCCTCGGATTTCGGCAACATCTTGCAGCTTGGCTCTAAATGTCTTAGCCAAATCGCTCATTTGTAAAAAATCGTCAACACCCCGTTGGTGGATCCACTTTTCGAGTTGGATCGCACGGAAAGGTTTTTCACCCATCTCGGCGCAGAAAGCTTTCAACCCCTCGGTATCAAAGTCGAGAAGATTCACTTTCTCAGGTGACGATTTTTCGGTTTCTCCCATTGATCTACTTCTTGGAGTAAATACTCATTTCAGGGAAGAAGAAAGCAATTTCAACGGCGGCTGTTTCAGGGCTATCAGAACCATGAACGGCGTTAGCATCAATAGACTGCGCAAAATCAGCCCGAATCGTTCCTTTGGCAGCTTTCTTCGGATCGGTTGCACCCATCAGTTCACGGTTTTTCATGATGGCATTTTCGCCTTCCAAGACCTGGACCTGAACCGGACCGGAAATCATAAACTCGACAAGATCTTTAAAGAAAGGACGCTCACGATGAACAGCATAGAAAGCCTCCGCTTCCTGTTTGGACAACCATTTCATCTTAGAGGCGACAATCTTCAGATTGTTAGATTCAAAACGTGTATAGATCTGTCCGATAACGTTTTTAGCAACGGCATCGGGTTTGATAATTGAAAGTGTGCGTTCAACGGCCATTTCTAACTCTTGTGTAAATAAAAAAATAAATTTTTCAGTGGGTTTTGCCCACAGCTAAACCTACCTGTGCAGGTAAGTTTTCGATTTTATCATTCCAAATATAGTGGTTTTAGAAAATGCATCCACTGATTACGACTTAAATACGGCGCCTTCTTAATAGAAAAACTCCCGAGCATCTCTGTGGTCAGATAACTCGGGAGTCAAGGTAATTAATTGCTCGTTAGGTAATGCTTATTTGGCGGCTACTGGTTTAATAACAGCTTTAGCATCCTTGTTTGCCTTTCTTAAATCAAAAATCACTTTGGAGGCAGTCTTGTTGAATCCATCAGGATCGTGGAAGCCCTTAGAGTAATCAGTGAAATAGAAGTAACGTGTCGTCAAATGCTGACTGTATGCGTCCTTCAAAGCATTGAGTTCTTTTTCCGGCATTGTTGCTTTACCTTCTTGAACTTGAGTAAGCATTTCTCTTGCCACCTTGGCGTCCTTTTCCATCTTGTTCGTGCGAACTCTGTACTCTTGCTGGATGGTTTCAATCAGATAAAGTGGTTGTCCTGGATCTGTCCAATTCGTCTTTGAACCGGGACCATGACACTCGCTTCTCATGCAAGTGTTCTGTACCTTTTCCTTAACGAGACTCGGTTGATGTTCCAATGAACCGTCGGCTTTCTTTGCAAAATGACAATCCGCACATCCAACCCCGGCTGCACCATGTTTACTGTTAGTCAGCGTTTCCAAATGATGGTGATCGGCAGCATCGTACTTCGTGACACCAGTTTTTGCATCAACGCCACTTGTCCAACCACGTTTCTTAAGTGTTTGATTGATCTCAATCGGGTTAGCAAAAAATTCCGTTCCGTAGAATGCCACACCCAGCTTCTCTGTATCTTTCTCTGTCAGGTTCTTTCCATCAGGACCTTTCCTTGCCGTATATCTGAAAGCTCCGTTATGGCATTGACCACACATGTAGTTAGAATCGTATTCTTTGAGAATACCAATTCTCCGTGGATATCCTCTAACTCCCATTTCAATTACTTCAAGCTTTGTCCAAGGCTTCTTTCCAACATTCTTGTTATACACAGAATCCTTGTTTAACTTACCTGTCATTGATTCAATAATCGGATCAATGATGATTCTTGGTTCGGCCGAATGAGGATCGTGACAGAAGTTGCAGTTGAAACCTCCCTGCGAATTCTTGAAGAAAGGAATATTCCTTGTTGTGAAATCGTACCCTTTTGGATTGGGAGCGTAGCCAGTGGCATACTCAAGCATGTTATCGGTGGTTTTACACACTAGACATCTGGACTCCTGTGTAGCCTCTCGACCTTTATGAGGACGCCAAGCCATGCCCACTATATCTCCTTTGTTTGTCAGACCTTTTTCAGGATGGACATCTTCGAGCGCATCCCAATGCTTTTCTATCGGTTTAGCCTGATCAGTCTTGTTTTTGTACATAAATCGGCCATCTGACCTGTTGGCCATAAAATCAGTCATGACACCAACGTGAAACCTTGGAATACGGAACTGTACCTCCAATGGCCAACCATCAGCTGGATCCTGAATAAACGCGTAAGGAGTATTTCCCCCTTTTTTAGCCCACTGCAGATGATATTTGGGATCCATCAATTCCTTGTGTTGATCCGTATGGCATTGGGAACAAGAAGCGTAGTCAAATCTTGTTTGTGGCCTTGTTGCCTTAGAAGGAGTCTTCATATGCTCTGAAGGAACCGTATGACAAGAACTACAGTTCAAGTCCCTGTGAGCACCGCGGGTAAAAAGTTGCTTTACGGGAGCATGACATGCAAGACAAGCGTTGGTATCCACCGGGTTTTGAGGGACAACAACCTTTGTTCCTTTCGCTCTGTCAGTCCCTAATGCATGGACGCTTGTCGCCATCCCTATTGAAATCGCGCACAAAACAAATTTATGAAATGTATAACTCATTTCCATCTCCTTAGGAAAAAGATGAGCCATTTAAGCATGGATTAAGTTTCAAAACAGATCCAGTTTGCCTCTAACCGATAAGACCAATTTCCTTGGTTTTCACAACAATCTTTCTCAAGAAAAGTGGACTTATGAGATAGGGTTAAATTGGTTCTATTCGCTTGAGGACTGACAGATAAAATTTCTCTGTTCAGTGAGGTTTAAAGGCCTAAACTTTAGGTGCTTTGAAGTGTATGACACTTAAGAAACTTTCAATTTGGATCTTATACCCTAGCATTCCGTTACTAATCGTTTGGCTGATTTACCAAACAATCGCAGGCAGGGCAGTCAACTTAAATCACGACCCTATGCCAGGTATTCTCATAGTTCCAATTATTGTTTCTTTAGTCCTCTGTATTTTGGGTCTTATCCGAGACAAGAAAGTAATGACCGCCAGTTTTGGTTTTCACTTGTCATTACTTTTGAGTTTACTGTTTTTTATAGGAAATGAAGTTACTTCCGAAAAAGGACAAATATCCATTCTTGAGGGCGAAAAAACTAGTTCTTTTATGGATGAAAAGGGCCATAGTCATTCTCTTCCCTTTGAAATTGAGTGTATAGACTTCAAGCTTGCATTGTATGAAGGCTCATACAGAGCCAGTTCATTTGAAACAAGTCTTAAAATAAAGAAGCAAAATAACTCGAAAGCCAGACCATACACTCTTTCCGTAAATAGTCCCATTGAAATTGATGGATATAAACTATTTCAAACAGACTACGGGCTTGAACCCAATCCAAAACACAAAATTCCCATAAAGGTGAGCGGTTCAAAATATTCAGACGAATTGCTCATGCAGCTTGGTGAGATTGTCCTCCTCTCAGATGGTTCAACATTATCAATAATTGATTTTTCGCCTTCCTGGGCTGCAAAAGACGAGGACATTATTACCTTCAACCATGATGCACTCATGAACCCTGGTTATTTAATGAAATATCAAATGCCGGGTGAAGAACCTATTATTGGTTGGGTAGTACCGTCAAATCCTCAAAGCAAGAACTTAGGCAATCTTAAGGTAGAAATCGGAGAGATTTGGGGCATAGAGTACTCCGTTATGTCGGTCGTTAAATCCCCATTGACTCAATATGTTGCGTTACTTTTCATAATTACAGCATTATTCGGCGCAAAAATGCTATGGAAGAGGAAAAAATGACCCAACACCTAGTTAGCCTTGCCGCCTTAATTCTTTTAGTTTCAGGATGTGGGAGATTCATTGTCCATTCAAGATTTTTTAAAATCAAAAAACTACTGGACTCGTTATCGATATTATTGCTCGCGGGGGCTTTGTTACTTCATTGGTTTTATTACATTCACAATATGGGACTTAATCTGTTGCTGTCCTTCCCAATTGTGACATTCTATGAGTCCTCGGTTCTCTTCGTATTAATAACCCTTTTAATTCTCAATTGTTACTTCGCCCAACAAGCACAGAACAATTCTTTGTTCGCTTTAGCGGACTGTATTTGTGGAACCCTACTTCTAGCTCTTAATTTTTTTAGCGTCCCAGCTAGCCCCATTTTGTTTCTGCCATCCCTAAAAAGTTATTGGCTGATCGCCCACGTTTCATTAAGCTTTCTAGCATATGCTTTGTTCTTCTCCGCAGCACTGATCTCCTGCGTGGCTTTGTTTTCTGTTGATGATGAGCGAAAGAAAACAATTGTCATTGACCTGATAGGAAAAGGTCTTATCCTTTTCACTATTGGAGGCCTTATTTTTGGAGCCATATGGGCAGAACATTCATGGGGTCGCTTTTGGGCATGGGATCCAAAAGAAACTTGGGCCTTTATAACATGGTGTATTTATGCGTTGCTAACTCACCTAGCATGGTCTAAACAAATATCTTCAAGAACATTGTTCGTCCTTACGGCTTTGGCGTTTCTTTCCGTACTTTTTACTTTCGTAGGAGTCAGTTATTTATTTGCTGGACTTCACAGTTACATCAAAGTAGGAGACTTACTATGACAAAGTCTCAATCACCCTTGTTTTCTATTCTTCTTGACCAGTCGGATAGAGCTGGAGCTTTGAGTCGTCAGCTCTATAACCAGATAAAAAGATTCATTCAAAGTGGCCACTTAAAAGAAGGCGACAAGTTACCCTCAAGTCGAGATCTGTGCAAAAAACTCGGCATCGGACGAATAACAGTAATAAGTGCCTACAAAGCCTTGTGCGATGAAGGTTTTGTGGAAAGCATAAGAGGATCCGGCACGGTTGTTAGTTACAAACTGTCAGCTACCAGTCAGGGCAACTATGCTTTTAACCGTAAATCTTTGAACAGGCCGATTGAAAGAAATACAAAAAAAGCTGAAATGGCAGAGGGAGTTCTCTCGACCTATGTACCCCAAAATCCTACTCCGTTTTCTCTTTATGCTCCGGATGCAGATAGTTTACCCGGCAGCATGTGGACTAGAATTGTTGCAAGACTCTCAAAAAGTCCTTGGAGGCATAATGGTTACGCAGACCCTGCTGGCTATTATCCCTGCAGAGAAGCTTTATCAAACCACTTAAGAAAAACTAGGGGCATTGTTTGCACACCAGATCAGATAATTATGACAACGGGAGTGCAGCAAGGTCTAAATCTCTGTGCTCAACTACTGTTTGAACCTGGAGATTATGTGGGCGTGGAAGACCCTAGCTTTCAGCCGTACATCTCATCCTTGGAATTCTTGGGATTGAGACCTAGGCTAATAAATGCAAGAAGTCAATTAACGTTGGAAAACGTAAAAAATGGTAAAGGAGAAATCAACGGCTTATTTGTAACGCCAACATACCAATATCCCCTCGGTCACACTATCAATCTAGATGAACGGCTAAAAATTGTAGACTGGGCAAGTCAAAAGGGTACTTGGATCATTGAACATAACAACGATAGTGATCTCCTATTCAGCTCGAATCCACTACCAGCTTTGATGGCTTTAAGAAATGACTCGGTAGTGTATCTTGGGAGTTTTTCCCAAACAATCTATCCGGGTCTGTGCTTGGGCTACCTTGTCGCCCCAAAAAATCTAGCATTAGCCTTCGCGGGAGCAAAACTTTTGCAAGATAGACATGTCAGCGAAGTGCACCAGACTATTTTGTCCGAGTTCATAAGCGGTGGTTTTTATGAAGCCCACATTAGACGACTGAAAAAAATGATGGAGAGCAGAAAGAAAACCGTCCTTCGCGCCGTCGAAAGCAATTTAAGAAACTACGGATATTTGCTAACTGTACCCGAAGGTTCACACATTACTTTTGTTTTAGATTCCATTTTCGAAAATGATGTTCTTTTAACTGAGTTTCTTAGAAACAAATACCGCATAGAAACTATCGCTCTCTCAACTTGTTATCGCAACACTCCGACCTTACAAGGGCTAATTTTGGGCTTTGCTCACTATAGAAGTGATCTTTTAGAAAGAACTTTCACAATTTTACAAAGAGCACTGAAAGAATATGTTGACACCCAACTTACCAATGTCCGGGTTATTAGACGCAAAGAGAAATCTTTGGGATCAGCTTCATGAAGTTACCACACAACATTAGTCTAGTCTGAGACGATACCAAATCTTAAAGAGAAGAGAGTATCAGTGAGAATATTGATAGTGCTCAGTAAAAAATTATTTAAATTCAACGGTAATCATGACAGCAAGCCCATCAGGAAAGAATCTTTTTCCTTGTTTTTGCTAAGTAATGCTCATTTTATCGCTGAGTTTTTTCACACCGTAGTTACCTAGGCAAATTCACTCGTCAGATGCGCCACAAAAATAAATACATCACGAAATATCCTGAGGAAAGAACCCAGGATAGCTATTGATTTTTAGCTAGACAGGCGTTCATTGCAGAAATCATGAGATCAATCTGATGGAGCCTGCTGCGTAGAGCGGGTTTTGAAGGGGCTTG
>CANQMZ010000031.1 GCA_947625105.1 uncultured Parasutterella sp.
GTTTCACTGGTTTGTTGCTCTACACACTGGTCGGTTTCTGTGTGACGGTCATCACCCAGTCTTCGCACGCTACTTTAACTTTGGCTCTTACCGCTGTATCCGTAGGTCAGCTCTCTTATGAAAACTCCATCGGTGTAGCGATCGGCGCAAATGTCGGCTCAACCATCATGGCTGTCATTGGCTCTCTTAATGCTAATGTTGAAGGCAAAAAGATCACTGTTACCCACGTATTCTTCAATGTTTTTGCAGCCTTCATGGCAATCGTTTTCTTTAAGCTGTATCTGATCGGCGTTGACTATTTAGCAAAACTCATGGGAATCGCCGCCGATGATTGGGTCCTAAAACTAGCCTTATTCACCACTCTCTTTAACGTAGTCGGCACCGTTTTACTCTACCCCTTCATCACTCCTTGGTGCAGCTTCCTCAATAAAGTTCTTAAACCCAAACAACATACCAGTGATGAAGAAAAACCGATATTCCTTAACGAGGAATCCATTAACTTTGCTGATAGTGCCATTCAAACACTGACCTTGGAAAGTGTCCGTTTATTGGAAAATTCCTTGGCTATCATTGCCCAAATGGTCAGTCTGAAGCCTGAGGACATCTACTCCTCAGAAGAAGTTAATCCTCTGGTTGCTTCACGTGACAAGCCAATAGAGGCGAACTTTGCTGACTTGTATCGGAAAAAATTCAAAGGCATTTATAGCTCGATTCAAGAATTCGCCGTGCGTGCTTCGAGTGTTTCCGAAAACAGTGAACATGCGGCTAACTTCATGGACCTGCGTAGAGCAAATCTTGCGTTAGCTTCCGCACTTAAAGAGGCTAACCTATTGCAGCCAAACGTCAGTACGCTCGGATTTTCGAAAAATGGATATGTGAGAGCAGAATATTCTGCACTGAGAAGAAATCTTTTGAGACTGTTGCGTAATGTCCGTTCCATTAGCGAAGCTAGTACAGAAACAGAAATTGAAGAAATTCACCAAGAAATTCTTTCTGACAGCTCCAAATTCGACATCATTTCTTCAAGCTCTTTGGATACCTTGATTCGAAATCATCGAATTTCCGATACTATGGCAACCTCAATCATGAATGACAATGCCTTGGCTAAAAGCATTGCCGGCAGTCTCTCTGAAGTAGTCGATTTGCTGTTTAAGGCAAATCCAGAAGCAGTAGACCACGAAATAACATAAAGTAGAGCCGGTCAGGAAACCGGCTTTTGTCTTCGTAAATCAAGACTAAAATTCGCATTACTTGGATTTTTTAGGAGGGTACGGATGCCGTTTGACAAGATAAAGTTTTGTAGCCAGTGCGGCTCATCGGTCAAAAGAATCGTCCCTTCCGGAGAACATCTGGAGCGGTACGTCTGTTCCAAGTGCGGACATATCCACTATCAGAATCCAACCAACATTGTCGGTTGCATTCCAGTCTGGAAAGACGAGGTTCTGCTTTGTCTGCGAGCGATAGAGCCAATGAAAAACTACTGGACTCT
Organism: uncultured Parasutterella sp.; assembly: GCA_947625105.1. Lineage (GTDB taxonomy): Bacteria > Pseudomonadota > Gammaproteobacteria > Burkholderiales > Burkholderiaceae_F > Parasutterella. The sequence goes on from CANQMZ010000031.1 coordinate 1,490, forward strand.
TCCTGCAGGCCATCAGGAACTTGGTGAGTCAACTAGAGACGGTGCTGCCCGCGAGACCATTGAAGAAGCCGGCATCGAGTTTAAGATTGCCCGGAACCCCTACGCCTATATCGATCTTGGTAAGTTTGGTCATAGCCATGTCTATTACTTGGCACACATGACTTCCGAGCAATGTGCTCCTGGCGAAGAAACTATAGAGGCCAAGCTCTTCTCCTTTGATGAAATCCCGTGGGACAGAATCGCGTTCCATTCCGTCCACAAGGTCTTACGACTCTACTTCGAGGATCTCGAGAAAGGACACTTCCCTTTCCACTACCTTGAGTACCATCAACACGGACCTTTCGCATAATTCGTCATGTTCGTCAAATACATTGAAAGACCGGATGATTTCACAAGCGGGAAAGTTCTCTTTTTGCCACACATAACTGATGAAATTGTTGGCATCGGTCGCGTGATAACCCCCGAATTAGTCATGGCGGCTTACCATTTGGGTATTTTTCCTTGGTTTGACGATGACAATCTTGTGCTCTGGTGGATGACAAACCCAAGAATGGTCCTAAAAACCGAAAATCTGCAAATCTCTCACTCGTTAAAAAAACGCTTGAAGCAAGCAGCTAATTTCAACTACCGTGGTAAAGGTGGAACTTGTAAGTTAATTTTGACGATGGATCGAGACACCGGCGCTGTAATGGATAAATGTGCTTCAATCTCCCGGGAAGGTCAGGATGGAACTTGGATAACGAACAATCTTAAAAGCGCCTACCTCCGGACACGTTCCAAGGGATTTCTTCATTCAATTGAGTGCTATTTGGATGGAGAACTTCGAGCCGGCCTTTATGGCTGCTCGCTGGGAAGAATGTTTTATGGAGAATCTATGTTCACTGAGCTAAGCGACCTCTCCAAAATCGCATTTAGTCTTTTGGTGACCATTTGTCGTCAGGAATCTATTTCCTGGATAGATTGCCAGCAACAGACATCTCACCTTGCCAGTCTCGGAGCTCTTCCTGTCCCTCTAGTTGAATTCAAAAAACACCTTGAAGACACTTGCACTCTTGCGCCAGTTGATTGGTCCAAGTACAAAGACCACGCCCTAAATCCACTATTGAATTCTTTGAATAACACCGCTTATTCCACTTAGTGGAATGCAGTTTCGGTATACTCGTATTCAGCAATAAAATTAACGAATATTCTCGTTGAGGAAAATAAGATGAATCCAATCTACAAGGCCGCTAAATCTGTATTGTTTCGTTTTTCTCCGGAACAGGCTCATCATCTAATCCTCTCCAATCTGGACTGGGTAACGCAATTGGGTCTGCAAAAAATGGTTACCCGCAAGTTTCCTGAGGATCCCATAGAAATCATGGGATTAAGATTCCCTAATTGCGTGGGTCTTGCCGCCGGAATGGATAAAAATGGCGAGCATGTGACGGCATTTGGTGCTTTAGGTTTTGGATCAGTGGAAATTGGAACTGTTACGCCAAGAGGTCAACAAGGCAATCCCAGGCCAAGGCTTTTCCGTCTGGTTGAGGATAAAGCCATCATCAATCGTATGGGTTTTAACAATGTCGGTGCTCTTGAAGTCACAAAGAATTTACAAAGTGCCCGAGCATTTAAAAACCGCGGCGGCATCCTTGGCATTAATATTGGCAAAAATAAAACCACGCCAAATGATAATGCGTTCAAAGACTACGCCATGTGCATGGATTGGCTCTATGAGTATGCCGACTATCTGACGATCAACATTTCCTCACCTAACACCCCGAACTTAAGAGATCTACAAGCAAAGGACGAACTCAATAAACTACTAGAGAATATCGCCGAGTGCCGTACGAAATTATCTGAGGTCCATGAGGGTCGTTATGTCCCTATTGCCGTCAAAATTGCTCCTGATCTCAATGATGACGATATCCGTTTAGCCCTCGATGTGATCGTTAAAAACAAGATGGACGCTGTCATATGCACCAATACAACCATCTCTCGTGAAGCGATCGCCACCAACCCACTCTCCAAAGAAACAGGAGGACTTTCAGGAGAACCCCTCTTTGAAAGGTCAACAGAAGTCACGAGACTGGCAGCCGAACATCTTCAAGGTGCTCTTCCGATCATTGCCTCCGGTGGTGTCATGAGTGCCAATGACGCGGTGGAAAAAATCAAGGCCGGCGCCTCTATCGTTCAATTGTTTACTGGTTTCATCTACGAGGGACCTGAGTTGATTGCCGACTGCTCCGAAGCTATTGCTCAGTACAGGGCGAATAATAAGGAATAACTTTTTATGAAGTGTTTTATCGGGCTACCAGCCGCTTCATCGGTGATTCCTCTTATAAAACAAATTCAGGTAAAAGCAAGTGAGCTTGATCCTGAGGCCCGTGCGGTACCCCCAACAAATTTTCATGTTACTTTGGCTTTTATCGGTGAGATAGATCAAAGGGTTGCGTTAGAAGTCGCCAGCATGGTGGCTACCATGACTGATTTTTCGGGATCAACTTGGACCATTGATAGAAGCGGGCTTTTCCCAAGACCCAAGGTCGCCTGGATCGGAGGCTCCCCTTCGGAAAAGATTCAACTACTTTCACGCGAAGCCCGTACCATTCTCGAAAAAATGGGAATTCCTTACGATAGGGGCCCTTTCAAAGCTCACGTTACCATTCTTAGAAAATCTAAGCTGCAAGAACCCGTGGTTTTAAAACCCTTTGAGTGGCCCATCCAAAAGGCGGTGCTTTTTGAGTCCCTCCTCTCTGGAGGTAAAAGAATTTATCGCCCGATCAATCTAGAAGTAGAGAAATAACATGACTGAAGCAGAAATCATCACGAGACCCGGTTTTTGGAATATTCCTATTTGGGCGATTATTGGGGTTTATGTGTTCGGCATTATTGCCGCAGTAATTTGCGCCATTGGCATCCGCCACTCTGTCCTTCTGTGGTTGGCGGGAAAACCCGAGCAGTACGAAAAATCAAAGAAAACTCGCTGGGGTTTTTTCTGCAAGGAGGCCCTCCGACAAAAGAGAATCATTCGCAAACCTCTTGGTAGTTGGCTGCATTTTTGGATTTTTTGGGGGTTTGTTTTCCTCTTCTTTGGCACTGTGACTGCGGTTCTTGATTGGGATATTGGAAAGCTTATTTTCGGCAAACAATTTCTCGTAGGCGACACCTTTTACTTTTATAAATTCATTCTTGATGCAGCCGGATTAGTTTGCCTGATTGGTCTTGGGATGGCTTTTTGGAGACGTTTCTGCACTCAGGACAAACAATTTGAGAAATCCCTTCGTTTCATCGCTATTCTCGGTTCTCTTGCTTTGATTATCGTCACGGGCTTTTTGGTTGAGGCCTTGAGATTGGCTGCCGACCAACCCGAATATGCGGCATTTTCCCCCGTGGGCAATTTCATCGCCTCTGTCTTCTATAGCGGTTTTTCCAAAGAGCAGTTACTTGCCCAACACACATGGCTTTGGGTCTTCCACGGATTCATCTCCCTTGTCTTTGTCGCTCTGATTCCGACGACATATTTTGCTCATATGTACAAAAGTCCAACGAGCATTTATTGGCAACCGATGACTCCTCGCGGACAGATCAAGAAAATCAACGACATTGAAGAACAAGAAAACTTCGGCATCTCTAAATTTGAACAGTTTTCCTGGCATGACCGCCTGAATTTCGATTCTTGTGTCGAATGCGGCCGCTGCACATCGGTCTGTCCTGTCAATAGAGCCGGAGGATCACTCGATCCACGAGAAATCATTCTCTCGCTTAGAAAAAGAATGAATGAGGGCTATTCAAAAATGCAGGATGTGTTGGTTCCCGACCTTGTCTCGCGCGACAGCCTTTTATCCTGCACTACATGCGGAGCCTGTATTGAGCAATGCCCCTCTAGGATTGAAATCGTTAAAACTATCGTCCAGATGCGCCGCTCGCTTGCCCTTGAGGAAGGACAATTTGCCGACGGCATCCAACAGACATTGGAAAACATCCAAAGTGTGGGTAACCCCTGGGGCTTGGATCCCGACTCAAGATTTGATTGGGCCAAAGACTTGGATGTTCCCTTTGCCAAACCTGGCGAGCACTACGACATTCTCTATTGGGTTGGCTGCTCCGCCTCTTTCGACAAACGAAATCAGAAAATAGCTCGTGCCATGGTTAAAATTCTTAAGGATAGCGGGCTAAGTTTTGCTTTCATGAAGGAGGAATCTTGTAATGCGGAGTTCGCTCGGCGAGTCGGCGAAGAATATCTCTACCAACTCCAAACACAAAGCAATATCGAAAACTTAAGGAAATACACTTTCAACCGGATACTTTGCCACTGTCCTCATTGTTACAACACGCTCAAAAACGAATATCCAGAATTTGACAAAGGACAATTCAATGTCATCTCCCATGTTCAGTTCATCGCTGAACAAATGAGTGCTGGAAGACTTAGGAGTGCGGCTGATAAGCTTGAGAATTGGGTGATCCAAGATGCCTGTTACTACGCCCGGTATAACGGATTGGTCAACGCTCCACGATTTGCTTTGAACAAGATTGATAACATCCACGCCACAGAACCAAAAGAATGTGGAGTCCAAACCACCTGCTGTGGTGCGGGAGGCGGCCAGTTCTGGACCGACACCTCAAGCAGCGAACGGCTCAACGTCATAAGACTCAAAGCACTGGTCAATGATTCTGGTTCAACTAATGTTGCCACCTGCTGTCCCTTCTGTTTATCAATGATGGATTCGGCCAAATCACAGGAAAAATCCCTTTCGCATGTCACAGTTTGCGATGTGGCAGAAATTGTGGCTAAACATCTAAAGTAGGTATCGGCGTCTCTTAGGAACTTTTTATGGAAAACGCAAAAAACAAAGCAAGTATTCAAGTACTAGACCGAGTTAGCGTAATTTTGCGAGTGTTGACCCAGCACCATGAACCGGTCAGCTTAAAAGTCATTGCAGCCGAGACTAATCTTCACACCTCCACTTGCCATCGAATCCTCACCGATCTTGTGAAATTAAGATTCGTTTATAAGGGCTCCTTGGCGGGAACTTACGGCCTAGGCTTGAGATTTTTGCAGTTGGGAAATCTTGTTCGTGACAGGATATCTGTTCGAGACACTGCCCGCGCAGGGATGGAAAGACTTCACAGCCTTACCAAACAAACCGTTAACCTTTCCATTCGGCAAAATGACGAGATTGTCTACATTGACCGCGTCATTCAAGATCGACCTGGCATACAGGTCGTCAGGACCATCGGCGGTACCGCCCCCTTGCACAATACCAGCGCCGGAAAACTCTTTCTTGCCGAGGACTCTTCTGAGCAAATCCGAGCCTATGCCCTCAGGACCAATCTTGAAAAGTCCACTCCGAACACCATCTGCGAAGTTAACCTTCTTTTGGAAGAAATCAACCGTGTCAAGGTTTTGGGCTTTGCTCGCGATGATGAGGAATTGGAAGTGGGCGTCTGCTGTCTAGCCGCAGGCATCAGAGACGACACTGGAAAGTTGGTGGCCTGCATATCTATCTCCTCTCCTGCGAGCAAAATTCAAGAAAGTTGGATCCGTGAACTCAAGCACACGGCAGATGATATTTCAAGCCACTTGGGCTACGTGCCAACTCACGGCGAACTTTATGTACCACCTGTTTACTCATAAGACCTTAGTGTCGGATATATTTAGTTCTCGGCTTTTTGGTCGGTTTGGTTAGCCAGTTTCTTGAGATAGTCGCGGAGGATCTCCTTATCCTGCACGCTTCCCGTCTCCAAAGTCAACTTACCAATCTGATTGAGAACTTCAGCCGAAAGAGCTTCCGAAGCCTGTATAACAGTACCGAGCTTCTCCTCTTTGAGATGAGCGGCCTCTTCGTCACCGACGGCCCTGATAATAAATTCAATGCCCGGGTTAATTTGTTTGGCTGTTTCAATGATTTTTCGCTCAAGAATATCGTCTCTGAGCGTTAAAACGGCAATCAGACTATTCTGCACATGAGCTTGCAACAATACCCCCGGATCGGTCGCATCGCCTTGGATTGCTGTCATTTCGTTGTCCCTAAGCTCGGTAACAATTGCATCATCCTTATCAACCACCACGAATGGAATGCCCACTCTCTTTAAGCCGGCTGCAACTTTAGAACCCAAAGCTCCATAACCAATAACGACAATGTGGTGAGTGATACCCTTTTTCTCGACCTCGTCCGGCATAGTCGATTGTGGATCGGGTCTTGCGGCCGCCACTCTGGCGATCTTACTTTTTTTGACCAGGAAAGCCGATGCCTTGGAAATGCTGGCAAACGCAAACGGGTTCAAGGCAATGGTGATAATGGCCGTTGCTAAAACGAGATTTAATCCCTCCTCATTGAGAAGTCCGAGCGACAGGGCCAATGTGCCAAGGATAAAGGAGAATTCGCCTATCTGCCCAAGGCATGCTCCTAAATTCAAGGCCGTATGCAACGGATATCGGAAGAAAAGCACCAGGCAAGCAGAAACCGCAGGGTTGATGATCAGGATTAAAACTAAGACGCCCAACAGATGCAGTGGATGATCAACGATGACCATCGGGTTAAACATCATGCCAACACCAACAAAGAAAATGACCGAGAAAGCATCCCGCAAAGGCAAAGACTCTACCGCCGCCCTATGAGCATATTGAGACTCACGCATCACCATGCCGGCAAAGAAAGCCCCTAAAGCAAAAGAGACTTTGAATATTTCGCTGGCCCCGTAGGCAATGCCAATAGCAACTGCTAAAACGCAAAGCGTAAACAATTCGCGGGAACCTGTCTTAGCCACTTGCCACAAAAGCCACGGAAAAAGTCTTTTGCCAACGACCAACATCAACACAATAAATAGGATCACTCGACCGAGTGTCTCCAGAATAAGTTGCCATAACGGGTCTGTTTGGGGATTTGCGACGTTGCCGCCTAGCATTACTGAAAGCGGTGGCAAAAGAACGAGGAAGATGACCGTCACCATATCTTGGACCACCAACCACCCTACGGCAACACGTCCGTCAAAACTTTCCAACAGGCCCCTGGCCTCCAAAGCTTTCAAAACCACCACCGTGGAAGCACAGGATAGACACATTCCGATGATCAAACACTGCCCAAGAGGCCAACCCCAAAGTGATGACAGAGCGGTTCCAAGGAGCATAGAAATGCTCATCTGGCAAAGGACACCGGGCACGACAAGAGCCTTAACCTTTAGAAGATCTGAAATGGAAAAGTGTAGCCCGACTCCAAACATCAGAAGCATAATTCCGATGTCGGCTAATTGGCTTGCAAGCTCTCGGTCAACATGAAACCCTAGAAAATATGGAGAAACTAAAATGCCAGCGAGAAGGTACCCGACAAGGGCCGGAACCTTGATTTTTTCCGCAATAAAACCGAGCACCAAAGCCATGCCAAAACCAATGGCCAAGGTCGAAATTAAAGAAAAACTTTCCTGCATGTAACGCTTCCAAATCCTTTTATAGACATGATACCCAACTAGGGCATAGGCAAAGATCGTTCGCAGCAATTTATTGCCTAATTTTTGGATAATGCTCCTCGATTTCTATTTTCGTCACCGATAAAAGAAAAGATGAACAAAAACCTGCTAGCGAAGATTAACGATCGTTTTGAGGTGGTGCTTGTGGTCATCCAGGCTGTTGCACTCATGATCATCACGATCGCCACGGCGGTTGCCATCGTCTATGAAGGCTATGAAATGTACTCCACAAAAAGCATTGGACTAGCCAATCTCTTGCTGCTGTTCTTGTTCATTGAGATACTGGCTATGGTTCGTCAATACGACCTCGGTCAAAGCGAGTTAAAGCTAAAAACACCGCTGGTCATAACGATCGTGGCCGTCGCCCGCTACTTGATCATCAACATGGAGCATCTCGAAAGCAAGCTCATCCTGATGACATCGGTGGCCATCTTGATTTTAACTTTTGCACTGTGGGTCTCAAGAAGAATTAAGGGGACCCATGATGACCACGATTAGGTCCCAATCAACTCAGATTACGTTTGATTCCAGTGGTAATCGTTCAAAGCGGGAGATCTTTGCGAGCTCTTTCCATGCGCCGTACCAACCGTCAACCAAATTAGAGTCCACAATCGTTGCCGTCAGACGCCACAAATTTTCTCCGATTTTTTCTATTTTTTGATCCTTTGAGAACGGTGCTTCCTTTAGAACCTTTTCGGTATCTGGATTGGCAAACTCCATCACGAGTCTCTTTAATCCGCCGTTGCTGAAATTCAAATGCCGACCACTTGTGTAGCTAGCCAAATTAAAGTTCTTTGGACGCTCAAAACTAAAACTTGTTAGATTGGCTCTTTTAATACGATTTAAGGCCAAATGCCTGAAGTTGGGGTAACCGTCAAACTGGCAGACGAGATACAGTCTGACATCCTGCTGTACCAAAGCGAGCGGAGCCACGGTCGCTTTGATTTTTTCTCCGTTAATCTTTTCGTAGTCAACCTCAATCTTCAAGTTTCGATAGAGCCCGTCGGATACCGCAGAAAAAACCCGGGGCAAAACCACCGGCGGTATTTGGGGCATGGTGGCATTGACAACGCCAACCTTTGACAACCACTGTCTTTCTTTCTCAGAGGCAGACTGCTCGTTAAGCGTACGTTTGGCTTCTTCGAAAAGAAAAGATAAATCGCTGACAAGCCGGGAAGGAATAAACCGTGCCATATGTTCTTGAGCAAGCCGCAATAACAGGCTTTCGTTGGGTGTCAATTTCGTGATTGAAAAGCCTCCTTCGTTGACTTTTCTTCTGTAACCATAGGGCTTGCTTTTATCATTACGAATCACACCGAACCCTTCTCTTTCCGAGAGTCCTTTCAAATAACGCTGAAGCGTCCTCCTTGATATCTGATAACCGGAATCGTTCAAAGAGTTCAGAAGATCGTTGACGCTTACGTCAGAACTTCGTGGTATTCGTTTTAATATCTCTAATAAAACAAGTGCCTCTTCCAATGGGCTAGATGCCTTTCTTGCCATGTTCGTCTCAGGTGATAAAAGTAATCGAATTCAAGCGACAATTTTAGCGTCAAACCATGACACTTAACCATGACTACCTACAGAATCTTTAGAACTTAACTAAATAATTTGTTAGGACAAATTTATTTGGACTACAATCGTTTCTCAGTAAGGACTTCACCTTACTGAAAATTTATTACTCGTTTGAGTGAGTTCATCAAGGAGACAATACCATCATGGTTTTATCCAAAATTTCTGTGGCTGTTGCTTTGGCCGGCTTTTCTCTTGCAGCGGGCGCTGTCACATACACACCTGGCACATACACCGAAAAAGTCAGTGGTCATAACGCAGCTTTTGACGTAAAAGTAACTTTAAGCAAGAATAAGATCACCAAGATCGAATGCCCGGGCAACCTTGAAACAATCGGCGTTGGTCAGGTAGCTCTTGATCGCCTTGCCAAGAAGATCATTGCTAAGCAGTCCATCGGTGTTGACAACATCACCGGTGCCACGATCTCTTCAATGGCTCTCAAATCAGCTGTTGAGAAAGCTTTGAAACAAGCCAAAGTATCCGATCAGGATTTGGCAAAATTGAAGCAGAAGAGCGAAAAATATGTTGCTCTACCTCCAGAAATCAAGACTCAGGTTGTCGTCGTCGGTGGCGGCGGTTCCGGTTTGGCATCAGCCATCGCAGCTCAGCAGGCAGGCGCCAAAGTAGTTGTTCTTGAAAAACTCGGTATCCTTGGTGGATCCACCAACGTCTCCGAAGGTGCTTTGAACGCTGCTGACCCACAGCGCCAAGGCAAACAAGGAATTGAAGACTCTATCGCCAAGCACTATCAACAGACAATGGAAGGCGGCCACAACAAGGGCAACCCTGAGTTGGTCCATTACCTGACAGACCACGCTCTTGAAGCCGTTCATTGGTTGGAAAGCCTCGGAGTTAAGTTCAAGGATGAAGTCGGTACAGCTACCGGTGCATTGTGGCAGCGTTCACACTACACAGTCACGCCAAGTGGCAACAGCTACATCCGTGTCTTCGAGAAGTATCTCCAAAAACATAAGAAAGACATCACTGTCTACAACGACATGAATGTTGAGTCCCTCATCCGTGACGACTCAGGTCGTGTTGTCGGTGTCGTTGCCAAAGACAACCACACTGGAAAGACAACCAAGTTCATGGCTAGCAAGGGCGTCATTGTCGCGACTGGTGGTTTCGGTGCCAACGTTCCTCTGCGTCAAAAAGTCAACACCGGCGTATTCAAGGATTACGACCTTGGCAAGGGAATCGGTTGCACCAACTTCAACAAATCCGCTCAGGGTAGCGGCATTGAAATGGGCGAAAAAGCCGGTGCCAACGTTATCGGTATGGATGACATTCAGGTTCACCCATGTGGCACACCAGGTACAGGTTTGATGGAAATGGTTCGTACATCCGGACGTAACCGCGTATTCATCAACCAGGAAGGCAACCGTTTCGTTAACGAGGGTGCTCCTCGCGACGTTTTGGCCAAAGCTATTTTTGCTCAACCGAATGCCAAGTACTATGTCCTCGTCAACCATCTGCGTTATCCATCACTTGATTGGGTTGACGCAAATGGTGCCAAGATGAAGGACATGATTGACCTCGGACGCGTTGTCCCTGCCGACACCCTTGAAGAACTGGCCAAGAAGCTCAATATGCCGGTTGAAAACCTCAAGAAGTCCATTGACGACTACAACAAGATTGTAGCCGGCGAGTACAAGGATCCTCTTGGCTTCGTCGCCAACAATAAGGCTGACAAGCAGATGACAGAAGGTCCATGGTATGCCTGCGAAAAGGTCCCGACAGTTCACCACACCATGGGTGGCCTGCAGATCAACACAAAGGCCCAGGTACTTGATAAAGACGGCAAGGTTATCCCCGGACTCTATGCAGCCGGTGAAACCACAGGCGGCATCCACGGTTCCAACCGTCTGGGTGGCAACGCTATCGCTGACATCATGGTATTCGGTCGCACAGCCGGTACTAGCGCCGCTAAGGGACTCTAATATCGCTTAGCCAGTGCTGATATAACAAAGGGCATGCTTTCGGGCATGCCCTTTTTTGTGCTGCTTCAAGACTAGGATTTGCCAAATTCCTTCTTTAAAAAGTCAATAAACAGGTTAAGTCTTGCGCTTCTTTTCTGAGGTAAAAACAATGCATAGACGTCAGCCGATACCGACCACTTTGGAAGTATCTTGACAATTTTGCCAGCTTTAACGTAAGGCTCTGCACTCCACTCCGACCGCTGTATGACTCCATGACCTTGGGCGCACCACTTCATCGCAACCTCTCCATCATTGCAAGACAAAACCACGTTAGAGCGAACCAACTGTTGAACTCCTTTGCTACAAAGCCTCCATACCCCATGTGTCAACTCATATTCATGGATCATGAGGGAATCCACTTTCCGGAGATCTTCAATTTTTCTAATCGGTCCAACTTTGGTCAGATATGATGGGGAGGCGTAAAGGTATTTACTGTTGCGTTTGAGCATGAGAGCAACGTACTTACTGTCTTTGGGCTCGCCGAGCCGTATCGCTAAATCAAAGCCTCCCTCTATAAGGTCCAAAGCTCGACCTGAGAGAACCATATCCACTCTGATTTGTGGGTATGTATTCTGTATTCTGAAATTTGGAGATAAGATCAGCGATGTGTAAACGACCGAATCCAATTGAAGAACATATCCTCAAACCTCCTTTATTGGCAAAACGCAGATTTGACACCTCCTCTTCCAAATCCACTAGTTGCTTCAGAAGCTCCCCTCCTCTTTGGAGGTATTGCTTACCTTCGTCAGTAAGGTTATGACTTCTAGTCGACCTTCTTAATAGCGTCACGCCCAAACGTTTTTCCATGTCCGCCAAATGTTGGCTCACTGCCGCTGCGGTAACTCCAAGGGCCTGGCTCGCCGCCTTTAGGGTAGAGTAGCTTGCCACCGTTTGGAAAAATTCCAAATCAGAAAGTCTACTCATTGCCTCACTTCCTCAAAGAGGCCATCATCTCGACCTCGAGTCGATAGCCGAAATGCAACTCCTTAACCGGAACCACAACTCTTGCCGGCTTACGGTCGACCATCACTTCCGAGTAAAGTCGATTAATTTCTGGCCAATCTTTTAAAGAAGCAATATAGATACGGCTATGGACAACATGGTCGAAATCACTGCCGCTTTCTTGAAGAATTTTTTTCAAGGTCTTGAATACATCATTAAATTGATCAACTAGAGAGTCTTCCGGTTTCACTCCCATCGGAAGGATTCCGGAGACATAAACGGCACCGTTAAAAATGACCGCATGGGAATAATGTCCATTAGGCGGCGGTAATTCTGAAGATATGATTTCTTTCATTTTTCTACTCCTGAGGCTGCCAACCGTAGAATCGTTTCCATTGATCAACAATTTTTTCATTGCGCAAAATAAAGTACCGAGGATGTTGAGCACTCATGGCACAAGCGTGGACAGGAAGAATTCGTAATCTTGTGCCGACAGGAAAATCTTCCACTTTGGCTGGTTTTCCGTCCCGACGAGTGATAATCCCATGTTCCTGGTTGGCCTGCAAAACAATGTAATCACCTAGAACTTTTCCGTGGATATCACAGACAAGGCCGCTGCCCTGATCAATCCTCTGGCTTGAGGTGCCTCTGTCACGAGACAAAGCCATCCAACCTCCGTCAACAATAATCCACCCCCTTTCTTTCTGATGTCCGATGACTTCTACCAACAAGGAGAGTGCGATTTGATCGTAGTCACATGCTCCGATCCCTGCCATGACAAGATCAAAGAAACAATAAACTCCACAACGTATTTCAGTAACTCCTTCCCAATTGCGAGCAAAAACGGTGGTAGGTGTCGACCCGGCAGAAATAATTTCCAATTTGTAGCCCGCCTCTCTTAAGCGATTCGCCGCCATAACGAGGCTGTTTCTCTCATTTTCTTGAGCTGCTGCACATTGCTCTTCCCCAACACACTTGTAAGAGTCTCCAGCATGAGTTAAAAGTCCTGCGAGATAAGCGTATTCTTTGAGCTCAGCTGCTACTTCTAGCAATTCACCAGAAAGTGGTTTAACACCGGAGCGGTGACCATCGCAGTCAATTTCTATTAGAACCGGAAAACGTATCTTCATTGCTGATACATACTCGTTGAATTTACGAGCGGTTTGCATGTTATCCAGTATCACTTTCAGGTCGCAACCTTTTTGTCTTAGGGCAACCGCACGTTCAAACTTACTTGGACTGATGCCGACGGCGTAGATTAAGTCTTTCACACCGTAATTGAAAAATTTTTCCGCCTCCAAAAGCGTTGAAACCGTTGCCGGTCCCTGTGGTGTCAACATCTGTTCTTTTGCAAGTTCCCAACATTTATGGGTTTTCAGGTGAGGTCTCAGCGTCACTCCCAACTTTTTAGCCTTTCTTTTCATCCACTCGCAATTAGTCCTAAATCGATCAATATCAACCAACAACGCCGGAGTCTGCACATCTGTCAGTTCCATCATTCTTCCTCAGCCGAAAATTCAACCGTTATTAAAAATTTAATTTAATCAATTATAAATATTAACTTAATAATATTTATGACTTGGCTAGCGATTTGATCGGCGGCGTTTGGGAAATGAAATAACAACAATGTTCGAGAGAATAAGAAGGACTCCAAGGAGCTCCCAAAATCCAATTCGATCACCAAGGATTGTGAAACTTAATAGATAGGCCGTCAGGGGCTCCAAACAAACAAGCAAACCAACATAGACGGGAGAAATATATTTGAGGCTATCCATGTAACAAAAGAAAGCAAACACAGTCCCGACCAAAACGATGTAACAGAAATTTGCTCCCACAATCCAATTCCAGTGAACATCATTAACTAACGGATTCTGAATGCAGCAACCCACGCAACCTCCCACGAGCATTGCCCATCCTGCGGCAGAAGTGACTCCCACTCTTTCAATAAGGGCTCTCGGCTGAAGGGTATAAACGGTTGAAAGAACAGCACTAGCCAGGCTCCATGCGATGCCGACAAAAGAAAAGTCCAAGGAATTCCAGTTACCCTTAGTCACCAGAAAGAACACTCCAGAGCTAGCTAATAGGAAACAAAACAATTCTTTTAGGGTCAATTTTTCCCTGCCCGTAAGTGACAGCCATATCCCACACATTAAAGGGACAGTTGTCAACAAAATCGCTGCTGTACCGGCGTTTGCGTATTTCACTCCCATCATGAATGTAAGTTGGGAGCCAAACACGGTTAGCCCCATAATCAGAATATCAATGAGGTTGCATCTGCTACTTAAAAAAGAAAAGACGGGTTTCTTCAAAAGTATTTTTGTGATGATGAGAAAAGAGAAACCTGCAATGACTAGGCGCCCGGAAACCAAATCCAGAGGAAGAAAGTCACAACGCTGCAAAAGGTATTGAGCTGAGACACCCATTGAGCCCCAAAAGATTCCGGCGCCCATCGCCAACAATGTACCCAAAGCTTTATTGCTCAACTGCATTATTTTCTTGAAACATTTTCCAACATGCGGATTCTATTTTTTTTGCAATCCCAATGATTGAAAATCATCCAAAATTTTTACCATGAAGAATTACATTACGCCCCGGTGGTCTGCGGCGAGCTAAAAGACATAATAATGCATTTGCCTTCTTTATAATCATAACAGCTTGTTTTTAATGGAGAAGCAATCGTGCGTTACAAAATCATAGATATTGAGGGCGTTGGTGCTACTTATGCACCGAAACTGGAAAAGATCGGGATCAAATCACCCTGCGCTTTATTGAAAGCATGCGCCACGCCAACTGGTCGTAAAAAAGTTGCGGCAGAGTCTGGTATTTCAGGCAAACTGATTTTGAAATGGGCTAATCATGCTGATCTTTTCAGAGTCAAAGGTGTGGGTCCTCAATTTGCAGAATTACTGGAAGCGGCTGGAGTCGACACGGTAAAGGAGCTCCAACATCGAGTACCAGATAATCTTGCTGAAAAGATGGCGGCGGTCAATGAAAAACGCAATCTTGTCAACCGCATTCCTTCTGCGAAACAGTTAGCTCAATGGATTGAAGCGGCCAAGAAACTTGAAAGTGTAATGAAGTATTAAACGATCGCTAAGTCAAGACCCCTGGATGAATCCGTTGGGGTCTTTTTTCCTGTTCAATAAAAAAATTCCTACCTTTCCGTTTAGTGTAGAATTACGCCGTCTGCGGGTGTGGCGAAATTGGTAGACGCGCCAGATTTAGGTTCTGGTGTCTCTGACGTAACGGTTCGAGTCCGTTCACCCGCACCAAGATTTTCTTAGCATATCTTAGAGTTTCTGATTTTAAAGCATTTTTTCTCTAACATATTTGAGCATTTTTGGGTAAAACTGAACCTTATAGAGCGTTTTTAGAGCGTTTTTCAGGCTGTTTTAAAACCACTCGAGAGGATCACTTTAGAACATTTTTTAGAACTTTTTTATTTAACTTATTTCCTCCCAAAATGCCATTGATTTCCAGAGCTCCTAACGGCTCGTGGCGGGTTGAGTATTACCTGGACGAGAAAAAACTCAGCAAGACATTCAAAGACAGGCAAAGTGCCAGGGCGTTTGTTTCAATGACAGAAATGACAGCGCA
>CANQMZ010000032.1 GCA_947625105.1 uncultured Parasutterella sp.
TCATCAATCAATAAAACATACTTATTAATCGGTTGCATTTTTAGCCATACACGAAATGCAGAAAAGACACTCGCAAAATCCGTCGCCTGTGGTTGCATCCCATATGGGCTGGAGACTTCTACTAAGCTTTTAGCAAGATCTTTCTCAAAGGACTCTGCCGTATCGCTATCAATCAACGAGAAGTCAAAGTGCAAAATATCGTATGTTTTATCTTCTTTCCAAAGATCCTCTATCTCAAGACCTTTGAAGTCCTCCAATCCTTTGGAAAAAAGAGACTCAAATGTCGATACCAACAACGACTTACCAAATCTTCTTGGACGAGAAAGGAAGATAGGAACATCAGACCTAGCCAACTTGTAGATTTGGCGAGTCTTATCCACATAGATTTTTCCCTTTTGCCGGAGTTCAGAGAAATTAGAAATTGCCAGCGGCAGTAATGTTGTGTCGGCTTCCATCTTTGATTTTCCTTGACTATTGCCGTTATTTTATCTGAAACACACATAAACGATTGGAAGCTGTAACCCAACTGAGTTCTTTTCTCTACGCGCTTTCGAAGCCCTTGATGGGTAAGATTTCTACGTAGCTCAACACCTACCGTTAAATGAACAAGAAAATTTATCAGCAAACACTTAGTCGACCTTTGCCCATCGAACAAATTGCTTGGCTTTTTCCGAAAACACCATGGCAATTCTCACCATGCTTTGATAACGGATTTCTTCTCCATATCGCCTGGTTTTGATCTGTTCTACTGCTTCTTTTAACAACTTCTCAGCTTCTCTCTCCTGATTTGGTCTAGCCGCCGGCACTGTGTGACACAAAACTTTTCATGGACCCAGTAAACTAAAAAATACGCCAGCGAGAACAAAATAACGAGCAAACTTTCCTATAGCAATGAGAATGAGTGATTTTGTAGCAGAAACTCTGAGCCAGCCGGCAGCTAAACAAAAACCATCGCCCACTACAGGAAGCCACGAAAACAACAGAGTAAAGATTCCCCATTTTCTGAACCATCTCAGGTTCTCTGTTTTGACTTTATTTGGAAAAATCCGTCCTATCCAAAAAGTAACCATCGCTCCTGCCGTATTACCAACCGTAGCGACTAAAACTACCATCCAAAATTTCTCAGGGTACTGGTTGATGCCATAAACAACAAGCGCCTCACTACCTCCTGGCATCAAAGTCGAAGAGATGAACGAACTGACGAACAAACTCCAAAGAAAGGCAGAAATGCTCACGGAAATCCCTATTACGTATCAAAAAACTAGTGTACAGTTACAGGAATCTTAGTCTCGCTTTGACCTTTGGAGTTCTGATGGCGAAAAAAACTGTCGATTTTGCAAAAAAAGTGAAGTCCCTGACAAAGGTCTATAACTTCTATCTGACCACCAATAGACGGGTGATGCTTAAGGCTTCTGACTTCTACATCCCTTTATTTTTTGGAAAACAAAAAAAGGTCGCAGAGTTCGATAATGAATACACTCCTCTCCTTCTTGCCTCATTTCTGGAGGCTGCGAGAAATAGCTCCATCAAAGTTGAGGGAAAGGTAGATGAACGTCTTGTAGAGACGCTCCACAACGATTTGGTCAAGCCTGTCTATGTTAACAACTTTGATTCCTACTGGGATTTGATCAATTCGGAACTCATAAAAAATCCCGAAGACCCGAGACCGATGGTAGAAGCTTTAACAATGAAATTTCTTAATCGTCTCTATGGTCCCCACGCCTCTGAACCAAGAGAAGATAAACTCTCCTCGTACAGACATAGAGTCGCCCTTGACTTTCAAATAGGAAAGCTATTATTTGAATTAAATAAGGGATGTGAGGTAATGCTAAAAAAACTCTACGAACGCAGTCCCCAAACGGGAGAAAACAAACAATCGGCAAATTTGCCAAAACGCTTGGGTTCATGACCAAACACAAGCTAACCCTTTGATTCTTGACTTGTTGGCTAAATCTATTTTCTCTATCTATCGAAATCTATTGGTATTTCCATAAGTGAAATAAGAGGCTAACTGCAAGTAAAATGCTCGCTTAACCTCAATTGTTTTCCTTAGGAGAAATCAATGCTCTCTGATATCGAAATTGCACAACAAACAAAATTAATCCCCATTGACGAGCTTGCTCATGAATATGGCCTCAAGGATGAACAGATAATTCCATATGGAAGAGACAAGGCCAAGGTGCTTATTGACACCTCTAACCCTAAGGGGAAACTAATTCTAGTGACGGCAACTTCCGGTATGCCGGCCGGCTCTGGCAAAACCACCACTTCCATCGCTTTGGGGCAGGCGCTCAAGAAGTTAGGAAAGAAGGCTTGTTTGGCTTTAAGAGAACCTTCTCTCGGTCCTTCCTTTGGTATGAAAGGGGGCGCCGCTGGCGGAGGATATTCTCAAGTAGTTCCCATGGAATCCATCAATTTGCATTTCACAGGTGATTTCCATGCGATTACGGCTGCTAACAATCTTTTGGCAGCCCTAATCGATAACGCAAGGCACCAAGGTCAGGTTGAGCTAAAAACCACCACTTGGAAAAGAGTCCTTGATGTCAATGACAGAATGCTGAGAAACATCGTCACTGGTCTTGGGGGACCTGCTAACGGAATCCCGACAGAAACAGGCTTTGATATCACTGCCGCCTCAGAACTTATGGCCGTGATTTGCCTTGCAGACGGAATGGAAGATTTGAGAGTTCGACTTGATCGTTTGGTCGTTGGACTAAAGAGAGACGGTTCTGCTTACACCTGCAAAGAATTAGGTGCAACTGGCGCTCTTTTGGCCTTGCTCAAAGATGCGATGCTACCCAATCTCGTCCAAACTATTGAAGGAGTTCCCGCGTTTGTCCACGGCGGACCTTTTGCTAATATTGCGCACGGCTGCAACTCAGTGGCTGCCACTAAGGCGGCAATGACCATCGCGGACTGGGCCATCACAGAGGCAGGCTTCGGTAGCGACCTCGGAGCAGAAAAATTCTATGACATTAAATGCCGTACCACTGGCCTTCACCCTGATGCCACTGTCTTGGTCACCTCGCTTAGAGCCCTTAAGTGGCATGGTGGAGTTCCGCTGGTAGATATCGGCAAACCTGACATGGATTCTCTAATTAAAGGAATTCCAAACCTCAAAGCTCATATCCAAAACTTGCAACGCTTTGGACAGCAGGTTGTCGTCTCACTTAACCACTTTGCAAACGATCCAGATGAAGAAATTGAAGTGGTCAAGAAAGAGTGCTTGGAACTCGGAGCCCGTTTTGCCGTATCTGACGGTTTTGCCAAAGGCGGTGATGGAGCTATTGATGTAGCCAAGGCCGTTATGGAAGCTGCCAGTGAGGGCTCAAAACCTCTTAATTACGCTTACAGCCTTGATGAATCCCTCCTCCAAAAGATCAAAGACGTTAACGAAAAAGTTTACGGCGGTGGCAAGGTCGAATTATCGGCTGCAGCCCAAAAAGATCTGAAACAGATTGAAGCACTCGGCTTCTCCGGGTTGCCAATTTGCATTGCGAAGACCCCCTATTCCATGACCCACGACCCTGATTGGAAGGGTGCCCCGAAAGGATTCACCCTGCCAGTCCAAAGACTTATCCTTAACTCAGGAGCCGGATTTGTGGTCGTGACTACTGGAGCCATCATGCGTATGCCTGGCTTGCCAAAGAGTCCGGCAGCTTACAGAATTGATGTAGTTGATGGAAAGATAACCGGTCTTAGCTAATCTTGTATTGAGTATCATCCGAAAGCCTCTTCGGAGGCTTTTAGTTTGTGGCTATAAGATTTTTGTCGGCATTTTCACTTTCCACAAAACCCATAACCCAAAGATAAAATACAAAGAAATGACAAGAATCGCTGTTCGTTGATCCCCTTGAGTTATCCATGTGATGATGCCGTACGTGATAGGACCTATGACGTTGGCCATCCATACGGCAACGTTCCACAACGAATAGTATCTCGCGGTAGCTCCCTCGGGGGCAAAGACCGCAACAATTGCCCTTCCCGCTGATTGGCTTGATCCCATAGCGATTCCTGCAATGTTGGCCGCAATCCAAAAACTCACCTTGTCAGTGGAAAAGGCTGCAAGCCATGCCATCAATATCCAAAGAGCAATGGTAAGAGCCAAAGTTTTTTTATGACCCAGCCAGTCTTGAATATACCCAAAGGCAAAAGCTCCCATGGCTGCGGTAAAGTTGACAAGAAGTATCAAGGTAATTGTCTCGGTAGTACTGAAATGCATTTCCAGTTCGGCGTATACCGCAGACAAAGTAATTACCACGGCAATCCCCGCTTGATAAAGCACTCCGCAGAGGCAGAACTTAAGGAAGTCTTTTTTATCACAAAGCAGACGGAAATTTTCTTTGGAGCGAGTAAGTATTTGGTCCAAAGTTTTTATGATTGTCTCGCCGTTGGGAGTGGCTCTTTCTTTGACAAACAGAAGCATTGGTTGAGCCAGGACAAGGAATAAAACGGCAGTAAGGACCATACAATAAGGAACATAGGTGTCTGCGCCATATCCCTTATCCTTGGAAATAAATACAACCACCAAACACAACGCCAAAGAAACAATCCCGCCAAGATACCCAAAGGACCAACCCCACCCGGAGACTTTTCCCAAACTATCCGGTTTGGCAAGTTCGGGTAAAAAGGCTGAGTTCAACGCCACGCCTGCATTAAAAGCGGCATTAGAGACGATGATCAAAAATCCGGCCAGCAAAACGGTCCCCTGCCCCGTGTAAAAGAGAAGCGCTGTCGACAAAACGCAAACCCAGGTTGTCACAGAAAGCCAGAAGCGCTTATTTGCTTTTGAATCTGCAACCGCTCCTATCAACGGTACGACAATAATTGAAAGTATGTTTGACAGAGTCACAGACAGGGTCCAGGCAAATGTTGCCCAAACCTCACCCCCGGCAACAACAGAAACAAAGAATGCGTTGTAAACGGTGGTCAAAACTACTGTTGTATAGCCCGAATTGGCAAAGTCATAAGACGACCACGCGAGAGCTTCACCAAGCCGTACTCCGAGATTAAGCGGCGAGTTTGCCTTAGACCGGTTGGAGTCCATCTCGACGTGAAGGAGAAGCAAACTGCATTAAAAACGAGACACAACTTCTTGCTAACGAAGAAGTGTTATAGCCTCCCTCGAGTATGACAACAATGCCTTTAAGTGAGGGAATGAACTCGTGACAGGCGGCAAAGCGCCTTCCCAAGAATGCGTAATCTGATTCAACCATTAAAAGTTGCGCCTGGTTTTCCTCACGGTGAGCGTCAAAACCTGCGGAAACAACAATCAGCTCTGGCCTGTAAGCAACAAGGCGCGGTATCCACACCTCGTCCATATTTTTTCTAAGGGCCAACCCCTCCGTTCCCTCCGGGAATGGAGAATAAACCGCATTCGGAGGTGCGTGATGGATATGGGCATAAGGAAACAGAGCTTCTTGAAAACTGTCGAGAATCAAGACATCTTCTCTGCCACCGAGTATGTCCGTTGTCCCGTCTCCATGATGAACATCAAAGTCAACTACAGCCACCCTCCTAAGCTCATAGTTGCCAATAGCATGCAACACCGCGATGGCGGCGTTATTCAAAAAACAGAAACCGCCGGAGTGATCTCTGTGAGCATGATGGCCGGGAGGACGCACCGCGCAGAAAGCCTTTTGGAATCTACCGGAGAGGATGTCATCAACGGCTGCGCAAGAGGCTCCTGCCGCATACTGAGCCGCTTCCCATGTGAAAGGGTTCATAGCGGTATCGACATTGATTTTAGCGATACCTTCGTCCGGAGAAGTTCTTGACAGATAATTGACGTAGTCCTGATCATGGGCGGCAAGCAAGTCGACAAGCTCAGCCATCGGTGCTTCTTTTGATTCGACAAACTTGCCCGCACCGGAAGCGAACAACAGCTCACTGATCTTCTCGAGCCTTTGTGGGCACTCGGGATTATCGTTTCCCATTTTATGCATGAGAAAACTTTTATGTGTGTAGTAAACCGTTGTCTGCATCTGTGTATATCAGGTTTCTGATTCGTTAATTTTACTGATAAACCTTACTGAAAAAATTAAAGACTTTTGTGAATTTGCTCAGTTTTTTGTCAGGAACTCCACCTTTATCGGACCGTAAACATTTTGGCAAAGTCTTATCTATAAGAAAGTTAAGCTGCGATTTTGCGTGTAATCTCAGAACTGTATTGGGAGCTCAGTTATGTTCAGAAGATATTTGTTGGTTGCCTCATTGTCATCAATCCTTGCCTTAGCTTCAGGCAGCCCTTGGGCTCAGTCACTTACTTCTTCACAAGAAGAAAAATCTCTCCCTTACAGTCAGCGACCAGAAGTTCAACGTTTTATTCGTGATGTCGCCCGCCGCAGAGGTTTGGATCCAACCTGGATCGCCACCGTCCTGGACCAAGCAACATATCAGCCTAAGATCGAAAGACTGATGACTCCCAAAAGGTCAAAGCCTAATACCCGGGACAGTCGAAAAGATTGGGAGAAATATCGCAATATCTTCCTTGGTGCCGACCGGCTACACCTCGGAGCGAGATTCTGGAAAGACAATAAAGTCTATTTGGATAAGGCCAAAGAAATTTACCACGTTGACCCCGCAGTGATTATCGGCATAATCGGAGTAGAAACCCGCTACGGAGAAAACACAGGATCATGGAAGGTGCTCGACTCTTTGGTCACCTTGAGTTTTGACTACAAACGAAGAGCTGACTTTTTCAAAAAAGAGTTGGAAGAATTTTTGGTTTTCTTACACCAAAACCAACTTAAACCCTTTGAAGTAGAAGGCTCCTACGCGGGAGCCGTGGGATTACCACAATTTATGCCGAGTTCAATTAAAAAATTCGGAGTGGATTTTGACGGCGATGGCAAAATAGACATCAACAAATCTCCTGCCGACACTATTGGTTCTATAGCCAATTATCTCCACAGTATGGGGTGGCAAGAGGGTTTGCCCATGGTGATTGAAGCAGACATTTCTGAAGAACAACACCGTAAATATGGCGGGGGAACGACGGCAAGATTTTCTTGGTCAAGGCTCCTTAAGGATGGTCTCAAGCCGTTGGACGAAAAAAATAAGTATCCAGATGATATGCAAGTCTTCATCGTCGATTTCCCGTTTTATCTCCCTGGCTCCCTTGAGCTTGACAAGATATATCGTGTCGGAACAAAAAATTTCACTGCGGTCTTGCGCTACAACTCCAGCTATTTTTATGCCGGAGCAGTTAGCGAGTTAGCAACCGCCATCGCCGAATTGGTCGGAGAGCCCGGTCTCATTGATGGAGAAAAAATCGTTCCGGACAAGAAAAAGCTTTCTGCAAGGGCCTCCAAAGCAGACCCAAAACACCGTGCCAAGATCGCCTCCAAAGAGGTCAAAGGTCACAAAACTAGAGATAAAGAAAAGAGTGAGCTGTCCAAAGTTTCTTCTTTAGGAAAGACAATAAACAGCTCAGTCGATAAGTATGGGATAAGGGAAACAGTTGAACCTATCACGCTCCCAAACAAGCTCTAGATCATCTTTGCACTAAAGACACCGGCTCCTTGAATTCCACCTTCAAAGATTTGTCCTCTCTGTACAGGGCCGCTGCCTTTGGGGGTACCGGTATAAATGAGGTCACCTGCAGTAAGCCTCCAAGCCGAAGAAACTTCGGAGATAATCTCCGGAACCTTCCAGATCATTTGTTTCGTACTACCCCTCTGTCTTTCCTGACCGTCAACATATAGCCAAATGGAAGAGTCGTCCATATCGGGTGTTCTTTCCTTTGGCCTGATTGGAGTAATCAACGCCGAGTGATCAAAGCCTTTTGCCTTTTCCCATGGTTGGCGATTTTCTCTAGCGAATGTCTGCCAATTCCTCCGAGTAAACTCAACTCCAGCGGCATAACCCCAAATATAGTTCTCTGCCTCTTCTGCTTTAATAACCCCGTTTTCTGGTGCAGTCTTGCCTATAGCGACCACCAGCTCCACTTCCAAACAAAGATTATCGGTGTCACGCGCATAGGGGATCAGCACAGGATCATCCGAGTTACTGATCACTAAACAATCTGCTGGTTTCGAAAAGAAAAAGGGTCTTTCTCTTCCCTCACTGCCGAGCTCCGCCACATGATCTGCATAATTGGCACCCACGCAATAGACCCGATGAACAGGAAAATATTGGTTCTTTTTTTCCCAAATGGGAACTGATGGAAAAACCGCCGGTGCAAATATAAATGACATATTCTCTTCCAATGATTTCTAGAATTTAAAGGGTATCAGGACATTGTTTATTTTCCAACTGAAAAATCCCTCCCTGACCATGGAAATAGTGACGGGAGATTTTGGTTTTCCCTGTCTCGTAAGAGTTACTGAGAACTCATCCATGTTGCTCCCATAATTAGCTTTCCAGTCGATTTTAGGCGTCTTCTGACTCTGAGCTTCCTTTCGCTGATTTCCGGATTTATTGTCCGCTTTTTGTGTTTGTGTATGTTTGGAAGGTTTTAGAGAACTCTTCAGATCTAGAAAAGATCTTTCACCATTCAGCACGTTACTGATACCAGCAGGTGTTACCAATTCATCCACCAATGCATCTACCAATGGGGCAGTAAACACAGCCCCTAAAAGAGCCAGAGGATTCTTTTCTTTTTCTTCCAACTGCACTTTGATCTTGTTATTCAGTTGAACCTTGAGGCTGTTTCGGACGGCAGGATAATCAATGTACTGGCTAAGTTCCTTAACATTTTTATCTTCAACCGCCTTCACAATAGAGCCGCAAGTCCAATAAGGACTTGCATACCAGCAACCGCAAAAAACAAGCACCGCAACAACAAGAGCGACAATCCCCAAACGTTGGCGAATCCAAGACATTATTTGCTCTCCTGTTTATTCGTAGAAAATCCGACTACTTGTTATTTTTTTGCAAAGCCCTGCTTTTGAAGATAAGACAAAACAAATGGCCTTCTCTCTTTTGCGAGAATTCGCGGAAGCGTCTCCGACCAATTTGTCTCCTTGGCGTTTTTGGATCGGTTTGAGTAGTAACGCTTCATCCTATCGTCATACCGGTGTAAAGACTCCATATTAGGTTCCTTGTACTCATTTTCCATAAAGGTAATCGACGCCGGAAGACGCGGTTTTTTTTCATTCCTAATGGCCGGATGTCCAAATGCCAAACCGAAGACACAATAAGTATTTTCAGGCAACTTCAGTAGCTCGCTTACTTCCGCAATATGATTACGGAGCCCGCCGATATAGCATCCTCCAAGACCCATTGACTCGAGGGCTACCATTGCGTTTTGCGCCGCAATACCCGCATCATGAGTAGCAAAGACCAACTGTTCGGCCCAACCTGTGTCAGACTGGGGATAAATTAGCTGATTTCTGTGCATATCGGCAACGAAAACCCACATCTCAGGAGCCTCTTCCACATGTTTCTGGTCTCCAGCAAAATGAGCCAACTGGCGCTTTTTTTCCGGATCGGTTATCCGGATAACGGAGACAACCTGCAAAAAGCAGGTGCTTGAAGCACTCATAGCTGCCTCAAAAATATCATTAACCATTTCTTCGCTAACCGGCTCCTTGGTAAAGGACCTGACGGAGCTGTGAGATATAAGTTGTCTGATGGTTTCGTTCACAATGCACCTTTTCTATGTAAAAAAGTTTAATACAGCCCTAAAAAACAAAAGACCGACGTCAGTTTTAGATTGGTTTCGGTCTTTTGTATCAACATCTCTAGTTTACAGCTTGCTAGTCATGGGAGCAGTATCAGCTTTAGGTGACTGCACTGGTGTGAGCCCCGCTTTTTGCTCCTCTTTTAACTGCTTTTCGAGTTCGATTGCCTTTTCTGCCTCAACAATCGCCTTTTGTTCCTCAAGCAGGGCTTGGTCAATCCATCCCCCACCGAGAGCCTGATAAATCTTAGCTACAGCCTCAAGAGATTCTGCCTTAACCTGAGCCAGGGAAATTTGCTGCGGTAAAAGAGATTGCTCAGCCTGTAGAACCGTCGCATATCCCACATAGCCGTTTTGATACTGTTCATAAGCAAGTTTCTCGTAGAGTTGCAGGCTCTTGACCAGATCTCGTTTGTCTTGGAGTTCGGTTACCAAGTTTTCTCTTGAACTAAGAGCGTTATCAACATCCACGAATGCTTGGGCCACGGCGAGCTGATAGGAGGCAAGCATGGCTTTTTGCTCTGCCTCAGCACTCTTGACACCAGCTGCAATCGCACCCCAGTGGAAGATCGGTCCCGTCACTGTGCCTGTGTATGACCAAAGCTTGGATGGAGATTTGAAAAGATCCTTAAGTTGCTCACTCGAGAATCCATAGCCCGCGGACAATGAAATCGAGGGGAAATACAGTGCTCGAGCCGCACCGATATCAGCGTTGGCGGAAACTAACTCTTCTTCGGCTTGAACCACATCAGGTCTCATAGTCAAGAGTTCACTTGGGATACCCTTTGCAATCGTCGGAGTCTGAAGCTGATTGAGTTTCTTGAACTTGGGCATCGCCGCAGGAGCGATTCCCGTCAAGATGCTCAAAGAGTTGAGCAACTGAACTCGATTTTGCATCAGGGATGGCACTTGAACCTTCGCACTTTGCCACTGTGACTTGGCCTGTGCTACTTCCATCTCCGAGAGATTTCCGTATTGAGCCCTGACTCTGAAGAGCTTATACGTGTTGTAGTAACTCTGAGCCGTCTCTTGGGCAATCTTAATCTGCTCATCGGTCATTAAAAGTGAGAGATAAGTGCTCACGGTCGATCCGATCACCGATGAGATAGCTGCCTTATGGGCTGCCTCCATAGCCCTCAAATTAGCCGTTGCCGACTCCGTTTGGCGTCGAATCTTGCCCCACAAATCAATTTCCCATGAAGCGCTGGCCAGAACTTCTGTCGTCTTTACGGGTTCACCTTGAAGCTGCGCGCCGGAAACAGTGTTTTCACTGGCTCGTTGCTTACTGAAGTCTCCTTGGTAATTTAATTGAGGGAAGAGATCACTTCTTGCAACGGTCACGGCCGCTGCCGCCCTCTCGACATTAGCCATGGTCTGTTGCAGGGTTCTGTTGTTGGCAATGGCTGCGCTAACCAATTCGTTGAGACCCGGATCTCCATATTGGGTCCACCAACGCGCCTGTAACCAGTTGGAAGCATCTATCGTTCCATTGATCTTCCTGTAGTTATCTGGCACGGGAACCACCGGTCTTTCGTAATCAGGGCCTACCGCGCATCCGACCAAAGTCGTCAATGAAATTGCAGTAAGTAAACTAAGAATCTTTGGTCGGATCATCATTTTGAGGCTCCTTTGTCATCGGCCTTTGTTTGAGTTGCTTTATCTTGAGAATCCGCTGACTTAGGCGGCTGAACTTCTCCGAACATGGTATTTAAACCCACGTTCTGGGAGTCCTCTGCCTGCGGAGAAAATCCCGGTGTGTTCGTAATCGTAACTTGACCGTCTGCTGAGACATCAACTTTAGCGTTCGGATCGTAAGCCTGACCGGAACCGCGAAGTATAGCCAACCGGATCTTTTCAGTAATCGGAATATTCCTTTGAACCAAATTCGCGGCAAGCTTCCTGGCACTCTTAGCACCTGATCTTTCAGCCCATCCTTCAAACCAGACGTAGAAAATCGGCACAAACAACAAGGCGAGTGTTGACACACCGATCATGCCTCCAACGATACCCGTACCGATGGAATGTCTAGACTCTGCGCCGGCCCCTGTTGCGATGGCAAGCGGGAAAGTACCACCAATAAAGGCTAGGGAAGTCATGATGATCGGACGGAAACGGAGCTCTCCGGCATCAACAGCAGCTTTCACCAAATCCAATCCCCTGTTCCTCAGCTCAACAGCAAACTCCACAATAAGGATGGCATTTTTTGCCGCCAAACCGATCATCACCAATATGCCGATCTGGAAGTAGACGTCGTTTTCCAAGCCTCTTGCCCATGTGGCGAGCAAAGCTCCAATAATGCCAAACGGTACCGCCAAAATAACCGAACCAGGCAATGCCCAACTCTCGTATTGAGCGGCAAGAACTAGGAACACCAACAAAAGACCGAATCCAAACACAATAGCCGACGATGAACTCGAGCTTTGCTGCTCGTAGCTGATACCTGTCCACCCGTAAGTGAATCCGGAAGGAAGCACTTCCGCCGCGACCTCTTCTAAGGCTTTCATACCTTGACCGGAAGAATAACCCGGAGCCGCATTGCCAATCACCTGAGCAGCCGGAAAACCGTTGTAGTGGGGTAGTATCGTGGCGCCGCTCACATATTCCGTAGTGATGACCGAACTAAGCGGAATCATTTCATTGTTCGCATTTCTGACATAGAGCTTTGAAACGTCTTCAGGAGTGACTCTGAAACGCGGTTCAGCCTGCAGGATAACGAACCAGACCCGAGAAAATTGACTGAACTGGCTCACAATCGAGGAGCCGAACTGGCTTTGCAACGCATCAAACACGTCCGGAGTGCTCAAACCCAACAACTGAGCTTTGTCCCTATCGTAGTTAATTTTTAACTGCTGATTAGAAGCGCTAAATGTCGTTGTCAACCCAGTCAATTCAGGCCGCATCTTGGCCTTGGCAATAAATTCGTCAACAACCTGACCAAGTTGGACCGGGTCCGTGCCATTAGTGTCTTGAATCCAAAATTCAAAACCACCCGTTGTCCCCAGACCAGGGATCGCCGGTGGGTTAATCGGTACGACCAACCCATCCATTTGTGTTGACATTCCAAGCCTCTGCATCTCTCCCATAATGACAGGCGCAGACTCCTTACTAGCTGTCTTTGAGTTCTTATAGCGCTCACTAAATGGCGACAGTGTCATAAAGAACGTACCTGCACTAGATTTAATTCCACCATCAAGAAGTGAGAAACCGGAAATGGTGTTGGTCGTTGCGACACCTTGGATGTGCTGGAAATTCTTTTCCAAACCCGTCATCATCTGATCTGTTCTTTCAAGAGATGCAGATGGTGGAAGGATAACCGCCGCAATCAAATAACCTTGGTCTTCGTTTGGGACAAAACCCGTAGGAACAATCCTGAACAACTGGAAAATACCAAGACAAATGAGAGCAAACATGGCAAGCACTAGGATGGTTCTTCTGAACAATGCTCTTGTCCACTGTCCGTATTTCCTGGTGATGTCATTAAATATTTTGTTAAAGCGGAAGAAAAATCCCTTGGTCTTTGGAGTCGTTTGAGTCAACCAAGCACCGCACAAGGCAGGAGTCAACGTCAAAGCCACAAAGCCAGAAATCGCCACCGATATGGCAATCGTAATGGCGAACTGCTTATACAAGAGTCCTGTGGTTCCACCCATGAAAGCGGCAGGAATAAACACGCTTGAAAGAACCAAAACCGTAGCGATGATAGGACCTGTCACCTCAGCCATGGCCACTTCCGTAGCCTGAGCCGGGTTCATCGCTTTTTCTGAAATGTTTCTTTCCACGTTTTCCACAACCACAATAGCATCGTCCACCACCAAGCCGATGGCTAGCACCAAGCCAAACAAAGTCAGCAGGTTTATGGAGAAACCGAGCAACAGCATGCCAACGAAAGTGCCCAACAGTGCAACGACGATAGCTGTACAAGCGATGGCAGTCGACTTGATGCTCTGCAAGAAAATATAGATGACGGCAATAACCAAGAGGACAGCTTCAAAGAGCGTCTTAACCACTTCTTCAATAGAGATTCGAACGAAGTCTGTGGTATCCACCGCAATTTTGTAGTCCAAACCCTCTGGGAAGTTTGCCTTCAATTTATCCAACGTTTTATAAACACCATCGGCCACGTCGAGAGCATTAGCGCCTGCCTGTTGGTAGACGGCGATATACGTAGTAGGCCTACCATTCATGTCGGCGATGACTTCATAGCTTTGTCTACCCAAAGCCACCTCGGCGACATCTTTGACTCTGACGATCGCACTCTGTTTTTGGTTGGTACGGATGATGATGTTCTCGTAACCTTCCTTATCCACAGAAGGAGATGGCGCAATGATCGGGAAAGTCTGAACCGTATTTGCCGAGGATGGAGCTGCACCTAAATTACCTGCTGCAAACCTCTTGTTTTGCGATGAGACGGCATTGGCCACATCAGTGGTAGTTATACCAAGAGAGGCCATTCTATCCGGATCAAGCCAAATTCGCATCGCCTGGTTGGCCATACCCATCACAGCCGATTGCCCCGCGCCAGGTACCCGCTTAATTGCGTCAAGCACGTAGACATTGGCGTAATTGGTAATGTAATCTCGTGTGTAGCGATCATCCTTTCCGTAAATACTGATCAGCATCAGGATGGATGAAGAGCGCTTTTCAATTGTCAAACCGTTGGTAATAACTTCTTGAGGAAGATAAGGCTGAGCAATATTGACACGGTTTTGCACCTGAACCTGCGCAATATCTGGATCGGTTCCGATCCCAAAGTAAACGGTCAACATCATCGTACCTGACGATGAAGAAGAACTCGTCATGTAGATCATGTTATCCACGCCGTTTACTTGTGTTTCGATAGGTGCTGCTACCGTTTCTGCAACGGTCTGAGCGTCAGCACCCGGATAAGTAGCCGTCACCGTAATCTGTACGGGAGCCATATTCGGGTACTGTTCAATAGGCAACTTGAACATTGAGAGCAAACCCGCGATCACAATCACCAAAGAGACGACGATCGCGAAAATCGGGCGCTTAATGAAAAAGCTCGAAAACATGGTGAGCGTCCTCCGGGTTTACTTCTTAGCTTCTGGCTTTGCGGTAGTCTTAGTCGCCTCGGGGGCTTTCACGACAACATCTTTACCATCGGCCGCTTGCTTCATTTCTTTAACAATTTGCACAGGACCATCCTGGCTTAAAAGGAGCATCCCTTCAAAAACCACCTTATCACCTTGCTCCAAACCGGATGTTATGAGCCAGTTGGGTCCAACCCATTGACCGACCTCAACGGGTCTGAACTGTGCCTTGTTATCCTTGTTGATCACCCAAACAAAGTGACCTTTGGAGCCCTGCATCACTGAAATTTGAGGAACAACAATCGCATTGGCATACTTGGCTCCTTTAACGATCGCCCTGACATACTGTTGCGGTCTTAACTGATTGTTCGGATTGTCAAAAGAGGCACGAATTTCAAAAGTTCCTGTATCAGGATTAAAGTTCGGGCTGGCAAATGTCAGACGTCCCTCCTGAGGATAGATAACGCCTCCGGCCAACTCCAAATCAACGGTGAAACCAAGGTCATGTGGCAACTGGAGAATTCCCGTTTCAACCTCCTTCTTTAACTTAGCTTCTTCGTTCTCGGACATCGAAAAAGTTACCCACATGGGAGACATGGAGTAAACGGTGGCCAAATGAGAATTCTGATTGTTGATGTAGGTACCGTCTGTTACCAAGGCGGAGCTCGCATAGCCCTTAACAGGAGAAGTAATCGTGCAATAGGAGAGATTAAGTTTTGCGCTTTCCACCTGAGCCTGTGCATTACTGACCTGAGCCTTGGTCGTCTCAAAATTGGCTACCGCCTGATCAAGATCCGTTTGACTCAAAGCCTTCACCTTGGCCAAAGGACGAACCCGGTCAAGGTTTTGCTTGGCGACCAAGTGAGCGGCCTGACTAGAGGCTAGAGAAGCTTCCGCCTCTGCTAACTGAACCTCAAATGGTTTTTTATCCATGAGAAAAAGAACTTGGCCCTCATCGACCATCGCTCCTTCAGTGTAATTTCTTTGATCCAGAAAACCAGTCACACGGCTATAAATTTCCACTGCCCGCGAACTCTCTGTCTTTGCCACCCATGTCATATCCGCCGGCACATCCCGTTTCACTACTTCAATAACTGCCACCGGACTCGGAGGTCTTGCTCCGGTTTGAGCAGGCTTATCGCACCCCGACAACACGAAAACAGAAGTTAAGCCGACTAAGGTCACAAAACCAAACTTTGTGAAAGTAAACGTCTTTGTCACGATCTTCCTCTTGAAATATGTGAAGTTGGATAGTTTTTTTGTTAGCGCTCTACCCAATTTTGTTGATTTTATAATTTTTATTCAACAAAAAAGATATAGACAGACAAATTCCTTGCCCCACTTTAGTGCGGGTGAATTCTAATCATGTAATTATTTAATTATTAAAGATTTTTATAATCCAAAAAACAAATGGGTGGAACTTACCCACCCATTTGCAGTTTCTCCAGGTCAAGAGTTACTTGTTAGCGGCTGCCGAGGCTCCCGCTTGCCGACCGAAAGTAAATACATCGGCGATTGCGTTTCCGCCTAAACGATTAGCACCGTGAATACCGCCGGTGACCTCTCCGGCAGCAAACAAGCCGGGAATAACCTTGCCGTTTTTACCAATAACTTCTGCCTTGGTGTTGATTTTGACACCACCCATCGTATGGTGGACAGTAGGCACTTTCTTGCATGCATACCAAGGTCCCTCCGTCATAGGCGCATCATCAGTGTTGGTAGCCACGAAGCCATACTTGTCAGCGGTTCCCTTGTTGGAAGCGGCTTTGTTATATTCCTCAACGGCTGCTTTAAGATTTTCAGCCGGAACACCAATCAGTTTTGCGAGTTCATCAAGTGTTTCTGCTTTTTTGACTCTTCCAAGTTTTAGCATGTCCTGCATGGTCACACCCATACCGTCCGGTTTGGATTCATCCGGATAGCGCAGTTTATTCATGACAAGCCAATATGTTCCACCCGGTTGTTGGAAGATTGCCTTGCACAGGGTATCCCTGGCAGCGGACTCAGAAACAAAACGATCTCCGTTCGTGTTAACAAACAATCGGTTGCGTCCAGAAGTTGCGATATCCTGCATCAGACC
>CANQMZ010000033.1 GCA_947625105.1 uncultured Parasutterella sp.
TTGCTGATACGTGTTCTTTCTTACTCATAACGATATTTTCTTTCGTGATTTAAAAGCCACTGCTTTATCGGCAACTCGCTCGTCCCATGAGCAAAGCCACCCAAATCTTTTTTACCGACTATCCTGTGGCAGGGAACAAAAATCGGCAACAGGTTATCTCCACAAGCCTGTCCTACCGCTCGTGGGGAAGAGTGCAACAGGCTAGCCACTTGACCGTAAGTCATCGTCGAGCCAGGAGCAATCCTGCACATTTGCGCCCAAACCTTCTGGCGAAATGGAGTTCCCGATTGCTTGAAGCTAAGCCTAGAGGGAGCATCTAAATCTCCTTCAAGATAACTCAGCAAGGAAACCACTGCTGGATGGTCAGCAAATAAGCCTAGAGAGGTTTTGCGACTTTGGCACGTCAGGAGACTTTTCTTCAGATCGGAACCCTCAAAAACGAGCTCTACTGAACCAAATTCTGTTGCAATCACAGCACTACCTTGCTTCTTCATTTTGCTTGCTAGCCGCCTCCAAGTCCCTTTTCCATAGTCCTTTGGGCAAAGGAAATTGAACGTTTTCTTCAACACCTTCCATAGTTTGAACGTGAGTAGCTCCCATTTGCCGAAGCTTTTGGATGATCTGCTCGACTAGTATTTCAGGGGCACTGGCGCCCGCCGTAATACCAACCACGTTAACTCCCTTAAACCATGAAAACTCTAATTCTTCCGGACCGTCAACAAGGTAAGCTGGAATTCCTGCTCCTTCTGCCACCTCGCGCAAACGATTCGAATTTGAACTCGCTTTGCTGCCAACGACTAAGACTAAATCGGCTTTTTCGGCGAGTGCTCGAACCGCTCTCTGCCGATTTTGAGTCGCATAACAAATATCGTCTTTCTTCGGTTCGTGAACTCTTGGATATTTTTCTCTTAAAGCTCTAATTACTTCCCGGGCATCATCAAGAGAAATTGTCGTTTGACTAACATAGGCGATTTTGTTTGGGTCATACACCTGAAGCTTTTTTACCTGCTCTGGCTTTTCAATGACCTCGATTTTTGCAGGAATTTGACCCACAGTTCCTTCTACCTCAGGATGTCCCACGTGACCAATCATCACAATTTGATAACCCTGCGAGCACATCTTTTCTACCTCTGAATGAACTTTGGTAACCAAAGGACAAGTGGCATCATAAATTTTCAGGTCCCGCTCCATAGCTTTGGTTTTAACCGACTTTGGAACCCCGTGAGCAGAAAACACCAAAACCGAACCATCTGGAACCACATCTATTTCATTCACAAAGACTGTCCCTTTTCCCTTAAGGAGATTGACAACATATCGGTTGTGAACAATTTCATGCCTGACATAAATTGGGGCGCCATGGACAGCCAATGCCCGCTCCACAATAGTGATCGCTCTTTCCACTCCGGCACAAAATCCTCTAGGTTGAGCCAATAAAATCTTCATAACTTATTCTGCTGTTTTCTGAAAACCCAAACCGACACAAGACGCGATTTTATTCTTTCAATCCTTGCCGGCTGAGTTTTTATCCCCAGTAAAAATTACTGTTTCTGCCTTTTATCCCGAAATACATTGAAAACATTACACTTTTTTAATTCATGCAAATTTTTTAAATCTTAGTATAATTGCCAACTTTCGGTCCTCCAAGGAATACTTATTCCTCGGCGAGGAAATTTATAACAGTTTTTTATTTGGAGATTTAGCGATGGCACGAGTGTGTCAAGTCACCGGTAAGGCTCCTACCGTTGGAAATCGCGTGTCCCACGCGAATAACAAAACGAAGCGTCGTTTCATGCCCAATTTGCAGTATCGTCGCTTCTACGTTGAAAGCGAGAATCGTTGGGTTCGCCTGCGCGTAACCAATGCCGCCCTGCGCACCATTGATAAAAATGGCATCGAGGCAGTTTTAGCAGACCTTCGCGCCCGCGGCGAAATCTAATAGGAGTTCACCATGGCCAAAGGAAACCGTGAAAAGATCAAGCTTGAATCCACTGCTGGAACAGGTCATTTCTACACGACTACGAAAAACAAACGCAATTCGCAAGGCAAGTTGGAAATGTCAAAGTATGATCCGGTCGCTCGCAAGCACGTCAAGTACAAAGAGACCAAATTAAAGTAATTTTTAGTCTCGTAGAGCGTTAAAAACCGAAGCACAAGCTTCGGTTTTTATTTTGTTTCGATGCTTATTTCTTCCGTTCTAAAACCGCCCCAAAAAAGCCGTCCGTACCATTCATGTGCGGGAGCATAACAAAATATTTGCCAAACCGTTTTCGTTGGAACTCGGATATCTCAATACCTTGTTTTTCGAGAATCTCGTAGGCGTCAAGCAACCCAAAGTCAGGATTCTCTTTCAAAAACTCTTCAATGACCATCTGATTTTCTTGATTCAACACCGAACAGGTTGAGTAGACCAAACGACCGGAAGGCTTGAGCATCTTGGCAGCCGACCTAAGAATCTGCTTTTGAAGTTCATTTAAACGCTCAAGCTCGCTTTCCCCAAATCTCCATTTTAGGTCTGGGTTTCTCCTGTAGGTGCCCGTCCCGGAGCACGGAGCATCAACTAAAACTCTGTCCATCTTGCCATACAAACGTTTGACATGGTTATCGAATTCATTGCGAATCACAACCGGATATACATTGGACAAACCAGCCCGTCTCACTCTTGGCTTGATGTCCTTTAAGCGGCGTTCATTGACATCAAAAGCATAAATTCTCCCTGAGGATTTCATGAGGGCTCCAATTGCTAATGATTTGCCGCCTGCTCCGGCGCAAAAATCACAAATCATCTCTCCACGACGCGGTTGAAGTAGACGAGCGATCAATTGGCTACCTTCGTCTTGGACCTCGACTTTGCCTTCTTTATAGATTGGCCATTGAGTTAAAGCCGGCTTCATCTCCAGTTTGAGACAATCTGGAGAATATTTTCCTTTTCCAGCTTTGACTCCGTGCTCTTCAAGCTCTTTGATCACTTCTTCGGGAGTGGATTTCAATGAATTAACTCGTAAATCCAAAGAAGCTCCTTGCTGTAAAGCCTCGAAAAGCGCTTTGTGATCCGTGTACTGGACAACCAACTTGTCGTAAAGCCATTTGGGAACTTCAGACTGAATCTCCTTGGGAGCATCCAAAGATTTGGGCCTTAACATATTCTCCAATGTGCTCTTCTCTTTCCCAAGAAGCTGAGGATTCAATGTGTCCACACCATACTGCAAAGCCAATGCCAAAAGTCCGGTTAATCTAGGTGCTTTAGTCGGCTTTACCGTTCCCATACGCCAGGTAATCATCGACAAATGGCGCATGGTGTAGTAGATGGCCTCAGCGATGATGGTCCTTTCCCGAGGGCCAAGGTGCTTGGCGTTCTTAAAGTAGATACTCATCAAAACATCGGCCGGGCCATCAAGTTTTAATATCTTTCTGAGGGCCTTGCCTAACTCTTCCACGATGAGGCTCGTAATTCGGATCTGCCCAGGATTCAATTTTTGCATTCGTGGATTTGGTTTCTGGTTTGGATCATGAGTCTGCCTTTGCTCGGGTGTCAACCTCAACCACCGCTCTCTTGCAGCTTTTTGGCGGTCAGTCAAATGCCGCCTAGGAGCGTCAGTACGCCCTCTTGACCTGCCTTTAGCAACGGGACTTCTCTTTCTTGTTTTATCGGCCTGAACCAATTGTCAGCTCCTTTTTAATTCACTAGGTGCACGCTAGCTCAAAATTGCCAGTTCTTGGCTCGTTTGTTCATCCATCTGAGCATGACCATCGGCCAGGGTAACTTTCCCAAGGGCGACCAATCGGACCGCTCTTGGATAAAGAATATGTTCTTTTTTTAGCACCCTAGCGGCCAATTTTTCTGCATCGTCTTCTGCCAGCACGGGGACAGCAGCCTGACCGATAATTGCTCCAGCATCAAGTTCTGCCGTCACAAAGTGAACGGTGACTCCATGAATACGAACCCCTGCTTCTAAAGCCCGTTCGTGCGTGTGAAGACCTGGGAACATGGGTAACAACGCCGGATGGATATTAAGAATCTTTCCCTCAAATCTCGAAACGAAATACGACGTAAGTACTCTCATGAATCCGGCAAGAACGATGATGTCCGCATTCATTTTGTCGGCCTCGTCAGCTAGAACTTTCTCAAAATCCTCTCTACTGGCAAAGTGCTTGTGATCGATGATGACGGTGGGAAGACCCGCCGCAGTCGCATAGTCGAGACCTGCGGCATCCGGTCGGTTGGAAATAACTCCAGAAATCTGGACTCCGTAATTCTCGGACCAGTTTTCCTTCACACTTGTTTCGTAAATCGCTTTGAAATTGGAACCGCGACCTGAGATAAGAACAACTATATTTTTCATGATGAGCCAATGGAAAATTTGCAATTGAGTCTAATTCTGACACGTCCAAAGGGGTTTTCTGAGTTTTTATTTAGAGGTCCCTAACCGTTGGTCGTTTCCCTTTAGTTTTACGTGCAATTTTTGGGCTTTTCAACCTGATTGAGTTTAGTGACTCTTTTATAATTTGCGCCACTTACAGAAAATAGGATAGAAATGAAAAAAGTTTTTCGGGGGTTACCAAAACCTGAAGAAAGAATCGACTGTGCGCTCGCCATAGGAAATTTTGACGGTGTTCACCGAGGACACCAGGCTTTACTTCATGAGGTAGTCGAAGCCTCTCGAGGTAGACTTTTATGTTCTGCCGTTCTCACCTTTGAGCCTCATCCGAGAGAGTTTTTCAATCCAGATGCTGCCCCAAAGAGAATTCTCAGTCTGCATGACAAGATTGAAGCTATTGAAGAGTGCGGAATTCAGCGAATCTATATTCTCAGGTTCAACAAAGAATTAGCAGCTCTTTCGCCATATGACTTCGTCAAGCGACTTTTAGTCGACGGATTGCACGCACGATGGGTCACTGTGGGGGAAAACTTCAGATTCGGAGCTAAGCGTTCCGGTGATATTCGTACCCTCGAGAAACTCGGAAAAGAATTTCATTTTGAAGTCCATGCTATGCCCATGATCTTCCACAAGCATTCTGCCATCTCAAGCTCCCGTATTCGAGAAGCCTTGGCAGAAGGCGATATCGCTTCGGTCAATTATATGTTGGGTAGGCATTACGCCATTAGTGGTCCAATTCTCCATGGTCAACAGCTTGGCAGAACTTTAGGGTTTAGGACAATCAACCAAAGGATCCTTCCTCCCTATTCAAAAGCCAAACCGGCCATTAGCGGCGTCTGGGCGGTAAAGGTTTTTGGCCTAGGTCCCCGTCCTATTGAGGGAGTTGCCAATGTGGGAAACAGACCAACGATTGGCTCCCATGGCGAGTATTTGCTGGAGACCCATTTATTTAATTTCGATCAAGACATTTATGGCAAGCATGTCAAGGTAGAATTCTTCTCAAAACTTCGAGACGAGAAAAAATTTAACTCTCTCGAAGAACTAAGAGCCGCGGTTGAAGCAGATAAGACTAAGGCAAAGCAAATTTTAGGATTAACCGTTTAACAACCTTGAAGAGCCCGAGGGGGCCAAGGAATAACTCATGTCTCAAAATAAAACTGAAAATAAAAAAAACGAGTCGACTGACTCCAAAAAATTTCCTTTAAATCTTCCAGATACCGCTTTTCCCATGCGGGGCAATCTCCCACAAAGAGAACCTGGCTGGATTGAGCAGTGGAATCAAAACGATGTTTACGGAAAAATTCGATCAGCAAGAAAAGGCGAAAAGCGTTTCCTGCTCCATGACGGTCCTCCCTACGCCAATGGCAACATTCATGTTGGGCATGCGATCAATAAAGTACTAAAAGACATAATCCTTAAGAGTAAAACTTTAGAAGGCTATGACGCCCCCTATACCCCTGGTTGGGACTGCCATGGCATGCCTATTGAAATTCAGATCGAGAAGAAGTACGGAAAGAATCTTCCGAAAGAAGAAGTCATGGCTAAGTGCCGAGCTTATGCCAAAGAACAGGTCAAATCACAAATGGCCAGTTTCCAGAGATTAGGCGTACTAGCCGATTGGAAAGACCCGTACTTGACCATGCGGCACGAAACAGAAGCCGAAGAAATTCGCGCCTTCGGAATCATTATGGAAAAAGGCTTCGTCTACCGAGGATTAAAGCCCGTTAACTGGTGCTTCGACTGCCAAAGCGCTTTGGCTGAAGCTGAAGTCGAGTACAAAGACCACACCTCGCCAACCATCGACGTTGCTTTTCCGATTTCCGAAGAGGACAAGCCCCAACTTGAAAAGATTTTCTCCGTTGAAACCGATAAACCGATTGCCACAGTTATTTGGACAACGACCCCTTGGACCATTCCTTCCAACCAAGCACTGAATATGAATCCTGATCTCGATTATGTGCTTGTTGATACGTCCAAGCGCATGTACGTTCTTGCCGAGGGACTCTATGAGGACTCGTTAAAACGATTTGGATTGGAAGGCAAAGTTCTTGCCAAGGCAAACGGCAAAGCTTTTAAGAAGATCCGCTTCAAGCATCCGTTGGCTAACCTTGATCCTTTCTACAATAGATTCTCTGCGGTGTTCCTTGCTAGTTACGTAGACGCTACAGCCGGTACCGGCATCGTGCATGCCGCTCCCGCCTACGGTGTAGAGGATTACATCTCCTGCAAAGCAAACGGGATAACCAATGAAGAAATCATTAATCCAGTCCAAGCTGATGGAATTTTTGCCGAATCTCTCCCTCTTTTCGGCGGCTTAAACGTATGGAAAGCAAAAAACAAAATTATTGGTGCCCTTGAACTTTCTGGGAATCTCCTCTCGCACGGCGAAATCACCCACAGTTACATGCACTGTTGGAGGCACAAGACTCCACTGATTTACCGAGCCACCAATCAATGGTTCATCCGTATGGACGAGCCCGATGCCGACTCTGCAGGAGTCATCAAAGGCCATGAGCCCAAGCAAACACTAAGACAAATCGCCCTAGAGGGAATTAATAACACAACTTTCATTCCGACATGGGGAAAACAACGGTTACACAACATGATTGCCGGAAGACCCGACTGGTGTATCTCACGACAGAGAAATTGGGGTGTTCCACTGCCGTTTTTAATTCACAAAGAAACTGGCAAGCTGCACCCAGACACAATGGGTATTCTCGCGAAGGTGGCTGACTTGGTCGAGAAAGAGGGCATCGAGGCTTGGTCTCGCCTCAAGGTCTCAGACCTGATCACCCAGGATGTAGACAAATATGTCAAGTCAACCGATACATTAGACGTATGGTTCGACTCAGGTACGACCCATATGACGGTGATGAGAGGCTCTCACGCCGACAAACAAGGTTATCCAATCGACCTCTATCTCGAGGGAAGCGACCAACATCGAGGATGGTTCCATTCCTCGCTGCTGACTGGCTCAGCTATCGATGGCAGACCCCCTTATAAGGCTCTTTTGACTCATGGCTTTACCGTGGATGAGCAAGGTCGAAAGATGAGCAAATCCCTTGGTAACGTTATTGCCCCTTCCGAGATCACGGACACTTATGGCGCTGAAATCATTCGTTTGTGGGTTGCCAGCTCCGACTATACCGCTGAAATCTCATTGAGTAAGGGAATTCTTAAAGGAGTTGTGGAAAGCTATAGACGCTTTAGAAATACCATCCGCTTTCTCTTGGCCAACACCAGTGACTTCGATATCAAGAAGGATGCTGTTTCTTTAGACAAACTAGTTGAGCTTGATCGTTGGGCAGTTGCCAGGACACAGCAACTTAAGGAAGAAATTCTCGATAAATATGATCGCTATGAATTTCATACCGCCTGTTCTAGTCTGATGCTTTTCATGACTGATGATTTAGGAGGCTTCTACCTCGATATCCTGAAAGATCGGCTTTACACCAACGCAGCTGACTCCGAGTCAAGACGGTCTGCGCAAACAGCTCTTTGGTACATCACAAATTGCGTTCTCAGACTATTGGCTCCGATTCTTTCGTTCACAGCTGAAGAAGCTTGGTCGGTATTCAATCCCGAAAGCCAAGGAACGATCTTCGTAGAAAAGTTTGAAGACCTACCATCAATCAAAGAAAGTGTTGAACTCTTGAATAAGTGGGCAATCATTCGATCCATTCGCAGTGACGTTCAAAAGGAAATTGAAACTTTGCGCGAAAAGGGTCAACTTGGTTCCTCGTTGCAGGCCGAAGTCTCTCTGAGACTTCCACAGGATGAGTACGACATTGTCAAGGCGTTGGAAGATGAAATTTCTTATGTCATGATCACAAGTGAGGCTAAGTTAGTTGGCGTCTCGGAAAAAAGAGAAATATCCGTTTCAGTTAGTGGCTTCAAGAAGTGCGAACGTTGTTGGCAGTACAAACCCGATGTCGGTACCGACAGTACTTATAAGACTTTGTGCTGCCGTTGCATTGGTAACCTCTTTGGTAGCCCAGAAAAGAGAAAGTTTGCATAGCTAAGTTGATATGGCAAAGGAACAAAGGATCCGTTGGAGTTGGTTCGCCCTAATGGGGTGGTGGGTCTTTGCAATTGTCGTAGCCATTGCTGATCAAGCAACTAAAAACTGGATACAACACCAGTTGATTGTGGGTGACCGCATAAAGATCACAGATTTTTTTAATTTGGCGGTTGTCTACAACAATGGAGCGGCTTTTTCATTTCTAGCTGATGCGGGAGGTTGGCAAAGACCGCTCCTCGCCGCGATTGCCATCGCTGCTTGCTTAGTGATTAGCTTCATTATTGCCAGAAAAAGTCAGCAGAAGTTACTTTGCCTAGGACTGGCTCTAGTTATGGCCGGTGCCTTGGGCAATGTTTGGGACCGCTTAACCATCGGGGTTGTCGTTGATTTTTTAGATTTCCACCTCGGTCAATATCACTGGCCAGCTTTTAATCTAGCCGACATCTGTATTTGTGTTGGCGGTTTTCTCGTTGTCATTATCGAATTTTTTGGCGTCAAGAAATAGCTTGAGGAGACAGTTATGCAACATCTGAGGGATAAGAAAATACTTCTTGGTATTACAGGCAGCATCGCAGCTTATAAATCCTGTGAACTTACCCGGCTTCTTTCCAAAGAAGGTGCTGACGTTGAAGTGATGCTGACGGAAGCTGCTGCAACATTGGTTGGCCCGGTTACCTTTGAGGCACTCAGCGGGAAAAAAGTTTGGACTAGCCTGTGGAATAATCCAGCTCAACCCATTCCGCACATAGATCTTCAAAGAAACAAAGATCTGTTTTTGATTGCACCAGCTACTGCCAACATCATTGCGAAAATAGCCAATGGAATCGCCGATGATTTGGTCACAAGCGTGGCATCTGCCAGAACCTGTCCTTTGATGATTGTTCCGGCTATGAATGTTCATATGTGGCAAAACGAACCTAACCAGAGAAACGTGGAACTGTTGAGGGCTGACGGGGTGTTCTTTAGCGGTCCGGTGTCAGGCTCGCAGGCGTGTGGAGATATTGGCAAGGGACGCTTTAAGGAACCTTCTGAAATTGTGGAGGACATCATCTCTTTCTTTTCTCCAAAAGTGCTTGCCAAAAAGACTGTTGTGATGACAGCGGGTCCAACTTTTGAATCCATCGACCCTGTTCGAGGAATCACGAATCGATCTAGCGGAAGACAAGGTTTTGACATCGCAAGATGCGCCCAAAGATCAGGCGCTACTGTCCATTTGGTAGCTGGTCCCTCCTCTCAAAAAACTCCAGAAGGTGTTATTCGCTACGATGTTTTAAGTACTGAACAGATGCTCGATAAAGTTCTAGAGCTCTGTAAGAGTAATCATCCTGACTTGTTTATTGCGGTTGCGGCTGTCTCAGATTTCCGAAGCAAAACCAGTTCCCAGGAAAAAATCAAAAAAGTACCTGGTGTTGATGAAATGACGCTCACTCTTGTCAAAAATCCCGACATCCTAGCCACCGTAGCTGCTCTAGACAACGGCCCCCTTTGCATCGGCTTTGCCGCGGAGTCCGAAAATCTGATCAACTATGCCCGCTCCAAACTAGAGAGAAAGAAAGTGAGAATGATTGTGGCTAACTCGGTCAGCGCTATCGATCAAACCGATAACGACGCAACTTTCGTTTTTGAAGACCATGAGGAACCACTAGGCAAAATGAGTAAGGAGGAACTTGCTCAGCGAATCATCGACAAGGCTTCCGATCTTCTGAAAGAGAAAGTAAGATGATCAAGGTCCAATTGAAAATTCTTGATCCAAGGATAAAAGATCGCCTTCCTCGTTATGCTTCCGATGGAGCCGCGGGCTTGGATTTAAGAGCTCTTTTGGATAAACCCCTTGTTCTCGAGCCTGGGAAAACGGAACTTATTAAAACAGGCCTATCCATTTATCTTCAAGATTCGAACTATGCAGCAATTATCCTGCCAAGATCGGGATTGGGACATAAACATGGGATTGTCCTTGGCAATCTAGTAGGACTTATTGATTCTGACTACCAAGGTGAGTTGATGATTTCCTGTTGGAACCGCTCCAACAAAAGTTTCACCATAGAACCCATGGAAAGAATCGCGCAGTTGGTGATTGTTCCAGTAGCTCGAGCTGATTTTGAGGTCGTTGATAATTTCGAAACCAGTCAAAGAGGACAAGGTGGCTTTGGCTCCACTGGCCGCGCTTAACCAAAGCCCCTTTTCTTCCCGATAAGACAAAGAGCTTAACGTTCAGGTTGTTTTTTCGATAAAGTCCTTGAAATCGAGGTTAAAAGGCTCATCGAAATTCAACTTCGTTTTGCCCTTGTCATCGATATCTATCT
The DNA here is from genome assembly GCA_947625105.1 of uncultured Parasutterella sp. Lineage (GTDB taxonomy): Bacteria > Pseudomonadota > Gammaproteobacteria > Burkholderiales > Burkholderiaceae_F > Parasutterella. The sequence continues at coordinate 10,701 of CANQMZ010000033.1, forward strand.
CAACTTTTCCGCCGTTAACCAAAGCGCCAAAAAGCAATTCATCAGCTAAGGCCTTGCGAATTGTCGTTTGAATAAGCCGAGCCATCGGTCTGGCGCCCATCTGAGGATCAAATCCCTTTTCAGCAAGATAGTTTCTCAGCTTATCTGTGAAAGAGACCTCAACCTTCTTGGTGGCAAGCTGCGTTTCAATCTCAAGAAGGAATTTATCGACAACGCGCGCGATCTCCGGCTTACCAAGCGAATGGAATGAAACGATGGCATCGAGCCTATTTCGGAACTCTGGTGTAAATATCCTCTTGATCTCCCCTTGCTCGTCTCCATCATGACTAACATCAAGGAAACCAATTGAGACCTTGTCAAGGGCTAGGGCCCCCGCATTCGTGGTCATAATCAGAATGACATTTCTAAAGTCAGACTTCCTACCGTTATTGTCTGTGAGAGTGCCATGGTCCATAACTTGCAGGAGGATATTAAACACATCCAGATGAGCCTTCTCAATTTCATCGAGAAGCAAGACTGCATGAGGCGTCTTATTGACAGCTTCCGTGAGCAGACCTCCTTGGTCAAAGCCCACATAACCAGGAGGAGCTCCGATCAGGCGCGACACGGTATGCCTTTCCATGTATTCGCTCATGTCAATTCTGATCAATTCAATCCCCAAGGCTGAAGCCAATTGGCGAGCCACCTCGGTTTTACCGACCCCCGTCGGTCCGGAAAACAGGAATGAACCGATCGGACCCTCACTGCGACCCAAACCGCTCCTTGACAGTTTGATCGAATCTGACAGAACTCTGATGGCTTCATCCTGCCCAAACACAACGCTCTTGAGTGTTTGTTCAAGATTACGTAGTCGGTTTTTATCGTCCGTGGATACCGCCTGAGGAGGTATCCTTGCCAGTTTCGCAACGACAGCCTGGATATCCGACTTGGTAATCAGAGGTTCCTTACCCGGATGCAACCTTCTTTGAGAGCCAACCTCGTCGATAACATCAATCGCCTTATCCGGCAACCTCTTATCGGTCATGTATCGTGAAGCTAGCTCAGCGGCTTCCATCAGAGCCTCGTCTGAGTATGTCACGTTATGGTACTGCTCAAAGGTTGATTTCAGTCCTTGCAAAATCCGAACCGTTTCCTTCACCGTAGGCTCCGACACATCAATCTTTTGGAATCTCCTCATTAAGGCAGCGTCCCGACTCATGACCTTACGTACTTCATCATATGTGGTCGCACCCATCACCCTGAGAGTGCCTTTAGCCAAAGCTGGTTTCAGTAGAGTTGCCGCATCGCCGGCCCCTCCCTCCGAGTTGGAACCTGCGCCTAACATCTGATGAATCTCATCGAGAAACAGAATTGAATTTGGCTTTTTCTCAAATTCGGATATCAGCTGCTTGATTCTTTCCTCGAAGTCGCCTCGGTACTTTGTTCCTGCAAGCAATCCACCAAGATCGAGAGAGTAGACCTCATATTTCTTAAGTGCATTCGGAACGATTCCTTTAACAATCCGGTAAGCAAGTCCCTCTGCAATAGCCGTCTTACCGACGCCAGGCTCCCCGACCAGTAGAGGATTGTTTTTACGACGTCTACAAATCACCTGCATCACCCTTTCAAGCTCGTCATCTCTTCCTATGAGAGGATCAATGCGACCGGCCCTAACCTCGTTATTTAGGTTGAGAGTATAAAGTTCTGCAGCCGTCTTCTCCGCATCCTTAAATTCAGAGGCCGACGAGTCTGCTCCTTCATAGGCCGCCTCTCCCTGGATATAGGAAAATAGATCATCGCGATCAACGCCGTATTTCTTCAAGAGGAAAGATACTTGATCATCGTTCTCGTAGAGCATCGACCAAAGAGTGTCTATGCAACCAATAGAGTCCCTGCGGTCTTTTTTAGCTTGGAGTAAAGCTCTTTGCAAAACTCGTTGGAAGCCGAGGGTAGGCTGCGGCTCTTGACTGTTAGAGCTCGAATGCACATCCTCTCTAATTTCTCTTAACACAACGCCTAGTTCGTGTTCAAGGCGCCTGACATCAATATCCCTTGACTGCAAATAATCAATAACCTCGCCATCCTGAAGCAGCCCCCAAAGCATGTATTCCAGTGTGATGCAATCGCAATGCTCGTCTTTGGCTCTGGTGTAAGCCTTAAACATTGCAGCCGTCAGATTTGGTAAAAAACTGTTCATCCCTAAACCTCCTCCATGGTCAAGGCAAGAGGAAAACCTTCCGCTCTCGCCAATCTCGTGGTTTGTTCTATTTTTGTTTCAGCTACGTCCTTTGAGTAAACGCCGGCAACACCCTTGCCCTGAACATGAACCTGCATCATTATCTGATTTGCTTCTTCTATGCTTTTGCCGAAGTAATTTGTCAGAACTGAAACGACAAAGTCCATGGTGGTGACATCATCATTATGGAAAATAACCCTCCAGCGAGAGGGCCTCGAAAATACCCTGACCTCGACTCTTGTCATTGTCGCGGTACCGCTTTCCTGCTGTGCCATTTCAAAACTTCCAATTTTGTGGTATGTGAGCAACGCTTTGCTATTTTTTTGAAAAATCAAAAAAATAGCAAATCACCCAAAGGAGATACAACCGAGAAGTTAACCACCATCGGGGTTCAAAGTAAAATTTTAAATGTAAAAATTCTTTACAACGACATTTTCCCTTGTAAGATCAAACCGTTTAGAGCGTTGACTTTTTGTTAACAAACAGTAACAATTTCGATGCTGTTGGTCTCTTCTCACAAAACAGCTTTGATTTGATTGCCCCGTTTAGGGTATAGGCGGGTGAGAGTAATGGACGACGCCTCATGTTTTTATGGAGTATTACGATGGCAACAGGAACCGTGAAATGGTTTAACGACACTAAGGGATATGGATTCATTACACCCGATGAAGGCGGTGAAGACCTTTTCGCCCATTTCTCTGCAATCAAGATGGATGGCTTCAAGACTCTTAAGGAAGGTCAGAAAGTCAGTTTTGATGTAAAGGAAGGCGAGAAAGGCAAACAGGCCGACAATATCCAACCGATTTCATAATTGGTAAAGTTGTTACAAACCTGAAAACTCGGGGCACTTCTCCGAGTTTTCTTATTTTTATTGAAATGATGAAAAAACTCCTTTTCTTGCTCTTTTTTCTTTCATGTGGTGGGGTGTCATTGGCCCAAACATCCATCATCACCGTTGACGGTAACGCGCTCACTGTAGAGATTGCTGATACGGCCGAAAGTCAAGAAAAGGGACTCATGTTCAGAAAATACCTCCCGGCAAATTCAGGGATGCTTTTTGTTCTTAAGCAACCTAGACAAATATGCATGTGGATGAAGAACACGTTTATCCCCCTTTCCGTGGCTTTTATCAATGCCCAAGGTGATATTGTGAACATCGAGCATATGAAACCTCTGACCGAGAATATCCACTGCTCCAACTCAGCGGTCGCTTACGCCTTAGAAGTTAATCTAGGCTGGTTTGACAAGAAAAAAATCAGAGCCGGCAGCTACGTGGGAAACCTTCCCAGATAGCCTTTCCGGCTCTTTTCTGCGAGTGTTCGCTAAAGATTATTTGTAATTTTTCTCAGCGAATTCCCAGTTCACTAGATGCTCGAGATAATTCTTCACAAAACTGGCTCGAGCGTTTTGATAGTCAAGATAATAAGCGTGTTCCCAAACATCGATTGTCAACAAAGGAATGTTTGGAGTGGTGATCGGTGTTCCGGCATTGCTTGTATTGACAACATCAAGCGATCCGTCTTCTTTTTCGACAAGCCATGTCCAACCGGAGCCAAAGTTACCAACTGCGGATTTTTCAAATGCGTCACAGAAACTAGCAAAGTCACCCCATTTCGCTTTTATCTGCCCCATGAGAGAGTCAGGCTCACCACCACCATTCGGTTTCATGCAATTCCAAAAGAAAGTGTGATTAAAACTCTGACCGGCGTTGTTGAAGATAGGACCCGTCTGAGTAGTGCGGATGATCTCTTCAAGCGGCATCGTTTCGTAGGCGGTACCTGCGATCAGCTCGTTTAACTTATCAATGTAGGCCTTGTGGTGCTTACCATAATGGAAAGAAAGCGTTCTTTCGCTGATATAAGGCTCAAGGGCGTTAAGTGCATATGGCAACTCTGGAAGTGTGAATGCCATGTTTTCCTCCTTTTTATTTACTCTTCAAATTATCATAATCCTTATGGATGGATTCTTTGCTAATTGTCCCAACACGGGCATCAAAACGACCATCGGTGAGCATGACGCTAACCAAATCATGGGATTGCAGCTGATCAATGGAAGTGACAGTTTTTCCATCCTTAAAAATAAATGCCACGCCAGCTCTCAACTTTTTCGGATCCAAGATCGTCATCGCCTGGTTAACTAACTCAAGCCTCTTTGACTCTGACTTCATCTTAAAGACGGCGTACTTGGAAACCATGCTGATTTGGTTTTGAACTTTGGAAAATTCAATTCTCGGCCGAGAGTGTTTAATGCCCGCTAGAGCTTTTGAAAACTGATTGCGAAGCAAAGAGTAATTTGAATGAGATCGTTTTATCAACCAGTCTGCACCCTTACCCACTTCGTCTTCCCTAGTCTTAATTTTGTCGTGCAACAAAGTTCTTATCACATCCAAGCTAGAGGAAAAGTTTCTTTCAAACTTTTCCATAGGAAAGCTCTTGTACGGCCATGCTAATTGCATGTGTCTGCGGAGAGGTTCAAGAAACCTTTTAGAGCTTTCATAGAAACCAGAAAAATGAACCACGTCTTGTTCGGCAAGATTCATCTTGCTTGCAATGGAAAGAGCGATTGGACGCCAGTGGGATTCCAGCTCTGACAGTAATACGTCTTTTTTCTCGGCTGCCACCTCAGCTGCCGCAGTCGGTGTAGGCGCTCTCAAATCTGCAGCCAAATCCGCAAGAGTTATGTCAGTTTCGTGTCCCACCCCTGCAATGATCGGAATAGAACTCTCCCTGATTGCATGAACCAAGTTCTCATCGTTAAAGCACCACAGGTCTTGTATAGAGCCCCCTCCCCTAACTAATAAGATAACGTCCACTCGGAGGTAATCATTAGCTCTTTTAATGGCATCTATCAGACTCTGTGCAGCACCTTCGCCCTGAACCAAAGCAGGATACACATCGACATGAACGTACGGAGACCTTTCTCTAAGTCTGTTTAAAACATCATACAGTGCTGCTGCCTGAAGGCTAGTCACGATGCCGACACGCCGTGGAATTCGGACTATTGATTTTTTAATACTTTGTGCAAATAGCCCTTGAGCCTCAAGCTTATTTTTCAGTCTCAAAAATTCTTCGTATAAAGCCCCTTCGCCAGCATCCTCTATTTTGGTAGCAATAAAAGAGAGAGAACCATTCCTCCCATAGACACTAAGTGAACCATAAAGTTTCACCAATGACCCAACATGAGGAACTTTTTGCCGGACGGCAATTGATTTCCACATGGCACAATGCAATTGCGAATCTCGGTCTTTAATTGTGAAATACCAATGCCCACTGGTATAAATTTTGAACTCCGAAATCTCACCTTGTACGCACAAAGGTGACAGCACTTCAAGTTGTTTATTTATAAGAGACACGACCTCGCTAACCGTGGCAACTCGCTGACTTTTCTGCATTGGCATTTTTGTTAGAAATTATCCGTTTAATGGGAGATTTTTTTCATTTTATCCACAATCTAGAACGATGAGGAACAAAAATTCAAATTCTTCCGTGAGTTATGTGTTGATTTCTTATAACTAATTGTTTATACGAAATAAATTGATTTAATATTTTCATAGAAATAAAGTTTTTTCTAGAAATTATTGATGGTTAGATCATTTTTTATCTTTTTATTAACAAAGTTATTAAC
>CANQMZ010000034.1 GCA_947625105.1 uncultured Parasutterella sp.
AGAAAGTGTCGTTTTGTCTGGGTGTTCTACCCCCCCCCCGTTGGGAAACCCTTTAGTTGATAAGTGTCAAACAAGGGATACGTTTGGCGAACAGTCCAAAGTCGATTCTCGTGACAACAACTTTCAAATTCCGTCCCTTAGGAGCGATAGAGTCCCCGTTCCGAGGGGAAAGGAAAGCAATTCAGTTTTTAGAAAAGCCACGCAGAGGGAACTCACGAGCTTTAAATCCCTTCCGAATTTTAAAAAATTAAGAATTGAGCGTAACGTAGCAGAGCAGCTAGGGATTTTGAATCCATTTTTCCTATGCCACGAAGGAATGGCAAAAGCTACGACCACGATAGGAGGAAAGGAATACGTCAATTTTTCCACTTATGATTATCTCGATTTAAATGGAAATTCCGAAATCAATGCGGCCGTTTGCCGTGCTATTGATAGATTCGGGACTTCAGCTGGAGCTTCCCGCCTTGTTGCGGGAGAGAGACCATTACACAGAGAGCTGGAAACGCAATTGGCCAAACTATATCAGGCGGAGGATTGCGTTGCCTATGTAAGCGGCCACGCCACCAATGTTTCAACTATTGCAGACTTGTTCGGACCGGGTGACGTAATATTTCAGGACGCTCTATCCCACAATTCCATCGTACTTGGAGCTGATTACTCTAGGTCTCGGCGAATTATTTATCCACATAACGACATAGCCGCCCTTGAAAACTTACTTAAGCAACATAGAAATAAATACGAAAGAGCTCTGATAGTAACGGAAGGTGTCTTCTCGATGGATGGCGATGTCGTTGAGCTACCTGGATTGATTGACCTCAAACAAAGATTTTCATGCTTTCTGATGCTTGATGAGGCTCATGCTTTAGGAGTGCTCGGAGAAAGAGGATATGGCTCTTGGGAACACTTCCATGTAGACCCTAGATCTGTCGACCTTTGGATGGGAACCTTATCCAAAAGCCTCTGCGGATGTGGTGGATACATTTGCGGAACGAAAGATGTGGTTGAATTGCTTAAATTTACTTCACCATCATTCGTATATAGTGTCGGACTATCCCCGGCCTTAACGGCAGCCTCTTTGACGGCGTTGAAACTAATGAAGAGAGAAACCTGGAGAACATTGAAACTTCAGGAGAACAGTCAAGAATTTCTACATTACGCACAATCAAAAGGCTTAGACACAGGCAAGGCGGAGGGGTTCGCCATCGTTCCGATAATGATAGGAAGTTCTCTTATCGCGGGGAAACTTGCCACCCGTCTTTTCAGAAAAGGCATCAATGTCATGCCGATCATCTATCCCGTGGTAGAGGAAGGAAAAGCTCGATTAAGATTTTTCTTATCTGCTTGCCATACGAAACAACAAATCCACAACACGCTTGATATCGTCAGCGAGCAATTACCGCTTGCAGCGGAGGATGTGGAATCGGTCAGAGGAGAACGATAAATGGTTAATGAAGAGTTCTCCTCAAAAAACTTGTATGGAAGGAAGTTCCTCTTGTTACAAGGTCCGCAAAGCGGCTTTTTCCGAAAGTTGTCGCAGGAGTTGGAGGCCAATGGCGCAAAGGTATACAAGGTCAATTTTTGCGGTGGCGATGTCGTTCACTGGGGATTCAAAAAGTCCTACTGGTATTTAGGCAGTCTATATAGATGGCCAGAGTGGATTGGCCGCATGATGGATAAGAAAGGAATTAACGATATCCTCTTATACGGAGATTGGAGACCTTACCACTGGGAAGCGGTAAGGCTAGCCAAATTCAAAAAGATAAGAGTGTGGGTTTTTGAAGAAGGATATCTTCGAGAGGGGTTTAGCACTTTAGAGATTGACGGTGTCAACGGTCGTTCAAAATTGCCGAAAGATCCCACAGAAATTTTGAAAAGAGCTTCCTCTACCGCCGACTTGCCTGAGCCAGTGCTCCATAACGATATGCGGCACAAAGTCAGTAATGCCGTGCTTCATCATGTTGGCAATTTTTTCCTTTTCCCCGTTTTTTTTCGTTATAGAACGCATAGACCAACCAACATCCTGAGAGAACTTGTAGGACTCATTCCTAGATTGCTGAGCTCAAGAAAACGCCAACGGGAAAGTGAAAGATTATGTGAGGAGTTTTACGCAAAATTTCCGAAGTTTTATTTTTTTCCTCTGCAATTGAATTCGGATAGCCAAATACAGCTGTATTCGCCATTTTTCCAAATGAGAGAGGCTATAGCTGAGGTTTTTCTTTCCTTTGCTCAATACGCACCTGATGACGCAGGGCTATTAGTTAAAAATCATCCTTTGGATAACGGACTTATAAATTATTCAGAATTCATTCGTTCGCTAGCAAATGAACTCGGAATACTTGACAGAGTTTGTTTTGTTGAAGGCGGTGTAGCTTCTGATATGTCGAAAAAGAGCAAGGGCGTGGTCTTAGTCAACAGTTCTGTCGGTTTGACGGCTCTGAGTTCCGGATGTCCTGTATTTTGTTTAGGCAGTAGCGTGTACAACGTGGAGGGATTGACCTCAAGCACGGATGGGAGAGGGCTTAATGAGTTTTGGAATTCGCCTTTAAGACCTGACGAAAAACTTGTCTCCGCTTTCAGAAAAGTACTGAAAAACGAGGCTTTGATCCCCGGCAATTTTTATTGCTCCAGTCCGATTCGAATTGCATGTAGACATGCGGTGAGAAGGATATCCCATCTTGTTCCATTGCGAGCCATTAGCAGAAAGAAATCGGCGATAAATCGCTCGTGTATTAATGTCGAAGGAGTTTCCTATGGCGTCCGGTAAATTGGAACTCCGACTGGCTTATCCCGAAGAGGTGGGTCAAATCTGCCAAGTCATATCAGATGTGTCAGATGGCATGATTGAGAGCTTGTTTGCATCATCAGGGGTCGAGAATCCTGTTGATGTTCTGCAACTGGCTTTCCTCAGGAAGATTTCTCCCTTTTTAACATGGAACGTGAATTTGGTTGTTTTAGATGGTCAGAAGGCAGGAATGCTCTTCGGCTACGCAGCTAGCGACACGACCGACAAAACGTTGGTGAAGTCTTTTTTTGGTGAAAAGAAAGTGGAAGAGTTATCCGACACTTTTCTCTGCGGCTCGTCGAATGCTTATTGGATTAATACGTTATGGGTAACTCCATCACTGAGAAAGCAGGGCATAGGGACTCTCCTATTGAACTGTGCGGACTACCTTGCCAATAAATCGGGGCTGCAAAGAATAGCTCTGCATTGTTGGGCGGACAACCACTCGGCTCTTGAGTTCTATAAAAAGAATCAATTTTCTGTGGTCAGGAGCAAACAATCATCAGACGACCTCAAAGGAAGACATCCGATGGGCTCTCTCACTCTAGAAAGGGGGCTACAGTGTCAGGGATAGTTATCTTCGGCGCAACCGGTGGTATCGGTTCTGAATTGGCCATGCAATACGCCCAAAAAGGAGGTGTCGAGTTATACCTGTCCGGAAGAAACGGTACTGTCTTGCGAGAGCTTCGCAAAAAGTGCGAGATTAGAGGGACTCACGTTAAGACCTTTTCTGTTGATCTGAGGGACCGAGAGTCACTTTTTGCCGCGATTGACCAAATACTCCAAAGAGGCACTCCAGAAATTGTGATTTTTTGTGCAGGAGTTTCATCATCTGTGTCCCTTAAGAATGGAACATTCGTTCCTGAAGCGCAATGGGAATTGGAAAGAGAGCTTCAGGTTAATGCCTTTTCTCAAATTGCCGCTTCAAACTATCTAGCGCTGAGAACGAAGGGCTCGCAAAAGATGACAATTGTTTTGGTTTCGTCTCTTGCATCATTAACAGGTCTTTCAGGTTCACCGGGATATTCTGCCTCAAAGGCTGCCGTCCGTGTATACGGTCAAGCCATGAGAAAGCTCTTAAAAGGCTCTGGTATTTCCTTTACCGTGGTGGTCCCGGGATTTGTAGATAGCCCAATGAGCAGAAGGTACGTTGGCAAAAAACCGTTTGCGATTTCTGCTCAGAAAGCCGCACAAAAAATTATTTCTGGCATCGAAAAAAATAAAGCCGAGATCTACTTCCCGAGCCTTCTCTACTGGGGCATCAGGCTGTTGGATTTACTGCCTGAGACTATGCAGAGTTATTTTCTCAAAAATTACTTTTTTACTGTTGTTCCTGATAACGAGGTTATTCAACAGGAAGTTACGTGGAAATTAAGACAAACGGAGGAGCGCATATGACTCTATTAGCTGCCTCGTTTATCAGCGCATCCTCGTGGAGTGTTTTTAATTGGCTTGCAACTCCCAACAAAGGTGTCAGTTTTTGGACAGCATGGATTAGCTGCGCAATCGGGTTTATCGTTTTCTTCTTGATTTTTGTCATCAGCGGAAAAGCTTTTAGTTCGGCTGTTCTTTCTTTGGCGTTGGCATTTGGACTTTGGGCAGGTAATAGGCTCAAGGTAAAGATCCTTTCAGAGACATTGGTCTTTACGGATCTATTGCTAGCGAAGGAAGCATGTTCGCATCCAAGGCTCTATTTTGGCTATGCTCCCTATTACATCTGGCCGATAGGGATCGTTGTTCTTGCTGTTATTGCAGGATTTTTCGCGTTAGAACCTACGTTCTTTCAGTCTGTGCAGGAGCAATTGGTTTCAGGGTCGCTTGGATTTGCCATTGCACTAGCCATGTTGGGACTCTTTATTCGGGCGAATAGCTCTCAGCTTCCCAGTTTTAATGCGAATCAAGATGCCAGTTTCTTTAGTCCTCTCGGAGCAGCTTGTTTGCACAGCGTTTTCCATTTGAAAAACGAAAAAGCCATTCGACAAACGATAGGTACCAAAACCTTTGCTTCTGAAATCAAAAACAGGTCTAAGGAAGGGCCTTCCGAACAACACCACCTGTTACTCATACAGGCAGAGTCTTTCTGCGACTTATGCAGGGACGTGAAAGGAAAATCCTTTATTCCACAATTTGAGCGCTATGCCAACGAATACAGTTCCGGGTATCTAGAGCTCCCATGGAGAGGGGCTTATACCATGAGAACGGAGTTTTCAGTGTTGACTGGCATCTCCTCTGAAGAACTCAAAAGCTACTCTTTCAATCCGTATCTTTTAGGGGCAAAGTCTCAGATTGAATCCATTGCCACCCATGCCAGAAGACTTGGTTATCGGACCGTTGTTTGGCATCCCAATGACGCCGTTTTTTTCAGACGGGATCTAGTAATGAAGAACCTCGGTTTCCAATGTTTTAACGGGTTGGAAGATTTTTCAGACTTGCCCTTGGTTGGTCGCTACGTGAGTGATGAGGCGTTGTTGAAAAAGGCTGGAGAGTGGCTAATCAGCCAGAAAGAAAAGACTTTTCTCTTTGTAATTACCATGGAAGCTCACGGTCCGTGGGACAAAGGAAGTGTCAATGACACAGAAGAACTAACCGAAGAAGAACGATATGGAATTCACCTGACCGGATTGGATCGGGGACTAGCAGATTTATTTAAAAAGATTGAAAACGAGCAATTAAAAGGAGTAGTAGGGGTCTACGGAGATCATCTACCCGGAATTGAGAGACTTACCAAAGAAAGAGCCCCTTCCATAACGCCATGGTTATTGACCGGTACCAGAAAAGTTGTGCATCAGAGGTTTAATCCGTGTGAGTTTTCACGGTATTTGCGAGAGGAGGCTTTGGCATGATTAAAGTTTTTTCCTCGGGCATCAAAAAGATCGAAAACCTTTCAGTTTTCCTTAAAGAGGAAATTGCCTCGAACGAGCTGCATGTGGTTGGCTGGGGACACAAACCCTCAGCAAGGAAGGCCATCAGGTTTGCACATGAGCATCGGCTTGCCTATCTTTCTTTGGAAGATGGTTTTATGAGATCGGTTGGCTTAGGTACTAGAGGAATCCCTCCAATTGGGATGATCATAGAAAAAAAAGGTTGCTACTACGATGCTAATGAGCCATCCGAAGCCGAAGAACTCATCAACTCTTATGAGAATTGGTTTGACTTATCAATGAGAAGCAGGGCGGAAAGGTTAATTGCATCCTTGATCGAAAGCGATCTGTCCAAGTACAACATTGAAAAATCAGTAGCCGAAGACTATTTGGAAAACACTTTTAAGCCGCAGCCAGGTAAAAAGAAACTGCTTGTTGTAGATCAAACCTACGAAGATGCCAGCGTTCTATTGGGCAATGCAGGTCAAGAGTCCTTCGAACGCATGTTAAAAGATGCTCTGCAAAGAAGCGACTGCGAGATTTTTGTCAAAAAGCATCCTGAGACAAATGCAAAAACTAAGAAAGGCTACCTGGAGAAGTTACCACACACAGTTCATGTCATTGATAAGCAAATAACCCCTTTTTCTTTACTCAAACAGTTTGATGAGGTCTATACAGTAACCAGCCAGATGGGTTTTGACGCACTGTTACTAGGCAAGAGAGTTCGTGTTTACGGGACTCCTTTCTATGCAGGATGGGGATTCACAGAGGATTGCGGAATTCCGGTGAAGCGACGTCAGGCTAAGCCTCCAATACAGGTCTTGGCGGCAGTGATTTACATAAAGCTTTCTCGTTACGTCAATCCTGTCACGCAGACAAGGTTTGAGGTTGAAGAGGCACTCGATTTTGTGGTGAATGAACGCAATATTTACCGGGAAAATGAAGCTGGCTTTGTAGGGGCTGGTTTTAAGCGGTGGAAAAAACCGCTTATCGGCAGCTACTTTAAGGGACTTGAAAATGATGTCTGTTTTAATCGAGACTACGCCAAAGCGCTTCGGATGGCCAAAAGAACAGCGGCGTCCCTCCTAGTTTGGGGAGAAAAGTGCCCACAAGAAATTTTTCAGGAGGCGAAAGAGTCGTCAGTGTCGGTGATTCGTGTTGAAGACGGGTTTATACGATCCATCGGCCTTGGTTCAGATTTCAACTTTCCGTATTCTTTGGTGACGGATCGCGGGGGTATGTATTACGATCCGCAGAGTTCTTCCGATCTGTTTAACATCATCAGAACGATTCGAAACAGGTCGGATTATCCGAAACTTATGTTTCGAGCCCGGCGATTGCGAGAAGAGATCGTCCAGCAAGGTCTGAGTAAATACAACCTCTCACGTACGAAGCAAGACAGACCGGAGATTCCTCAAAATAAAAAAGTATGCCTTGTGGTAGGACAGGTTGAAGATGATGTTTCCTTTGTCAAAGGTGGAACGGGGAGTGGCATTGGAAGTAATTTGGAACTCCTGCAAGAGGTGCGAAGTCATAGGCCGAAAGATTTCATCATCTACAAACCGCATCCCGATGTCGTTGTTAAGAACAGAGTAGGGGCAATAGATCCAGTTAAAGTTGAAAAATATGCAGATCTAGAAATTAGTGACATCCCTCTTGCGGATTTGTTTTCTTCGGTTGATGAACTACATACGCTTTCTTCTCTTTCAGGATTTGAAGCTCTGCTAAGAGGATTAGCCGTTCACACGTATGGAATTCCGTTTTATGCAGGGTGGGGACTGACGGTTGACCATATGTCCATTGATAACAGAAATGAGAGACTAAGCCTTAACGAACTTATTGCATCTACTTTGATTCTTTATCCCAGATACTTTGATTGGAGGACAAAGAGATTCTGCAGACCTGAGGATGTTTGTTATCGCATGAAGCATCGGCAGCAAGAAAAAGTCAGCGCATGGATTCATTTTTGCAGGCTCTTCAGAAATTGGAAAAAAAATGTAAGGATGGCGGACAGATGAAAAAACGAATCATAACTTTTGCCGTTTCTGTAGGGATTGTCTTTTTAACGAGTTGTTCTGCGCCAAGGGGATTAAACCACAGCATTACCAAAGCAACGGCACCTGAGCTTGAACCTATATCCGTAGAAAACTCAGAACTTGCCACTCGGCTGGCTGAGTCAGGGGGCGAATTCCTTCTTTTGAACCTATCTGGCAGTCAATTTGAGGCAAGAGTTGGCGAATCTTATCGGAGCGCTTTGGGGGAGGACTGTAAAAGAGTTTATTTAAAAGGCTTATCGGGCTTATCAGGGACTGGAGCCGTCTGTAAAGACGGGCAGGGATTGTGGAGATATTTGTCGCCGTTGAATTAGGGGAAACATGTCATTGTTGGAAGGACTAAAAGTACAAGCACGTGTGATAGAGGCCTTGATGCTTAGGGAAATCCACACGATAAACGGTGATAGCAAACTCGGATACCTTTGGGTATTGATTCAAACGGGTTTTGGCATTGCTGTGTTTTGGGTGTTGAGAAGTATTTTAGGTGCATCTTCTCCACATGGAATGCCAACACCATTTTTTTTAGCGTCAGGCTTTTGCATATTTGCTGTTTTTTCTGATGTGATCATGAAATCGTTAACTGCTGTGCAGGCCAATCGACCCTTGTTGACATTCCCTCAGGTAACTCCATTTGATGTTATGGTGGCCAGAATGCTTGTGATTTCCGCTACACAGTATTTGACAATATTTATCATCATTGGTTTGGGGATTCTTTTTGGCTATTCGTTGAGTGTTTACTCTTTTGATCTGCTTTTATTCGTTGTTTTTATCTCTCCGTTATTTGCTCTTGGGCTTGGGATGATCTTTGCCTCCTTGGCGGTTTATCTCCCCGTGCTCAATAAATTGGTTCCCATGGGTTTACGTATACTATTTTTCATTTCCGGAGTCTTTTTTTCCGTATCAACTTTCGGTGGGAAAGTGGCATCGTGGCTGCTTTTCAATCCAGTGCTTCAACTAATCGAACTTTTCCGTAGCGGTTTAGACGCCAGCTACAGAATTCAGGGGCTTAGTGTGACTTATGTTTCAGGCGTCACGTTGTGTACTCTCGTATTAGGGGGTTTTTTGGAGCTCCATTCCAGAGTCAGGAGGTTAAGCTGTGATTGATCTGTCTAACATTTGCAAGTCCTACCGGACTAGGAATGGAATCAACCAGGTTCTCAACAATGTAAATCTGAAGATTGAGCAGGGGATGAATCTAGGCATACTGGGGCTTAACGGTTCTGGAAAATCAACCCTGATCCGAATTATAGGGGGAGCGGAATTAGCCGATTCTGGAGAGGTGAGAAGAACCTCGACGGTATCTTGGCCGGTTGGTTTTTCCGGCTGCTTTAACGGTTCACTTACAGGTAAAGAAAATTTACGTTTCGTCAGCCGTATCTACGGAGCCGACATCGGTGAGGTGTCAGACTTTGTTGCCGATTTCTCAGAACTTGGCGAATACATGGATATGCCAGTGAAAACCTATTCAAGTGGGATGAGAAGCAAGCTCGCCTTCGGTTTATCTCTTGCCATTGGCTTTGATTTCTATTTGGTTGATGAAGCTTTCTCGGTTGGTGATGCGACTTTTAAACAGAAAGCTCAACAAGTTTTGAAAGAAAGGATAAAAGATTCTTCCTTGGTATTTGTTTCCCACTCTCCGAGTTCAATCAAAGCGCACTGTAATTGCGGAGCCGTCCTGAACAAAGGGAAACTACTCTTTTACCCGAATTTAACAGAAGCCCTTGATCACTATAAGGAAATTTGTAATGAAAGAAAACAATAAGCTTTCTGTTAAACAGGGATTTGTGGATGCTGTCGACAAAGTCAAGAGTGCACCAGCGGGGTTACTCACCTTTTTAGTATTTGTAGTAGTTCCCACGATGGTGGTGTTCTTCTACCTATTGTTATTTCATTCTCCGATGTATGAGACGGAATCCAAGTTCGCTGTTCGTTCTTCCTCTGATATGCCTATTTCAGTAGATTTCGCATCACTCTTGTTTAACCCTATGAATGCATCCTCTCAGGACATACGGTTGGTCAATGAATTCATCGCTTCTCCAACTATTTACGAACGATTGGATAAAGATTTAAAGCTTACAGCGCACTACAGTGACAAGAAGAATGATATTTATTCACGACTCTACGGTCATCCCACGCTCCAAGAAAAAAAGGACTTTTGGGAAGAGGTTTCCACCACGTCTTTAGATCCCGACTCCGGGGTACTTACTTTTACGGTTCGTGCCTATTCCCCAAAGATGGCAAAAGACATTTCTGATTCGGTTCTACGGTTTAGTGAAGAGCTAGTTAATCAAATGAACGAAAGAGCTCGAGAGGATACTTTGGCACTAGCAAGGAGAGAAGTCCAACTTGCCCAAAATAAAGTTACCCAAACCCAAGCTGCATTAAGCGCATTCAGAGAGGTTCATGAAGATATTGATTTGAAAGGCACTGCCAGTGGTTTGCAATCCCTTATCCTCGAACTTGAAGGAGAAAGGGCAAAAGTTCAAGCTCAGATTAAAGAGCTGGAAGGGTATATGAAGGAAGACGCCCCGGCCATACTTGGATTGAGGAAAAAGGCTGCGGCGATCGACGAACAACTCTCAGTCGAGAAAAAACGGTTAACTCGGCTAGACTCAGATAAAAGCTTGAACACTCAAATATCCGAGTTTGAGAAGTTGACTTTAGAACATGAATTTGCCCAGAAACAACTTGTTTCGGCAATGTCTGCTCTCGAAACGGCCAGAGTGCAAGTTTTATCGAAGAGCCGATACGTGGTACCAATTACTAACGCAGAAACTCCGGATGAAAGTACCTACCCGAAACCAATTGTTTTTTCACTGATTTTTGGTGTGGGGATGTCTTTGGTTTACGCCCTAGGCTACCTGGTTGTTGTCTCAATTAAAGAACATATAGGTTATTAGATCATGGTCCAAAATACAATCAAAAATTTGGTCATTTTAAGTGGGTTACTACTGTTTATTCCCCATGTTTGTTCCCAGACGACATCCGAAAGTCTTGCAAGGGGTACTCAAGGAAACTACCCAAGTAGTGAGGGTTTTTCCAGAGCGCCTTCCAAAGATCCTCAAAAATTAGTAATTGGTCCCAATTCAAATATTTTGCCAGGACCAAATGGATTATCCTACGGATCGTTTCAAGAAAATGCCCGGCAAAATCTTCCACCAAGAAATGCCGATCCCGTCAGTGTGGCTAAACCTGCCTGGGCACAAGGGGCCCTTAAAAGTGTCAATGAAATCCAGTTGCCTCCTTTTGCTTCCAATTTATTTGCCGGAAGGTTTTCCAACACATACGCTGATTCCTTGAACTCAGACTACTTGATTGCCCCAGGGGATAGGGTTGTTTTGAGGATTTGGGGTGCGAGAAACTATGACGATGTTCTCATCGTGGACCAACAGGGAAATATCTTCATACCTGAAGTCGGGCCGGTTCACGTCGGAGGTTCCCGCCATGGAGAACTCTTTTCAAAGGTACAAAATGCGATACGGAGTGTTTACACGGATAACGTTAAAAGCTACGTGAATCTACAAACGGCCCAACCTGTCGGAATTTACGTGACTGGTTTTGTGAATTATCCCGGGCGCTATGCAGGAGGAGCTCTTGATTCTGTTTTAACTTTTTTGGATCGTGCAGGCGGGATTAATGCCGAAAGAGGAAGCTATCGACAGATACAAGTAAAAAGAAACAATAAGGTTATCGCAAACATTGATCTTTACGATTTTGCAATCAATGGGACATTAAAGCCATTGCGCCTCCAGGACGGGGACACCGTAGTCGTCAAAGAAAAAGGAGATAGCGTCGCCGCATACGGATTATTAAGAGAAGAAGCTGTTTACGAATTTAATAAATCCGGGAAGAATCTCGGTGTTGAATTGGTCAGAATAGCCAGTCCTTTGCCTAAAGTGACGCACGTAAGTGTCAGAGGAGTACGCAAGCAAGTTCCTTTTAACAAATACTTCTCGTTGGATGATTTCAAGCAATTTGTCCTTCAAAACGGAGATATTGTTGAATTTATCGCTGATAAACAAAGCGAGACCATTTTGGCGATCGCTTCCGGATCTATTGATGGAGCCTCTCGATTTCCGATTAATCGAAGGGTGAAACTACGTGAATTACTGGCTCAAATCGCAGTTGAGCCTGATTTAGCCGCCACCGACTCCATCTACTTGAGAAGAAAAAGTGTTGCCCGTGAACAGAAAGCTGTCATTCAAGACTCTTTACGCCGTTTGGAGCAATCGTCACTAAAAGCAACCTCAAGCTCCCCAGAAGAAGCAGAACTCAGAGTCCAAGAGGCAAAGCTCATACAAGACTTTGTCCACAGAGCTTCACAAGTTGAACCTGATGGAGTTGTAGTCATATCTAGAGGAGGACACGTAAAGGATATTTTACTTGAGGATGGAGACGAAATCGTCATACCACAAAAATCGGATCTCGTACAAGTTACTGGAGAGGTGATGATGCCTAAAACACTTACTTACGATCCTCGAATGTCTTTAGACGATTATTTGGCTTCTGCCGGCGGTTTGAGTGAAAGAGGTAATGCAGATCATATTTTGGTGGCTAAAGCCAATGGTGAGGTTGGATTAGCGGAGGATCAGGGAATTGGAAAAGGTGACCGAATAATCGTATTACCTAAAGTCGATAGTAAGGTCTTGCTTATGGCCAAAGATATTATGCAAATTATTTACCAAATCGCAATCGCTACCAAGGTAGCTATAGATATTTAATGTAAAAACATGACCGTATTGAGCGTAGTAATGCCTGTGTACAACATGAGTTCCTATTTAAAAGATACCTTCACTTGCATTAATAGACTTGAATTCAATGAAAACTTTCAATTTATTTTCATTGATGATTGTTCAACCGATTCTTCTAAAGACCTTATTCAATCTTTTCAAGACCGGAGTAATCTCAACATTTGTTTTTTGAAAAACAGTGTAAATCTCGGATATGGGGAGTCATGTAATCAAGGACTCAAAATGGCATCGGGGAAGTATGTTTCAATTTACGAGCCAGATGATTTCTTGGACTCCGATTTTTATAGGAGATTACTTGACGGTGCAGACCCGAGTATAGACATTGTAAAGTTCAACGGACTAAAGCTATTTTCCAGTCAGGGAACTAAGAAAATTAAGTTTCGTTACAAACATCTTACAAGCCAACTGTTTTATGGAAAGGAACAACCAGGTTTTTGGATTAATCATCCAACAATAACCAATGCAATTTATAAAAAATCTTTCTTAGTCTCTAATGGAATCCGATTTTGTAAAGGAGTTGGATCATCTTTTCAAGACGCACAGTTTGCTGTGGCACTTTACGCGGCTAATCCTAAGATAAAAATTATCAACGAGACTAAGTACAACTATCGTTTACATGAAAACCAATCAGTATCCAATATTAACTATGCTTCAGTACAAGGAGTCCTGAGTAGTTGGAGTGAATTAAGAAAGTCAGTAATTGTCGGGAAGATAGACCATCATATAAGAAATTTTGTAACTATGCAGGTTCTAAGACAGGTCTATTCCTTATTTAGAAAAAATAATAGCGATGAACTAATAGAACTTTACATAAAAATACTGAAAGATAATGAAGTGAACCTATCTTTTTTGCCAACTGCAATCAGGTCTCAAGTTCCATATAAACAGTTATCTCAAATGATTCTCATGTTGTTAAAACTAAAACTTAAAGGGTGTATCAAATGACGAAAAAAATTTCAGTGATTATCCCATGTTATAACGTAGAGCCCTACGTAGAGAGGGCAATTAATTCGGTGGTTAATCAGACATATAAAAATATTGAAATAATTGCTGTTGATGATGGATCAACGGACGATACATTGTCAATACTAAAAAAACTTCGGAAGAAAATTTCTAATATTAAGATAATTAGCCAAAAGAATCGGGGTTATGGTTCAGCTGTCCAGAACGGAATTGATGCTTCTCAGGGAGAATATATAATTATCCTTGAACCAGATGATTATTGGGACAATTTCTATTTGGAGCCATTAGTTTGTGAAGCCGTAGGTTCTTGCTCCGATGTGGTTTTTTACAATTCTTACTTTGAGGTTCGTACTGGTTTCCGCTACAAATTAATAAATCAATACTTTCACGGAAGATACCTCGGTCCCTATCAACTTTCAGAGACAGAAATAGAGCAGAGACTTGTTTCTGGTGCTGTTGGGATTTGCTTCGCTCTCTATGACAGAAAATTTTTAACTACCTATAAAATCAAACTAAACACGACAATAAGAGCTTACGAAGACGACATTTTTATTTTCAAAGTAATGATGTTAGCCAGGAAAGTTTCCATAATTCCTGGGGGTGGATATTTTTACAGTCGGGATATCCCAGGACAGTCTGTCACCTCCCCTGAACGGTTTGAGTCAATCATTCGGGTTGTAGAAGAAATGGGTAGTTGCCTTAATGAGGGTTGTCCAAGAACACCCGCATTAGTAGGTTATATCCTTACACATTTGCAAACCTATTTTTGGAAAACCAAAGGTGCATCTCTAGAGCTTATAAATTCAGTAATAGTGGAAAAAACCAAAACATTTTCTCAGCTGAAAGGAAAAATCTCAAGAAGATGCTATGACCATTTAAAAGATATTCTAAAGTTAAAAGAAATTAGGCCAACAGTGTTAGAGGTTGCGGATGGATACAAAAAAATTCCTCCCCTACATGTTGCCTATACACAACAAAATGAAAGGATTCCTTTCTTAAGTTTTGCGAAGTGGAAGTTAGCTTACTTTTACGATAACCAATTGCCTATTTTGCATTTTTTTTCGGAATTGTCCACGTTGCTAAATGTCGTTGGTTTTACTGAGGTTAAACTTATTAGAGAGTTGTTTCTAAAAATAATTTCCAAGGAGGATTTCAAGTACCTAGAAAAAATACACAAGCTGAATGCCTACAACACGCTTTGCATATTAAGAAACGAAAATGCGATAAGTAACATTTTACCGTATTTTGACAATAATTCCCAAAAAGAAATAGTTAGAAAATTTTTATTTTCCGGGACTTTTCCTGAGTTGCAACATGTCAATGAATTTAAGGAGTACTTCCATTTTTTTAGACAGGCTTTTAAAACCAACCTGGAGCAGTTGCATGCCTTCTTGTCTAACAAGAACATAATGGTTGTGGGAAATTCACCTTGTGAAATAGGGAAAGAAAAAGGTCATTTAATTGACAATTCAGATGTTGTATTAAGATTTAACAATTATTCTTTGTCTTCTGAATATTCGAGAGATTATGGTACGAAGATGGATTGTTGGGCTATCACACCAGCCTTGCAAACGATTAAATACAACTCATACGTAGGGGCTTCAAAATTTATTATCACTCCGTTTTGTAATAATTTCAATGAAGTCTACAGAATAAACTACTTAATGATGTTCCAAAGAGTTGGGATAAAAGTTGTCTATTTTCCTGTTAATGACATACTTTGGAAATACAACTTAAACACAATGTCCCTCGGCCTACTGACTGTTATTTATATCCTTCAACACATTAATTACAACTCTTTGAGCATTTGCGGTTTTAACCTTTCTGATCAGTTGCGGGGTGTATCCCATTATTTTTCAGGAGATCCAAGCGAGGGCAAAAAGGTTATCGTCCACGCATGGATGAAGGAAGCATTAATTCTTAATTCATTAATAGATCAAAAGAGAATAAATCATGTATAACAACTATGTTTATTGTCATCAGCCTTTTAATCTACACAAAGGTGGGACGGTAGGATATTTATCTAATCTCTACTTGAGTTTTCTTTCAAGCTCGCATGAGGGTGAAAGCGATATTAATCATAAATTTATCTTCCCGTTGGTTAATAAACCTAAACCAACTTATTTGGACGATTTTACAGACAATGCATTTAAGTACCTTGATGACTACAAAAACGGATCGGGAAGCCAAAGCCTAATAAAGGAAAGAAAAAAATTTTTTAAGGAGTCCTTGCCTAATGAAATAAGTTCGTTAATAGACTTCAACAATGTATCATCTATTCATATCCACGGTGCTTATAATTTTTTTCCAGTTTATAACAAACTTAAAGTTCTTGGCTTGGAAAATAATGTTATTAAGGTCCTAACAACTCACAATCCCATTAAACCCGCATTAGAGGACATGGAGCTGATTACTCGTACAATAAAATGGTCAGAGAGCGATCAAGCTGTATTAAAGTATTTTTTCGATGAAAGGGACTACTGGGCTTACAAACTTGCAGATGCTTACATTTTTCCTTGCAAAGAGGCTGTCGAATGCTACTATAGCAGTTGGAAAGATTTTAAATCCATAATAAAAAAAGACAGGATATTTTACTGTACGACGGGTTCACGCACCAAAAAACCACTGACATCTAGGAGTATTTTAAGGACTTCTTTTGGGATACCTGATAATGCTTTATTAATTGTTTATATTGGACGTTTTGTTAAAGTAAAGGGTTATGACTTACTTCTCAGTTTCGCTGACCGATACTTAAATCTTAATAATAATGCATACATATTGGTTGTAGGTGAGAACCCTGTTGGAGATTACTTACATTCCAGAAGATTAATTTTTGTTCCGTTCACAAAAGAAGTAGGGTCCTTTATTGCTGCCGCTGATATTTGCTTTATGCCTCATCGAAGTAATTATTTCGACTTAGGAATGATTGAAATTCTCTCTATAGGGACACCAATTAGGATCTGTAAATAATTAACTAGCTTTTTTAAAACCTCTAATTATGTAATTCCATTCCCCTAGTTTCGGTTTT
>CANQMZ010000035.1 GCA_947625105.1 uncultured Parasutterella sp.
TTTTAATTCGTTTCTTTTCAATCATGCCACATTACATGCTCAATCGCAACCGCCACTAGACTCTTTTTAGGGCCCATGGTGTTTCAGGGCATCCCTCCCAAAAGAAGCTTCCAAAGAGTGTTGGAAAATTCAATACGAGATCAGAACTACGTAGAACCGCTTATGCTCGCCTTTTAAGGGACGAAGGAAATTTCATTACTCTTAGAGGACGAGAAAAGCGCCCCTGTAGTCACAAATTCTCTTTATTCTCCACATACGTCATTAGGCAAATTCCTGACTCATTCTCCAAGCCAGAAAGGTTTTAACCCCCTTTTGTATTGTTAGAATTTGCCGAACTTCAAATCTAATAAAGCAAAATGCAATCACTTTGGATGGTAGTCGCTGCGATGTTCCTATCGCTTTATGGCGTCTGTGTTAAGTATGCCGGTATCGAAGGAATCGGCTCTTGGGAAATGCTGTTTTTTAGATCCATCTTCGGGGTGGTGGTCTTCTACATATTAATGCGTATGAAAGGGCAAGGTCCCGCTACCAAATACCCATGGGCTCATATGACCCGTTCGCTGGCAGGAACTTTTGCTATTTTGGCGGGTATGTATGCCATATCACACCTGAACCTAGGGCTAGCTCAAACTCTTAACTACACCTCTCCTCTGTTTGTCGGCAGTTGGGTGGCATTTTCCTCAATGCTTCATCATGATCGGGTCAACTGGGGTTTGATGTTAATGGTCATTATCGGATTCATTGGCGTCATTATCCTCTTGGGACCAACAATCAGCCCTTCCGAATACTATGCTTCGGCTGTAGGTTTGGCAGGCGGTTTCCTGATTGCAGTTGCAACCACTTATGTCAAGAAGCTTGGCAGCTATAAGGAGCCTGAA
Organism: uncultured Parasutterella sp.; assembly: GCA_947625105.1. GTDB lineage: Bacteria > Pseudomonadota > Gammaproteobacteria > Burkholderiales > Burkholderiaceae_F > Parasutterella. The sequence goes on from CANQMZ010000035.1 coordinate 879, forward strand.
GCTAGGATCATTTTTTATTTGGTATTGGTTGGTTCGGTTTGCGGTTTGGCTGGAACACTTGTCACTGGTGGCTTCCACTCCTGGACAACAAAGGCCGCACTCTTTATCTTGGGGCTGTGTGTTTTCTCGACCTTGGGACAACTCACTTTGACCATGGCTTTCTCAAGAGGAAATTTGGTGTTGTCAAGCTCTTTGCAATATACCGTTATTCTCTTTTCCACGATTTTCGGAGAGGTGATTTTCAACGAACCGGTTACTCTTCCGATTGTGACTGGCATGATTGTCATCGTTGTGGCCGGTATTTTGTCGAGCTACTTTGTCAGAAAGGAAAATAAAGCCAAACAGAAAGCATCTGTTCAGACAAAAACGGCGTAAAACTTTTAAAGCGCTTTCCTTTTAATCGGTCCCAGAATAGTTTGTTGGGACCGATTTTCTTTTTCTTGGTTTCTACAATGAGACCGTCGGTGGTTTCGATTGCAGAACAATATGAAAAAGAAAGTATTAGTGATAAGCATTTTGATTGTCGTCGCAGCCGTAGCCTTTTGGTTTTGGTACGATCACTCCCGTGATGACCAACCTCTCGTCCTATATGGAAATGTGGATATCCGACAGGTCAATTTGGCTTTTCAGTGGCCTGAGAGAATTAAGTCTTTGAAGGTTCAGGAAGGTGATGTCGTAACAAGTGGTCAGGTTTTAGCAGAACAAGAGACGGATATCTTGAAGTTGGAAATTAAACAAGCCGAGGCCTCGGTTGACTCTGCCTATGAAGCCTATCTGGAGCTTAAAAACGGCTCAAGACCGGAAGAAATTGCACGATCCAAGGCGTTGGTTGACGCCGCCATGTCTAGACAAACACTTGCAGAGGAAAATTACAATCGAGTGCAGAGCATCTACAAAAAGACTAAGGGCCAGGGCATCAGCAAGCAAGAGGTCGATGATGCCGTCAGTCAGTTATCCGTAGCCAGAAACGATTTGGTGAGTGCTCAAAAAGCCTACGAACTTGTCAAGATCGGACCGCGAGAAGAAGCAATTCGCCGTGGTCATGCCGAATGGCAAAAGGCCTTGGCTGATTTGTCGCTTTTAAAACTAAAGCTCGAACAAAGCGAGCTTCGAAGCCCGATTAACGCAACGGTTCGCAACCGCCTGCTTGAACCCGGTGACATGGCCTCATCGGCAACTCCTGTTTTTACATTGGCAATTAACTCTCCCAAGTGGGTGAGAGCTTATATCAACGAAGTCAATCTCGGAAAAGTCAGACCGGGTCAACACGCCTATGTCACTATTGATTCCTACCCAGATGACAAAATCCCCGGACAAATTGGTTTTATTTCCTCGGTAGCCGAATTTACGCCCAAGACAGTCGAAACCCCTGATCTCAGAACCAACCTTGTTTATGAAGTAAGAATCAATGTTGAAGACAAAATGAATCGATTGAGGCTCGGAATGCCGGCCACGGTTACCTTTAGCTCTGAAAAATAGTTTCCATGAGTGGTCCCGTTCTCCTAGCTAAAGACCTGAGAAAGGTCTACGGAAAAGGCAAACAGCCCTCTTCCGAAACCGTCTCATTGTCAGATTTAAATCTCAGAGTAGACCCCGGGCAATTCGTTGCCCTGGTGGGACCCGATGGGGCCGGAAAAACTACTTTAATGAGATTGGCTGCCTGCCTATTGACGCCAACATCGGGCAGTTTAGAAGTTTTTGGAATATTGACCACTGAAAATCCTCTCGAAATCCAAAAGAAACTTGCCTATATGCCCCAAAAATTTGGACTCTACGAAGATCTCAGCGTAAAAGAAAACATGGATCTTTTCGCTGATCTGCAAGGAGTACCCTATGATGAGAGGCCTGCCCGCTATAAGGAACTTTTGGATATGACGGGGCTTGCTCCCTTTACAGCCCGTCCGGCAGGAAAACTTTCCGGCGGCATGAAACAAAAGCTATCTCTAGCCTGTGCCCTTATTCATGAACCGCAGTTGATGCTATTGGATGAACCGTCAGCAGGTGTAGATCCCGTCTCTAGAGAGGAATTGTGGAAAATTTTGCAAAAAGCCGTCCACAACAACGGCATCAGTGTCTTGATGAGTACCGCCTTTCTGGATGAAGCCGCCCTTTGCAATTATGTTTATGTCCTCAATCAGGGCATGCTTCTTTCAGAAGGTACTCCGAGCGATCTTTGCAAATCAATTGACGGTCGGGTTTGGTTTGCCAAGGCAGACAATTCAAGCATTGGAGAGATGCTTCAGAAATGTGAAGCGCAAAGCGAGATCATTGATGCAAGCCCGTCCGGAGACGGCTTAAGGATTTTGTTGACCAAAGAAACCAACAGCGCTGAAATCCGTCAGAAACTCTCTTTATCCACCATGGAACCTGTTGAACCCTCGCTTGAGGATGCTTTCATGGAAAATTTAGTCAGTTCCTCAGGCAAAAAGCAAAGTTTTGGTGAAGTTACCGGCAATCAATGCAAAACCCAAAAGAGATCAGACCAACCTGTGGTTGTCGTAAACCATTTGGTTAAAAAGTTCGGAAACTTCATTGCGGTTGACGACACCTCTTTTTCTGTAAAAGAAGGGGAAATTTTCGGTTTACTGGGACCAAACGGAGCCGGCAAGACAACCACTTTCAGGATGCTTTGCGGTCTTCTTCCGGCCACGAGCGGTTCGCTTGAAGTAGCCGGAGTTGATGTGAGAAAGGCAAGAGCTTCAGCGAGAAAAAATATCGGTTACGTTTCCCAGTTCTTTTCTCTTTACGGCTCGTTAAGCGTTGGATACAACTTGGAATTTTTCGCTAAGGCTTACGGACTTAATGATGAAGAGACCGCTCAGAGAAAGGAAATCGTGGCCAAACAGTTTGAACTGGAAAATCTTCTTGACCGTATGGCAGGAAGCCTCAACGAAGGCTACAAAAAGAGATTATCCATGGCGGCTGCCCTTATCCACAATCCGGATATTTTATTTTTAGACGAGCCGACAAGTTCCATTGATCCATTAGCGAGAAGAGCTTTTTGGTTGACAATCAATGAACTGGCCGAGCAAGGCAAAGCAATCATCATTACCACGCACTTCATGGATGAGGCTGAATACTGCACAAGAATTGCCATACAGTCAGAAGGAAAAATTCTAGCTCTGGGCACTCCAAGCGAAGTCAAAACCCGGGCTCATCTACCCCAAACAGCTAGCATGAACCAGGCTTTTCTTAACATTGTCCTAAACCAAAGGGAGACTGCATGAAATCCTTTTGGCAAAGACTGTTTGCGCTCACTAAGAAGGAATGGAGACAACTTTTAAGAGACCCAAGCTCCATGGCAGTGGGTTTGGTTTTACCAATCATATTGATTTTTATTTTCGGGACTGGACTGTCACTTGATTTGGGGCTAACCAACATCGCAGTAGTTAACCAATCTCCCGGGAAAGTGACCACTGCAATTGTCCAAGGCTTTAAAGGCTCGAAATACCTTAATCCGATAGAGGTTAAAAGCATGCATGAAGCCGAGAGGCTTCTCCTTGAACAAAAAGTCAAAGGCATTGTTAATTTCCCCGATGATTTTTCTTCAACCTTTGCTCAGGGTAAAGGACATATTCAGGTCATTGTCCACGGAGTTGAGATCGTCAGCGCCAAGAGTCTGCAAAGATACATTCTGCAATCGGCGCAAATTTCGTTAGAACAATTAGGGCTTGGAAAAAGCGCCGGAGGCATAGCTGTGCCGAGAATGTGGTTTAACGCCGCCAATTCCTCCACATGGTATTTCATTCCCGGTCTGATCGTCGTGGTGATGACCATTGTCGGTGCCTTTTTAACTGCCTTGGTTATCGCCAGGGAATGGGAAAGGGGAACCCTTGAGATGCTGTTTTCGACACCGGCAAGACCTTCAGAAATACTATTATCCAAGGTGATCCCCTACTTTATTGTTGGTATGGGTGGACTCTTCCTGTGTTTACTGTTTTCCTACTTCTTTTTTGAAGTTCCAATGGTTGGATCACTTGCAATCATCATTGGCTCATCAGTACTTTATCTACTCACCGCCTTGGGACTTGGGCTGCTGATTTCCGCCCTACTTAAAAACCAGTTTCTCGCCTCTCAGGCCTGTATTCTCATCAGCTTTTTGCCGTGTGTTCTTTTAAGTGGGTTCGTTTTTGACCTGAGAAACGTTCCTGACGCGATTGCGGTGATTTCCTATGCACTGCCGGCCACCTATTTCATGGAATTGATTAGGGGATCATTTCTCTCAGGAGATGACCCCGCCATGGTCGTCAAGGACTGGCTGATTCTTTTGGGATATGCGGTGCTGTTCTTTATCATTGTCAAAGTCAACCTTAAAAAGACACTGGAGAAATGAGATGAAATTAATTCAGTGGCTAAAGTGGTTAAAAGTTTTACTTGTCAAAGAGACCTTGGCAATTCTTTCGGATAAGCGCACCCGGTTTATTCTTATCGTTCCTCTTTTTGTTCAGTGTATTCTGTTTGGTTATGCGGCCACATTCAACTTAAGGCATGTTCCGTTCGCAATTATTGATAACTCAGGCGGCAAATACGCAGTTGAACTCGTCTCGCAGATGTCGGCTTCTCACATTTTCGAAAAGTACAAAGTTCTTCCGAATGCCAATCAAATGGCAGAAGTTGTAGGACCCAGAAAAGCTCTGGCAGTTGTCAACATTCAGAGTAATTTTGACTCGTTGATTCAACAGGGAGCTCCTGCAGAAGTTCAGATCATTGTTGACGGCACCAATTCAACCACCGCTTCCATGGCGGCAGCCGATTTGTCTGAAATCATCCAAAACTTCAATGAACGATCGTTAGGCAAGAAGAATCCCGTAACCTTCGATGTAAGGGCTTGGTTTAATCCCAACCTTGAAACTCGATGGAACATCGTAACCGCACTGATTGGAACCCTAAGTTTTATTCAGGTGATGATCCTGTCGTCCCTATCGGTAGCCAGAGAAAAGGAGAACGGAACCTTTGACCAACTGCTTGTAACACCCTATCGGCCGGTTGAGATTTTGATAGCAAAAGCCATTCCTCCCATCTTGATTGGTGTATTCCAAACCTTCCTAGTGCTTTTGATTGCCATCCTCTGGTTCAACATACCGTTCCGGGGATCTTTTGCCCTACTCTATTTTGGTGTAGCCATTTTCACCGCAGCAACCGTTGGAATCGGATTGACGATTTCTTCAATTGCCCACACCATGCAACAAGCCATGTTTTATGCCTTTGTCCTCTTAGTCCCGATGGTGATTCTCTCGGGCCTTGTCACTCCCGTGGACAACATGCCTTGGATACTTCAGATGAGCACCTATGTGGATCCCTTGAGATTTGCCTTGAATTTTGTCCACCGGGTGTACTTGGAAGACGCTCCGCTTTCTCTACTGTGGTCTGACCTAATCCCCATGACTGTGACAGCAGCCATCACCCTCCCGTTGGCGGGATATTTTTTCCGTAAAACGCTCTAAGAGAACTTATTCTTGTTACGTTCTTTTACGCTTATTGGCAGCAGAGTTTTAGCATGGTCCTATAATGCTGCGAAACATTTTTCATAGAGGAAAAGATAATGAAATTTTCTGTGATTCACGGAGATGTTTTGAAACATCCCTGCGGTGCGCTAGTCGTAGGAGTTTTCAAGGATCGATTGACAGAAACCGCCGAAGCCATTGATAAGGCTAGCGAAGGAGCGGTCAGACGTTGGATGGAAAGCGGGGACATTTCAGGATGTTTTGGAAAGTGCGTCCTGTTCCATTCAATTAAAGGCGTAGCGGCCGAAAGAGTCGTCTTTGTCGGGTTAGGAAAAGAGCCTTTGGAAGAAAGGCTTTCCACAGAGGTACAAGCCGCCATTAAGTTAGCTTATATGGCTAGCTCTGTTGTTCTTACCACTTTGGAATGGTTACCCCAGAGTGAGCCTGAATGGATTGCGGAAAAAACCGCTTTATTTGCTCAAACGGCGTTAGACAGACCCAAAAATTACAAGTCCCATGACGTCAATTGGAAAGTTCCTGCTCTCATTGAATTGCATAGTAAAACTCGCAAAACAGCCATCAATAAAGCCGTTCAAGACGGTGCTGAAATCGGTCGCGGATTGCAGCAAGTAAAAAATCTTGCTGACATGCCGGCCAATCTATGCACACCAACTTTTATGGCCACTGAAGCTAAAAAGATTGCTAAAGAATACGGACTTGAAGTTAAGGTATTCGATAAAAAGAAGCTTGAGCAGCTAAAGATGGGTTGCCTTCTAGGTGTCGCCAAAGGTTCAGCCCAAGAGCCACGAATGATTATTTTGAAATACCAAGGCGGAAAGAAAAACGAAGCTCCGATCGCTTTGGTTGGAAAAGGATTGACTTTTGACTCCGGCGGTATCTCGCTAAAGCCAGCTAAGACCATGGATGAGATGAAGTATGACATGTCCGGAGCTGCCGTCATGCTTTACGCGATTGCCACTGCGGCAAAACTCAATCTTCCACTTAACCTTGTTGCCATCGTTGGTTGCACGGAAAATATGCCGGGTGGAAATGCAACAAAGCCGGGAGATATTTTGACGAGTTATTCCGGACAGACGGTGGAGGTTTTAAATACCGATGCCGAAGGTCGTTTGGTTTTATGTGATCTTCTCTCATACGCCATCGATAAATACAAGCCGCAGTGCATTGTTGATGCCGCGACATTGACCGGTGCCTGCGTGGTTGCTTTAGGGAATGTTTTCTCAGGTCTTTTCTGCACGGACGATGACATTTCCAATCAGTTCTGGCTCGCTAGCAGAAAGAGCTTTGATGGCTGTTGGAGATTGCCTTTGCATAAAGCATACAGGGATGCCATGAAGAGCAATTTTGCGGATCTAGCTAATGTTAGTATGGCAGGAGGCGCCGGAGCCTGCACGGCAGCTGAATTTTTAGCAGCTTTCGTTGGTGACACCCAGTGGGCGCATCTCGACATTGCGGGCACAGCCTGGAAGTCTGGTAAAGAGAAAGGATCAACGGGGCGTCCCCTGTCCTTGCTCATGGAGTTTTTAAGAGCCAGAATCGCATCAAAGGCTTGATATACGTCTGCCTCAAGAGGAGCCCTTGCCAACTAAAAAAAAGCAGGGGCTTTTTTTGGGAGGAAGTGATCACGAAACCGAGGTGGCAAGGTAAAACGGCCAAAATCGATGGTGATTATCCTTAAATACGCAAATAACATGAGGAAAGTGTCGGCGAATGAAAAATCCTCTATGGGACTTTGACCTCTTTAATGTTGATCTTTATGAATTTTAAAATGCGTCTGTCTACTTCGTCAGAATAGAAAAATCCGAAAAGTATTTTTCGGAAAAATTCCTGACTCAAATCGTTTTTCAAAAGGACGAGTTCCTGATTTCCTATTCTTCACCCAATACTTTTTAACTTCCTGTTTATACACTACAAAAGTTTCATACTTCATGAAGGGATGGCCACCGGGCAATAAAACGTTGTAAGTAAAATCTTTTTTCACGAAACTGACATTTACTGCCAATACCTTGCCTTCATAAGTTCCAATAGGATCACAACATGTAACGTGAAGATGTTTATGGCGCCAGTTTGTGTAAACAAGGCATTCCTCCTGTGGACTTGCAACATCACCTCAAAGAAGCCGAAAATTTAAAACACTCATCGTTTTCTTCAATCGCAGAAAGGATACGAGGTATTTCTTCAGTTGGCGATATAGGGTTGGACTGATTACTGACAGCTGTTGCAAGCCACCTTTGTGCTGATAAGTCTTAATTTAAACTGCCTGATAATTTGACTTTGTTCCTCCAGGCAGAGACGAGGTGCGCTTGTTTTTTAGACATCTTTAATCCTTTAAAAATTTTGTCTTAACGAAGCTCACGTCTTTCTATATCAAAGTTCCGTTGACTTAACATTGGGCAACAGTGAAAATTTACCTTGAACGCTGACAGGTTATAATAAGCAGAGCTGTTTCTTTCGATGGAATCCAAAGATGTTAATTGATAACAAAAAGAATATTTACGGCGATGGCGATGCTATTACTACAGTGTGGAATTTCATAGATCTCAACATTTTCAGAGAAAAACCAAAAGCTAAGTTTGATATAGTAACTGGTTATTTCACTTTACGGGCTCTCAGTCGTTTATACCAAACTATTCCACCAGACGTTGAATATCGTATTATTTCTTCAGAACTGGTCAAAGACGAAAAAAATGAGCAACATGTTGTTGATCTTTTAAGAGGCGACGAAGGCATTGAAAATACATTTCCTTTAAACCAATACGTACGCGATGCTAGAGCGTTTTTGTTGAGGGACAGCGTAAAGTGCAAGGTGGTATTAAATTCATTTTGTCATGCGAAACTGTATTTATACAAGCCCGAAGTGAGAAACGTTAAGAGTTTCTTTATCTTAGGCAGTAGTAACCTAACTGATGCAGGTTTGGGATTACGTGAAACCTCCAATGTTGAATTAAATATGGCAAAAGCCGCTGACAAGTCAGACTCAGATTATCGTGAATTAGAAGTATGGTTTAAAAAACTATGGGAAGCAGCTTCAGACACTATCCCCACCGATCCAACAGATCGTAAGAGCAAAAAGATTGGTGTTAAGGAATTTTTTATCCAACAAATAGATGCGTTTTATCGAAAGTACACTCCAGAAGAAGTCTACTATAAGATTTTGTTCGAACTCTTTAATTTCGACCTTGATCTTGAATCTTCCATCGAGCACAAACAAGACATGTCACTACTTCAAACAAGCTCGATTTGGAAAACTCTATTTAATTACCAACAGAAAGGAGTTATATCTCTAATAAAAATCCTCAGGAAATACAATGGGGCAATACTTGCGGATGCCGTTGGTCTCGGAAAAACATTCTCGGCTCTAGCTGTTGTCAAGTACTTTCAAACACGAAATTACACTACCGTTGTGATTTGTCCGAAAAAACTCGAAAACAACTGGACTCAGTACCTCAGGCGTCATGGATCTCGCTTTGAACACGATGAATTTGACTATCTGGTACGCTTTCACACCGATTTCCAATGTGAACGACTTGAGGACAATTATGATGACGCTCCTCTATCGTGGCTTCAAAGACAAAAGAAAGTCTTACTTGTAATAGACGAAAGTCATAATCTTCGTAATGAGAAATCCTCTCGTTATCAGGAATTACTTAATTCTCTCATTAAAAACCACGGTCAAGAAAAGAGGGATGTTAAACTTCTTCTTCTTTCAGCTACTCCTATCAACACTGGTTTAAGTGATGTTAAAGGTCAATTTAATCTGATAGCCCATGGGGAGGATGGTATTTTTAACAATGAAGAATTTGGTATTGAATCATTGCGTAGTTTATTTGCGACAGCTCAGGCTCATTACACCCGTTGGTGCAAAAACCCTGAAAGGACTATCAGCGGATTTATTAAAGTCCTACCATCGAAATTTTTCAACCTCACGGACAAACTTATAGTCGCTAGAACGAGAAAACTTATTGAAAAAACATTGGGAGAAGACATAGGATTCCCTAACAAAGAAAAACCTCTGAATATTTACCAAGGACTTGATCATTTTGGAATATTCAACTCAACCGAGGATATATATAAAGAAATAGAAAAGATTTTATTTGCCGCCTATCAACCGAGCCTTTTTATGGAAGAAAGCAGGAAAAAGTCTAAAAAGGTTTCTGCTGCGGAAGGTTGGAAGAATGATGAAGTAAACCGCGAGAGATATCTTGCTAAGATGATGGGCATTTTATTCCTAAAACGACTGGAGTCTTCTTGGTTTTCTCTGTTAACTACAGTAAAAAATGTATTAATGTTTCACGAAGAAACACTTGATCGTGTTAAGAACTTTCAAAATAGTAAAACAGATGGTGTTATCCCTACTCTACCATTTTCTGACGATGATGAAAATGGCGCCGACATTGAAGACAACTTTACCCTGAGGAATGGCGAAATTAAGCTCTCAGATATGAAGAACATAGGGGGCTTCCAGAAGGCTTTAGCTAAGGACGTTAATTTATTAAAAGGCATATATGAAGGACTTTTAGATTTCAAAGAGAGATACGAGGTAGGTCTTGAAAAAGATGTCAAACTTAACAAACTTGAACGTATTTTGAAAGCGAAACAAAAGCAACACAACAGAAAGGTTGTAATCTTTACTGCTTATGCTGATACGGCCAAGTTTATTTATGACGAACTCATTAAACGGGGCTTTACCAACATAGCCTCCGTAAGCGGTTCCTCCTGTTATTGCACTGGGTCACAAATCAATGATGGCTATATCTCTATTCTTCGGCGCTTTGCTCCATACAGCAAGCTTTACAAAGAACTCGATTGGCAAGAACTTTACGAAAAAGCAAACCTTAGTCGCGGTAAGTATTTCAATGACACCGAAAATAAATGGGATGTTTCGTATGAAGACTGGGTTAAGTTAGTAAAAAAATTTGAACCCAAGTACGATGCACTATTGCAGGAGCCTATTGATATTTTAATAGCAACAGACTGCCTTTCCGAAGGTCAGAATCTTCAGGATGCCGATATGCAAATCAATTATGACATCCATTGGAATCCTGTAAGACTCATCCAACGATTCGGAAGAATTGACCGTATTGGCTCTCCTAACAATATTATTCAATGTGTTAACTTTTGGCCTGCGAAGAGTTTTGAAGATTACCTGCAACTAGAAGCTCGCGTTCAAAACCGTATGGCTGTAATGACACTTGTTGGCTCAGAGCCCCAAGAGCTTAACGAGACTTATCGCAAGATGGTTGAAGATAATCCAATTCAAGATAAAAATGCTGATAAGTTGCTTCAAGAATTGCAAAATAACTCCATTTCAGATATAGAGTCCTCACAGACGCTTACACTGAAAGATTTTTCTTTTGAATCTTTCCGTCAGGATCTTGTGGATTACTTTGAAAAAAACAAAGAAGTTTTTAGACGAATGCCCAACGGGATTTTTTCTGGATTCGAGTTGGAAGAAAAAGACAGGTCGAGGCAGAAGGATTCCTTAGTAGCTCTTATTGGTTATCCTCATAGGGAGGAAGGTTCTAAGAAGCGATACAAAGAACTGTATTTGGTTGCCCTTCCCATAGAAGAACAAGAAGAAAACGAGTTCATGCTAAATAAGGCAGAAATTTTGGAGTTGCTCAGATCTAACAGGTATCACGAACGATTTGTTCCACAATGGATAGACAACTCAGAACCTGATAGACTAAAACAACTTTCTTACGTATTAAATGATTGGTTGCGTGCTCAATCTCCTAAAAAGGCCACAAAAAACCTTGCGGAGATGCTCAAGTCAAGAAGGGGCAATATGGCAAGAAAATTAAAAGACGCTGGAGACTTTTCTCAAGATAAAAAATTTCAAATAAATAATTTTGATCTCATTGTTTGGGAATATATCTCTTCTAGTAGAGAGGTCAACAAATCATGAAAGAAACATTGAAAAAATTTACTAGCGAGCCCCTGTTCAATGCGGTAGGTTCGTTACTCAAGACACTCCATATTAAGTACACTGAGCAAAGTAGGGCTCCACTGGATGTTATGGAGCTTTTTGAAGAAGCTCGCAACCAAAAACCTCCCAAGCTTTTCTCCGAAGTCATTGACAATGTAGAAGATACTTACTTTATCGGCGCCATTGACGATGACACGTTAAGCGAAAAGAACAATCAGGCTGTTGATCTTAAAGACATAGATGAAGATCATTATCAAACCATGATGATCTTCGCATTAGACATAAAAACAAACTCATTGTTAACTCGAACTCAAATATCCATTCTCACTAGAGGATTCAACCGGTTGGCATATTCAGTTCCTGTAGTCGTTTTTATTCGGAATGGGAATAAACTAACTATTGCTACCTGTGAAAGAAACCAATCAGTCCAAAAATGGCGTGAAGATGAAACGCTAGGAAAAGTCTCTATACTCAGAGATATTGACTGTCAACATCCTCATCGCGGTCACATTGATCTTCTAGAATCCCTTGGAGATAAAGCTTATCCGACATTTAATGATCTTTATGGACATTGGCAGGAGGTTCTTTCCACAGAACTTCTTTCGCGCAAATTTTACACTGAACTCTCTGAATGGTATGCCTGGGTGATAAATAGTGGCAAAGTCAGCTTTCCTGGAGATATTCACACTCGGGATGATGATTCAAAATACAACCATGAAGCTGTCATCCGTTTAATAACCCGATTAGTGTTCGTATGGTTTCTCAAGCAAAAGAAACTTATTCCAGAATCATTTTTTAACGAGGAATTAATAAAACAGAAATACATAGACAATTTTGCTCCTGATTCAGAGAAGAACTCACTCTATAACCCAGAAGAAAGTAAATACTACCGATTAATCTTACAAAATTTATTCTTTGCTGTGCTGAACCGCCCAATAGTAGACGAGAATAATTGCAGTTCTGAAAATAGAGGCTTCTTAGGGGACAAACGTTTTAGAGGGCTAACGGCCTCTAGCACAAACAATCTCCTTCGTTATAAATCTGAGTTTAGACCTGGTGGTGCAAAAAGTTTTTTAAACGCAGCAAACGCTCAAGTTCCTTTCTTAAATGGTGGCTTATTTGACTGTCTTGATCACAGAGACCCTAAGAGCAAGGACTACGGAAAGTATTTTGACGGCTTTTCTGAGAATGAAAATGTCCGCAAACAGTTAAATTTCCCTGATTACTTTTTCTTTGGTAAAGAGGTTGGGTCTGATGTAGATCTGTCATCATGGTACGGTGATGACGACAAGAAAAAACATGAACATGTTCGAGTTCAAGGCATCGTAGACATTCTTCGTAAGTACAACTTTACGGTAGAGGAAAATACCCCTATGGATCAAGAAGTTTCATTGGATCCAGAACTGTTAGGGAAAGTTTTTGAAAATCTTCTTGCTTCTTATAATCCCGAAACAAAAACTACAGCAAGAAAACAAACCGGTTCGTTTTATACTCCAAGAGAGATTGTCCAGTACATGGTTGATCAAAGTCTAATGGTTTATTTCGAACATCACTGTCCAACTGTAGACAAATCTGTTTTTTCTAATCTTCTATCGCATGCTGACGACAAAATAGAACTATCTGAAAAAGATAGGAAACTGATAATGTCGGCCCTGTACAAATGCAAAGTACTTGATCCTGCTTGTGGATCCGGAGCCTTCCCAATGGGAATGCTTCAACAAATGGTTCACGTTTTAAGGAAAATAGATCCATCAAATGATCTATGGAGGAATTTCATCACTGAACTTGCGTTAAAAAGAGACAGGGAAGCTTACGCTGAACTTGATGAAGAAAAACGCCGTAAATTGAGACAAGATATAGACGAGTCATTTAATCAAAACATTAATGATCCAGACTTCGCAAGAAAGCTTTATTTAATTGAAAATTGCATCTATGGAATTGATATTCAGCCAATAGCGACTCAAATAAGCAAATTAAGATTTTTTATTTCACTTGTAGCTGAGCAAAGACCAACAGATGATGTGGCTAGTAATTTTGGCATAAGGCCCCTTCCTAACTTGGAAACTAAGTTTATCGCTGCAAATTCTCTGCTAAGTTTACCCAAAGTACAAAGTCTTATTGATAGTGCCGACTTTTTTCAACTGATAAGAAAGAAGTTATCTCGGGCAAATCATGAATTGTTTAGAGCTAGGGATAACCGACATAAACGTGAATTGAGACAAAGAATCTCGGACATTAGAGCTGGCTACCTAAAAGAACTTGAATCCGTTGGCACTATTGGAAACAGTTCTGCTGCAATATTGGCTTCATGGAATATTTTTGATCAGAACAGCGCTGCACCTTTTTATGACACTGAGTGGATGTTTGGACTATCTGAGGGTTTCGATATAGTTATAGGCAACCCTCCGTATGTACAACTACAAAATGCGACAGGCAAAAAGTGCTTAGATAAGAAGGGTAGAGAATATGACCAAAAATTGGGTGACATTTATAAAGATTCTGGTTTCCAATGCTATGCCGCAAGAGGAGACCTATATTGCCTGTTTTATGAGCAAGGATATAAATTAGTCAAAAATGATGGAGTTGTCTGCTACATCACCTCAAACAAATGGATGCGGGCAGAATATGGAGAAAAGCTGAGGGGATTCCTCGCATCCAATACCAACCCTGTTTTATTGATTGATTGCGGAGAAGTTCAAATCTTTGAGAGTGCCACTGTTGATACAAGTATTTTGCTTTTTGTGAAAGGAAGAAATAAAGGGAGCACCCAAAGCGCTACACTAGACAAAACTCTCAAAAAAAATGGTGTTATAAATTTGAGCAATTTTCTTAAGCAAACCGGGCAAGTTTGTCAGTTCAATAGCAAAGAAAATTGG
>CANQMZ010000036.1 GCA_947625105.1 uncultured Parasutterella sp.
CCTTCCCATTTATTCAAATGTTTTTTATCCAAGAGTCAGGGCCTACGCGTGAATTGAATTATTCATTGAACATGAGAGGTAAAACCTGCAGGGCATGAGAGAGATTGGCAAATTTGCTCATGTATCTTTTGACGTTCATGGCCGTCTTGCCGGTTTCTTTTTCTTCTAGGCTCTGGCATCTTCGGATGGCAGCAAGCGACAGTTTGTTGAGAAGAACCCTGTTTTGCAAGTAGTTGGCGTTTTTGCATTGAGTCCTGTCCTGATTGAAGTCCACGTCCAAGACATAATGCAAGTTGTTCTCCACATTCCAGTGTTGACGGACCGCCCTTGCGCATTGCTCGGCTATAAACCGGTTATCCCAACGCAAAGAAGAAATAAAGTATCTGTCCATCGTGCTCTTTTCCCCGTTCTTCTTCACTTCGGTCGTTAGCGTGACCTTCACAATGGTTCCCTCTTGCAAGCCTACCCATTTTTTCCAATGAGCTTTGTCTAGGACACTACCCGGCAGTATCTGCAACACGCGGCTCTCTACGCGACCATGGCCCAATTCCGTCTTGTCAAGTGTCAATGTCCTTGCCTCAAGCTTATCCATAAAGGCTAACCGCATATCCAAGTACAGTCCCCTGTGATTCTCTTTGACTGCCAGGCAATAATCGGCCCCGTGTTCAACCAGAGTACGGGCAAACTTTTCCTGGGTGTTCAAAGCATCTGCCGTAACGACTGTTGCCCTTAAATCCAACCCCTCAATCATTGGGCTCGCATAGGTAATCTCATTTTCCTTCTCATTGATCAGTTTCTGCGAGAGCACAACACCGTTTTCCGTGTCATAGAAAGACAGAATGTATCTTCCGCCTCTCATCTTCGAATTCTTGGGAGCTTTAATCGCCTGCCCGTCAACCGCCACTACCCGAGAACAGAATTGGTGAAGCAGAGGACTGACCAGACGGCTATAAAAGCCTTGAAACTCATGGGGATCAATGAGCATCAGCAAGCGTCGGACCGTGTCATACGAGATATCCTGATGAGGAAAATCTTCAAATATGGATTCCAGTGCCACCCGATTGTTCTTCCAGTAGTCTGCTATTTGCACACAGTTGGTCTGGCCCGACAGACTGCTCAGTAAAGCAACCAAATAGACGTAAGCTAACGGATAAATGATCTTGCCGGCTTGCCTTGAATCAGTAATCTCTTCTTTGCTAGCATCGCACACTGCTTGGACCGTTTTCTTTTGATGATCGGAAGCGATGCGGTTTTCCAATGACTGTATTTTTTGTTTGAGAAGAAAACTCTTGGCGTAGGAGAATTTGCCATCCACGACCGTACCCACCTGGGTGCGAATTTCCCTACCACGCTTGATCTTGGGATCGTAGACATAAGTAGATTTGAACACATAGTACCGAAGAGTTCTTTGATCCCAATTCACGCGGCAGCCTTGGGGGATGAGGCTCGCCAATACTTCCTTGTCCAATTTTTCTTTCATGATATGCTTGTCTGCGCATATGAAACATATGTACATTATATAATAAAATTTTTTGCTCGAGCTTGGTTCTTTAGACAAACACGCAGAAGTAGCCATTTTCTTCGCACGTTCGCCGTGAAATTCTAGAAATGGCAATTCCTACAACAACACTTTATTGCCTTTAAAATCTCGTCTGCTCAGATGATTTCCTTGATTGAGAATTCCATCTCAGTCCTGATCCAATAAAGGAGGTAAAAAATGCTCGTAGTACTGGCCGACGGTGTCCTTTTTAATCTTGACAATGTTGATCTGGTGGATCCAGAGGGATTCAAAGGAAAAGTCAAAGTTCATACTGCTTCCGGCGTTTTTTCATTCGATATGAATCAAAAACAATATCGTTCCATGATCCAGGCCTATCAGGATGGAGAAAAAGTGTTCTCTCTCTTCGAAGAAGACACGGTCACTACAAAAAAATCTTCCAAAGTTGATTACAAGGACTTTCCATCGGTCCTCCAGGGTGAAAACTCTCCTTTTTGAGACACCGTTTGCCACACAACCCTTAAAGATTAACTAAAGAAAGGATCACGTCTTATCTCCTTTTCGTGCCAGAAACGGCACCGTCCGCCTAGCCTAGGAGCTTCCCATGTTACGTAGAAAGTTCATCGTCAAGACCGCAGCTTCATTGCCCATTTTTATGTCTATTCCT
Organism: uncultured Parasutterella sp.; assembly: GCA_947625105.1. Classification (GTDB taxonomy): domain Bacteria; phylum Pseudomonadota; class Gammaproteobacteria; order Burkholderiales; family Burkholderiaceae_F; genus Parasutterella. The sequence goes on from CANQMZ010000036.1 coordinate 2,166, forward strand.
TCAGTTATGGCTTCGTCAACGGACTTTGATTTGAAGACCTACATGGAGGAATTACGGGAACTGGTTTCAATTGACTCTAAGTCGCATTACGAGGAAGGCGTCAATAGAATCGCCAAAATCATGGCCGATCGATTCAAATCCATAGGTTGGACGGTCAAGGTCCGCTACCTCAAGGGATTGGGAGACATGGTCATCGCTACTAACAAGCCGAACCTAAAGAGTTATGACGTGATTTTTTCCGCCCATTACGACACGGTTCAGTCAGTCGGAAATGCGGCGAAATATCCTTTCAGGCTAAAAGGAAATATCGCTTATGGCGCAGGAGTCGCAGATGACAAGAGCTCACTGAATGCAGTTTGGTGGATCTGCAAAAATCTGCCAGCCGACGTCAATAAGAAACTCAATATCGCTGTGCTCTTGAATCCCGGAGAAGAGACTGGCAGTCCTGAGGCTAAAACTGTACTGATGGAAGAAGGGGCAAAAGCCAAATATGCTCTGGTCTACGAGCCGGGAAGACCCGGCAACGGTTGCGTCCGATCTAGAAAAGGCGCGATGTATCTTGCCGTTCACTTCAAAGGACTTGCCGCCCATGCGGGTAACAATCCCAAGGAAGGCCGCAATGCCATAGAAGCAATGGCTCTAGCTATCCCAAAGATCAAGGCGGTTGAAGATAAATACCCTGATGTGACCCTGAACGCGGATATCGTCAAAGGCGGCACCACATCAAACACCATTGCCGAAGATGCCATGGTGGGATTTGATTTTCGCTTTTTCAATGATAAATCGCGTGATGCAGTCCTCAAAGATGTCGAAGAACTCTGTAACAAGGGCTTTGCCCCTGGTGTCACGGCAACCCTCAAACCCAGCAACAAGGGCTCCGCACTTGCCAGAACAGAAAAAACAGATGCCCTCATCGCTATCGTCGATCGAGCGGCTAAGGAATTGGGACAGACTCAAATGAAATGGTTGGATGTCGGAGGTGCCTCAGACGGCAATGACCTCTCCGGCGCAGGTGCCACCGTTGTATGCGGAATGGGAGTCGTGGGCGGCGACCTGCACCATCCTGAAAAAGAATGGTCAGATATGTCAACCGTAAAACCTCGAGTTGAATTAGGACGAAAAATCTTGGAATTGATGGCCAAAGAAAAGTCATAACTTGTTCGATAGCGACTCCAACCACCTTGCGCTTGAGGTAAAAACCTTAGAAACACCAAGGTGGTTCTATTACCTAGATTGGTTATACAAATCTTTCAAGTTCCCACCCACTCGGTAGTATGCAAAGTAGAACAATTACCATTAAGTCAATGGATAAAAGGACTCGCTATGACTCCCGACATCAAGGTATGGGATCCTGAAAACCCCGCTCAGTGGAATAAAACGCTTGCATGGACAACCGTTTGGATCAGCACGTTCTGTCTGACATTCGGTTTCTGCGCATGGTTCTTGGTTCCTTCGCTGGCCCCACGTCTGAATGAAATTGGTTTTTCTCTTGACCACAGGCAACTGTATTGGTTAGTGGCCATGGTTGGTCTGTCAGCCGGAACTTTACGTATCGTATGGACGTTCCTTCCGCCGATCATTGGTACCCGTTATTTGGTTACCCTTTCGGCTGGTTTATTGCTGATCCCGCTCTTCTGCTGGGTTTATGCTGTCACCCACGTTGGTACTCCCTACTGGATGCTGATGGTTTTTGCCCTGCTAAGCGGTATAGGCGGTGGCACTTTCTCGGGACTGATGGCAAGTACCAACTACTTCTTCCCTAAAAAGGAAAGAGGCTTTGCCTTGGGCGTTCAGGGTGGCCTGTCTGACTTCGGTACCGGTCTTGTTCAGTTTGTCACTCCACTGGTAATCGGCTTTTCTGCATTGGCCTTTTTGGGAGAACCCCAAACCGCTCATCTTGCCAATGGACATACCACCCATTACTGGTTACAAAACGCAGCTTGGATTTGGATTCCCCTAGTCGCTATCGTAACCATCTGCGCATGGCTATTCCTGCGCTCTGTGCCTGTAACCGCCAACGTCAAAGCCCAGTGGCAGATTTTTGATAACAAGCACACCTGGTTTATGACTTTGTTCTACTATGGAACCTTCGCTACTTTCGCCGGTCTTGGTGCTCAGCTTGCGTTGCTCGGCAACAGGACTTTTACCGGTATTGAAGGAGCTCCCAGTGCTGTTGCGCTCGCTTGGCTCGGACCGGTCATCGGTTCCTTGTCACGCGTACTAGCCGGCGGAGTTTCCGACAAAATCCGAGGCGGTCGGGTAACAACCATCATGGCTATTTGTAATATCGCAGGACTTTTAGCTCTTTGGTTCTACAAGCCGGACAGCGTAGCAGGCTGCTGGATCTGGCTTGGCGTCATGTTCTGGATCTTTTTCTGGACGGGTGTTGGCAATGCCTCAACCACAGAGCAAATGGCAGTACTTTTCCCTCCTCTTCAGGGTGGAGCAGTAGTCGGTTGGACATCGGCCATTGGCGCCTACGGTCCGTTTACGATCGGCGCCCTTTTAGCTCAATTTGGCTCGAGCGCTATGTTCGCAGTGTCCACCATTATCTTCATCGCTATTTTTGTGATCAACCTGTATTACTACGATCGTAAAAACGCGCCAAATCTTTGCTAATGAAGTCTTTCTAATTTTTGCCTTTTATGGCCGCCGATTCGATGTGGAACTCGGCGGTCAAACCTAGGAGAAATGTTTTATGGCCTCCATCTTTGAGACCTCTTTGTTTTTTTCAAAGAAAGTTGGTTCCTACTCAGACGGTTGGGGAGAAGTCAGTGCCGAAGATCGCAGCTGGGAAGCTGCCTATCGAGATCGCTGGGCCCACGATAAAGAAGTAAGATCAACTCACGGTGTTAACTGCACGGGTTCGTGCTCATGGAAAGTCTACGTAAAAGACGGAGTCGTTGTTTGGGAAACTCAAGAAACCGATTACCCGCCGACCCCGGCGGGAGTTCCCAATCATGAACCTAGAGGCTGCCCGAGAGGAGCAAGTTATTCTTGGTACCTGTATTCCGCCTCCCGCATCAAACACCCCCTGATCCGCTCCGAATTAAAAGAGCTTTGGGAACAAGCTCGGAAAGGCATGGCTCCTTTGGAAGCATGGGCAAGCATTGTGGAAGACCCTGAAAAACGCAAGTCTTACACGGCAGTCCGTGGTTTAGGAGGAATGGTCAGAACCACTTGGGATCAAGCCCTTGAAATTGCCGCGGCTGCTAATTTGTACACGATCCGCCGCTGGGGACCTGATCGAATCGCAGGATTCACGCCCATTCCGGCCTATTCCATGGTCTCATACGGATCGGGCACTCGTTACTTGAGCTTGATCGGCGGGGTAATGCTATCGTTTTATGATTGGTATTGCGACCTGCCACCGTCATCTCCTCAAACATGGGGCGAGCAGACAGACGTCCCGGAGTCCGAAGCGTGGTATTACTCAAATTACATTCTCGTTTGGGGTACCAACATCTCGATGACTAGAACGCCGGATGCCCACTTCTTGATTGAGGCACGTTACAACGGCACCAAAGTTGTCAATATCTGCCCCGATTACGTAGAAGTAACCAAGGATGCCGACTGGTGGATTCATCCAAAACAGGCCACTGATGCCGCTCTTGCCGTCGCCATGACTCATGTGGTCATGAAAGAATTCCATATTGATAAACCGGATCTCTATTTCACCGAATATTGCAGAAACCTTACCGATTTTCCAATACTGGTTACGCTTGATAAGCAGGGGAACCGATACGTGGCAGGACGAGAACTTCGAGCAAGTGATATCGGAGCAAAAAACTGCAACAACGCGGAATGGAAGACCGTTGTTTTCAACGAGCTTGATCAACAGCTTGCCATTCCCCAAGGCTCAATGGGATACCGTTGGGGCCAAAAACCAGGAGAAGACCTTGGCAAGTGGAATTTGAAGCCCGTTGATGGACAAACCGGTAAAGAGATCAAACCGCAATTGTCTCTAATTGGAAACCGGGACGATGTTCTTGATGTCCAGTTCCCTTACTTCGGCGGTCAGACCCACGAAGGCTTTAACTCAAATCCCATGGATTCGGATGTCCTGACTCGTAAAGTCCCCGTCAAGAAAATTTCCATTGAAGGGAAAGAAATTCTGGTTTGTACGGTTTTTGATCTGCTGGCTTCTTTCCTTGGGATTGATCGTGGTTTAGGTGGACAATGCGCCAAAAGTTACGATGACAACATACCGTTTACTCCGGCATGGCAAGAGAAAATTACGGGGGTTCCGGCAAAAGATGTGATTACTTTAGCTAGAGAATTTGCGACCGCTGCTTCCAAGACTAAGGGACGCGCCTGCGTTCTGATGGGTGCCGGTGTCAACCAGTGGTACCAGACCGACAATACCTATAGAGGCATTATTAATCTTCTGATGCTCTGCGGTACCTGCGGTGTCGTTGGCGGCGGATGGTGCCATTATGTCGGTCAGGAAAAAATAAGGCCTGAAGCGGGATGGAGTGCATACTCTTTCGCTAAGGATTGGGTGCCTGCGGTCAGGCAGATGAATGCCACAAGCTACTTTTATCAGCACACGGATCAATGGCGTTACGAACGCGTACCGCTTTCCTACATGCTCTCACCTTTAGCCGATCCTGAAGTCTATAGAGGAACCTATCTTGACTTTAACGTCAAGAGTGAACTGATGGGATGGTTACCGACCGCTCCGCAGTTATCCACGAACCCAGTCACACTCTCTGAACAAGCCAAGAAGTCCGGAATCGAGGTAGACGATTATGTCGCTCAAAAGTTATCAGAAAAGAGCGTCCAATTCAGCTGCCTTGACATTGATGCGCCGGAGAACTGGCCGCGTAACCTTTTTGTATGGCGTAGCAACTTGCTTGGCTCCTCCGGAAAAGGCCAGGAGTACTTCTTGAAGCATCTTTTGGGGGCTCAGGCAGGAATTCTCGGCAAGGAACTTGGGGAAGAGGAGCAAACGCTTAAACCGGAAATGGTTCTGTGGAGGGATGCTCCGGAAGGCAAACTTGATCTCCTCGTCAACATAGATTTCCGCATGAGCACTACTTCCACCTACTCGGATATTGTGCTTCCGGCAGCCACTTTTTACGAGAAAAACGATATCAATACCACAGACATGCATAGCTTCATCCATCCGTTTGTGCAGGCTGTGCAATGCTCTTGGGAATCAAGAACCGATTGGGATACCTTTAAAGATCTCTCAAAGAAAATCTCGGAATTGGCGGCCAACAATGTCACCAAGTTTGGCAAAATCACCGACGTGGTACTTAGTCCTTTGGCCCACGATACCCCCGGGGAGATGGGACAAGCGCTAGATGTTAAAAACTGGTATCTAGGTGAATGCGAATTAATCCCCGGCAAGACCGCTCCAGGCATCCATCCCATAGAGCGCGACTACACCGCTATCTACGATAAATACACTTCCATCGGACCTCTACTTTCGAAGAATGGCGGGGGCAACCGGGGAATACATTGGAATCTCGATCCCGAGATCAGGGAACTCCAACAAATCAACGGAACAGTTCAAGCCGGTATAGCCAAAGGACGTCCAAAGATGCAAACCGATGTTGATGCGGCGAACTTCATTTTGAGGCTTTCTCCGGAGACTAACGGTTCGCTGTCCTTCCGCAGTTGGGATTTTGTGGAAGAACAATGTGGTGTGCCTTGTCGCTTCCTTTCCGACGGGCATAAGGCCGATAAGATGACTTTTGATGATTTGGCCAACCGTCCGCAAAGGACATTCACCGCTCCCGATTGGTCGGGGACTTTGGATGAGTCAACGCCTTATGTGGCCTTCTGGCAAAATGTCAATCTGCTTTTGCCTTGGAGAACACTGACCGGACGCCAGCAGTTCTACCAAGACCACAGTTGGATGAGAGCTTTTGGCCAGCAGTTCCCACAATACCGCGCCCCGGCAAATCAGCAAGCCTTACGCGGTCTCCAAGACATTAAGCCCAACGGGAACAAGTCAATCATGCTTAATTTCATGACCGTTCACCAAAAGTGGGGTATCCATTCAACATATTTTGATAACGAGAGGATGCTTGCTCTATCAAGAGGCGGTCCGATCATCTGGGTTAACCAAAGCGATGCTGAAGATGCCGGCATTGCCGATAACGACTGGGTTGAGTGTTGGAACGCCAATGGCTCCGTCGCCGCACGAGCTGTCGTCTCCTCCAGACTTCCTGCAGGACTTTGTATCATGCAGCATGCCACGGAAAAAATCATCCATACGCCCGGCTCCGAAATCACCGGCATACGAGGTGGAGATCATAACTCTCCAACCCGAGTCTTGATTAATCCTACCCATATGATCGGTGGCTATGCACACCTCTCATACTCTTTCAACTATTACGGCACCATCAGTCCGAACCGAGATGATTTCATTTGGATGAGAAAAATGAATCGAGTCGATTGGATGGAAGAAGAAAACAAAAAGGAGGGCAGGCTATGAAAATCAGAGCGCAAATCGGCATGGTCCTAAACCTCGATAAATGCATTGGCTGCCATACCTGTTCGGTCACTTGTAAAAACGTATGGACCAACCGCCCCGGCATGGAATATGTTTGGTTCAATAACGTTGAATGCCAACCCGGTGAAGGCTATCCGAAACAATGGGCGAACCAAAAGAAATGGAAAGGCGGTTGGGAATTAAAGAACGGACGTTTGCGACTGGCTCGCGGAGGAAAACTTGAGCTTCTTAGCGGAATTTTTGCCAACCCGAAACTTCCCGGAATTGACGATTATTACGAGCCTTTCACATTCGATTATCAAAACCTTCAAAAGACCCCCAGAGTCAAGACTGCGCCCACGGCTCGTCCGATTTCCTACATTACCGGCGAAAAAATGGAAAAAGTCTCTGGCTCGGCAGCTTGGGAAGACAACCTTGGAGGTGTCAACGTCAACACTGTAAAAGATGTCAATCTCGAAAACGTGCAGCGGGAGATTTTTGCAGAATACAAAAATACATTCATGTTCTATGTTCCGCGGCTTTGCGAACATTGTTTGAATCCTGCCTGCGTCGCAAGCTGTCCTTCAGGATCCATCTACAAGAGAGAAGAAGACGGAATCGTCCTGGTTGATCAGAATAAATGCAAAGGCTGGCGCATGTGCATGAGCGGTTGCCCGTACAAGAAAATCTATTACAACTGGTCAAGCGGAAAAGCCGAAAAGTGCATTTTCTGCTATCCCAGGATTGAGTCGGGAATGCCCACAGTTTGTGCGGAAACCTGCGTAGGCAGAATCCGTTACATGGGTGTCATGCTTTACGATGCGGACAGAATCAAAGAAATGGCTTCAACGGAAAACCCCGAGGACCTTTACGAAGCTCAGAGGAATATTTTCCTTGACCCCAATGATCCCAAAATTGAGACAGCTGCTCTTGAAGCAGGCATTTCACCCGACTGGATCACCGCCGCTAAAAACTCTCCCATTTATAAGATGATCAGTCAGTGGAAGATTGCACTACCGCTCCATCCTGAGTTTAGAACCCTCCCGATGGTTTGGTATGTACCCCCGCTTTCTCCGATTGCTCATGCGGTCGATGAAGGTAAAATCACCTATAAGGGGCTGATTCCCGATGTAGAAAGCCTGCGTATACCAATGCAGTACCTAGCCAATATGCTCACTGCCGGTAACCTACAGCCTGTAGTCGAGGCTCTTAAAAAGTTGCTTGCTGAAAGAGCGCTTCTCAGAGCCTACTCAGAATCCGAGGGTATCAGTCAATTCCTCACCTGCGAGATTTTGCCGGAACAATTGGGTAAGTTTCCTGAGGCTGAAACCATTAAAGCTCTTGGTCTGTCTTTGCAAGATGTCTGTGACATGCACCGATTGTTGGCAATCGCAGACCACAAAGATCGATTTGTGGTACCCACAGCCAATAGGAACGCCAAAGCATCCCTCAAGATGCAAGGCTTAGAAGGATTTAATGCAGGCGGCGGAGAAAATCATAGACAGAGGGCGGCTAAGATTTTTGGAGGTCCCATGAATCGCAAGATCGTCCCTATCTTTGAACAATATCACCGTGCCTCAAACAAAATGGAAGGAGAGTAACCATGGAAGACCTCACTCTCGTTATTCACTTTCTGATTTATGGTGCTCTACCCTATATCGTTATGGCGGTTTTATTTGTCGGTAGCATCGGCAGATTCATTCTCGCCCCGTACACGTGGAAAAGCCAGAGCAGTCAGATTCTCGACAGACATGAAATCATGTGGGGAGCTAATCTTTTCCACATTGGCGTAATTTTCCTATTCTGCGGTCATTGTGCAGGACTCTTCACGCCTCCGGAAGTTTTGGACGCGTTTGGACTTACTCCGCCGATTCACCAAATGGTTGAGATTTTCACGGGTGGGTTCTTTGCGATTTTGGCTCTTATCGGCATAGGCATGCTGATTGCCAGGAGGCTTGGCAACCCCAGGGTACGGATAAGCTCGCGGTCTAGTGATTTTCTGGTTCTGGCGTTGATCCTGTTGGTTTTGGCGCTTGGTATTTGCTGCATTATCAATGCATATTTCACCGACCGTTCAGGAAAGGATATTGTGATTTTTGGCGAATGGGTTAGAGGTCTATTTACCTTCAATCCTAGTGCATGGACCCTGATGCTTGACGTGCCTATTTGGCAGAAGTTGCATATCTTTGTGGGCTTGTTGATTTTCTTAGTCGTTCCGTTTACGCGACTCATACACATTTGGAGCGGCTATTTATCACCGCTGTACCTGATTAGGCCTCCACAAATTATGAGAATCAACCAAAAGCCGATGAAGTGATGTGAACCAGCGATAGAAAAGAAGAAATGTTCTAGTTCTTTAGTTTTACTCCAAAAACCCTCCTTGCCCATTTTAAAAACAAGGAGGGTTTACCTTTTAGCAGACCATACTAGAAGCGATGAACCTCTCCACCGCTAAAACCGGTTGGCTTTGCCTGCTTAGGGGCTTTGATGACCAAATTCGGCTTGGTTTTTGAACCATCCGGCAAGGGTGCTATTGAATCGGTAGTTCCGTATTTCTTCCTAAGTTCATCAATATCACCAAAATCAATAGCCCTTTCTACGCAAGCTTCAACACATACGGGAGCAAGACCTCTCGATGTCCTAGCCACGCATGCGTCGCACTTAACCACTTTGCCTACTTGAGGATTAAGTTTTGGCGCCCCATAGGGACAAGCTTGGACACAAGCGCCACAACCAATGCATTTTTGCAAATCAACGAGCACCAGGCCGTCTTCCTTTCTCTTGTAATGGGCCTTTACGGGGCATACTGCCACGCAAGCGGGCTCCGTACATTCATTACAAGCAATAGGAATGTAGTAAGCAAAAACATTCGGGCGCCATGTACCATCAGCGCAGGGCTCCCATGTCCCTCCTTCATAAGCTTTAACCGTTCGGTTATAAATGCCGATCGGCGTATTGTTCAAATCCGCACAAGCTATGGTGCAGGTTCTGCAACCTACGCAGCGGGATACGTCAATGAAAAATCCTTTTTGTGCCATTTCTATCTCCCGTTAGTTAACTTTGCGAATTTCAACAAGGATGTTGTGCTGAGCGTTGCCCTTGCCCAAAGGACTTGGCCGATGGCTCGTCAGGGTGTTGATACAACCTCCTACGTCAACTACTTTTCCGTCAATCACTTCCGGCTTATACCAAGCGCCCTGCGGTATGTTGCATACTCCAGGCATAATTCTCGGGGTTACTCTGGCGGGCAACCTGACAGTGCCTCTGTCGTTATAGATGTAGACTATGTCACCATCCTTAATGCCTCTCTTTTGGGCGTCAAGAACATTGATGAACACCGCATCGGGATGGACATCCCTTAGGCGAGGCAGGTTATGGAAAGTCGAATGGATTCTGCCGGGACCGTGAATCCCATAGCATTGCAGAGGATACTTTTCTTGAAGCTTATCGCCAGGCATATCCCACGTGCTCCAGAACACTGGGATAGGAGAAATAACTTCTCCCTCAGGGATCTTCCAGTCCTTGACATAGTCGGCAAGTTTTTCAGAATAAATTTCGATCTTGCCTGATGGCGTTTTGAGTTTGTTCTTTTCCAGATCTTTACGGAAAGTTCCCAACGCCAAAGGATCCTTACGGAAACCCCATACCGGCGCTATACCGTTCTTCCAGAAGACTTCAAACTCGGGAAGTTCCGGAACTTTCTTCCTTGTTTCGTCATAACACCAACGAACCCATTGATCCTGGTTTTTGCCTTCCGTGTACTGATCTTCAAGTCCTAGTTCTTTGGCAATCAGACGGCAGATTTCCCAAGAAGGTTTCTCTTCATATCGAGGCTCAACCGCTTTCTGAATCGCAAGCATCACGGCAACATCGCCATGGCTACCACCTTGGCAAGCCAAATCGTTCGTTTCCGGTCCCAACGTATCCGGCAAGAGGATGTCCGCATACCGGCATGTGGGTGTCATCATGTTGTCACAGACAACGAGGAACTCAAGATCTTTGTCGTTCCTTAATACTTTGTCGGTCCAGTTGCAATCTCCGTGCTGATTGATCATTGTGTTTCCGCCGGAATTAATGATCATCTTGATGTTCTGATTGAGCTTTTCTGCTCCCTTGAGAGCATCAGTCTGACGAGTCATTTCTTTGCCGCGGATAATGGCATCTGTCCACAGGTACATCGGGATTGTTGCCTTAACCGGGTTCTTTCCAACCGGTAAGTAAACAGCCGGGAAGTTGGTATTGCCCTCGTGCAAACCCGTGTTCGTTCCAGGAAGACCCACTTGTCCAAGAAGTATCGGCGCCATCGCGATGGCTCTACTGGTTTCTTCACCGTTTGCCTGTCTTTGCGGACCCCAACCCTGGGAAACAAACAAAGGCTTGGTTGTAGCCATCTCTTGAGCCAGTTTCTTGATGTCCTCAGCAGGAATACCCGTAATTTTTGCCGCCCACTCGGGAGTCTTTGGTGTCTTATCAGGACCAAGACCTAGAATGTAAGACTTATAGTCAGCATTTTTAGCCGCGCTAGCCGGGAGTGTCTTTTCGTCGTAACCGACACAGTATTTATCAAGGAAATCCTGATCAACTTGGTTATTCTTGATCCACTGATAGGCCAAAGCGCCGATTAAAGCAGCATCGGTTCCCGGTCTAATCGGAATCCATTGATCTGCATGAGTACAAGTATCGGTGTAGCACGGATCAATCACAATGATCTTTGGCCTGTGCTTTGACAAGCTCATCTCGATCTGATAGCCCTTGCCACCTCCCGATGGTCTAGTAACCAGAGGATTGTTTCCAAATAAAACGTAAAGGTTGGCATTAGCAATTTCCGAGGGCAATGAGGACGGACGGCCTCCGTACGTATAGGGGATGGCGGCTTGCTTTTGGGCATTCGAATAGGAACCATAATATTTAAGGAACCCACCCATCAAATTCATCAGCCTTTGCCATGCGCAACGTGAGCTAACCAAAGATTGCTGACCGGAGCAATACTGCCAATAGATTGCCTCGTTGCCATAAGTATCTCGAATTCTCTTCCATTCCTTGGCAATGGTTTTAACAGCTTCATCCCAACTAATTCTTTCGAATTTTCCATCGCCTCGTTCGCCTACTCTCTTCATCGGGTATTTCAACCGATCTGGCGAATAAATTCTTTCGCGCATTGACCGTCCCCTCTGGCAGGCGCGGATTTGCCTCGGGGAAGGAACGGTTTCCGGGCTTACGTTATCGGTTTCAATGCGAATAACCTGCCCGTTGTTTGTGTAACACTTAACTGGACATCTCTGGCCGCAATTAATGACGCACGCGCACCAACTGTATTGACCAAGATCCTCAAGGGCCTTGGCCACAGCATGGGCTAGCGGTGTCATGGGTAAACCGAGAGAAGATGCCAACTTAAGAAAACTTCTTCTAGAAAGCATTAATTTTTCTCCTTGGATTATGGAACTTAGCTGTCACTGTGCAATAACCATTTACAGCCAAACACACTTATCTGATTGTAATGAAAGAATAATTAGACAAAAATTGGAGGTTTTTCCTACTAAAGAAATTAGTTCTAAAAAATTACCCCTTGCTATATTTATCGCTTTGTTTAACAGCTAACTTTCTGATTTCTAACGCACTATTGCGAGACAGCTTTTTACTTATCGCTTTCGACATTAACCACTTTGGGGTAATAATTTGACTATTCAGTTATAAATAATCGGAAAATGACCCCTGTACAGTCGTTACGTAGAGTGAGCTTGTTACACTGGATGTTACTTTTATTTATATAAAGGAACTGAAAAATGAAAAAAATTCTCACTGGGGTTTCTCTTTGTCTTCTCGCCCCGTTTGCTTTAGCCGAATCCTCAGTCACCTTATACGGTCAGCTTGACACGGGAGTTACTGTCCAAAAACTTAGAGGTAGTTCTGCTACTGTCTCTTTAACTAATGGCAACTGGTACTCAACCCTGTGGGGAATTAAAGGTCAGGAAGATCTGGGCAATGGCAATAGCGTGTTCTTTGATTTAGAACAAGGATTTAATCTTGACAATGGAACATCTTCAGAATCTGGTTCCGCCTTCGGACGACAAAGCTATTTAGGCGTTTCAGGAGATTGGGGACAAGTCGCATTCGGAAGAATTGGGGCTTTAGGTTCTGACAATGGCACTTACACAATTAT
>CANQMZ010000037.1 GCA_947625105.1 uncultured Parasutterella sp.
CCTCCTACGCCACGGCCTAGCTTATTTCCGAGCTCATTTAACTTCTTTTTTTACCCACACTTATGCACGAAGAGCCTTAAATTTCCGTCATTTTTACTGACTCAATTCCAGCTTTTTCGCGCCAAGACTCAATCCAACCGTGCAACAAAATTGAATCTTCAATTTGTACTGTTAGACGGTACTTCCCGTCCTCGAGTTTTTCGATCTTCTGTGTCGAATTAAATGGCGTCTCCTCTCTGTTTAACGCCGTCTCCGGACTGGTAAAGACCATTTGCAAAATGACCTTTCTACCGCTTCCGTAATTGAACAGCTTTTTAGCCACATATTCCTTCAGTCTAAAATCCTTTGGCACAACGGAAGGTCTCTCAATGAGTTCGGCCGCTTTGATACGGTGCAACGCAAAGTTCCTGATTTTCAGCGGATCCCCATACGAACAAACGAGATACAACCTCACATCCTGCTGAACCAAGCCCAAGGGAGAAACTTCTTCTTCAATTGCTTCCCCATTGCTTTTTATGTATTTGATTCTTAAATTGACCTGTTTAAAAAGCCCTTCGGATACCGTGTCAAGGACCCCTTGTAAAATTTTTGGTGAAAGCATCGGCAATGAATTCCCCACAAAGGCCACTTTCTCAAGCCATTGAACATGCTTGGAGCGCCCGGCTTCCATACTGAGGTACTGATCAGCTGCTTCAAATAAATGACCTAGGGATTTTGTTATGTTGGAAGGCAACAAATAACGAAGATGCTCGCGAGCCAAAAGTAAAAGCAGCGCCCCCGATGGACTTAGGCCAATATGCTCAAGATCTTTCCTGGTAATTTCTCTTCTATACCCGTAAGGCTTGCTTGACTTATCAACGTTTACTCCCATGTCGGCAATATCAAGAGCCAGAAGGTACCTTTGCAGCGAACGCCTAGGTATCTTTATCCCATCATATTCAAGAGAGTTCATTAATTCGGTTGTCGAAATTTTCCGACTGGTAGGGATTCGGGTATAAACCTCCAACATCAGACGGGCTTCTGCCATTGTAGAAGTTGTTCTAGCCATTTTGTCTCGCACCTTGCGTCATTCTCTTAGTCCCTACTCTAAGAGCATGTCAGTCTTTAAGTTTTGTCCGAGCGCTAAATTTGGGCGGTCCTTTACCTTGTTTAGCAAGTTCTATTACTCTTCTTGCCTCTTGCTCAGCCCACCGAGAAAAAAGTCCCCTCAACCAAATGTGGGGCTCGCTCTTATGTTTGGCTTCAGACCAAATCAGAACATTCCAAACATGCCCTTTTTTAATCTCTCTCGGCAACGGCAACGCTACGAGTTTATGTCCTCTCATCGCAATTTCTGCAGCTCTCCATCCGCAAACAGAAATTAAATCCGTATGCTCCATTGCCTCCCATGCCGCATGGAATCTCGTTGTCGAAAACCGTGTGTGCTCCATATAATGCTCGCGAGGAAAGACACTTTGATCTGGTCCCGTCCAGGAACGGGCTCTTCCGGAAAGAATCGTAACTCGGTCGTAGTCCATAAGATCTTTGGTAGTCGGGTCGCGTCCCAACCTCGTTAGAGGATGATCCTTGCGAACCAAAACAACGCGATCGAGTCGGTAGAGCCTTAGAAAATGGACCTCACTAGGTAGATTCACTGCGGTGACGATGGCAAAGTCTGCCAAACCATCCATCACTGCTTTGAACTCATCATCGCTTTTGCGTAAATCAAGACGGCTGTGAGGAGCCTCTTTAATCATCATTGGAAGCACTCCTCCAATAATGTGTTCTACTTCAGTCATCATGCACGAAAGACCAAAGGTCATCGTGCACTCGCTTGGTCTGAACTTGGTTTTGTTGAGCTTTTCTGCCGCCTCGACTATGGAAATGACATTGGGTCGGATAGCTTGAAAATATTCGGTGGCTATCCATTTACCTTTTTCCAAACGAAAAATCGGCGTATCAAAATAAGTTTTGATCCGGGAAAAGGTTCTGCTGGACGTCGAAGGCGACATATTGAGGATTTCGCCTGCTTTTAGCAACACGCCTTGCTTTTCCACCTGAAGCAGAAAGTTCAAGTCCGCTATGGAAAGATTTGCAAAGTTACTCATCTTTATATTGCAATTTACGCATTTATATGATTGCAATTATCGCACATTAACTCTGTTTACTTTTTATAGAATTCCTCGCAATTGCACACATAAAAATTTCAACCGTGCAATTTTTAAATTCCTAAGGAGTAAAAAGATATGCTTCGCAGACAATTATTAGCCGTAGCAATTTCCTCAGTTTTTGCTACCAGTTTTTCACTTCCTGCGTTTGCCACCCAGTTCCTCAATACCGACCTGGTCATTGTCGGCGGTGGGCTTGCAGGACTAGCTGCTGCGCAAAGCGCAGTTGATCAAGGCGTTAAACCAATTGTTTTAGAGAAGGAAGCTGCACTCGGTGGTGGCGGCAATTTCCCCGAAGGCTCTCTCGGTGTTGGCACTCGTTATCAAAAAGAACACGGCATCAACACAACAGTTGACCAGGTTCTGACCGCTGCATTGCAATTCCACCACTATCGTGCAGACCCGCACATTCTCCGTGTGTTGATTGAAGAGTCCGGTCCAACCGTTGACTGGGTTATCGATAAAGGCGCCGAGATGCGTGGTATCCGCACCATGTACCCGAAAGATGAATCCTTGATGACATGGCACCTCTTTAAAGGTGGTGCCGCCGGAATCATCCAAAGATTTGCCAAAGATGTGCGGGCCAAAGGCGGAAAAATCCTCACCGAAACTCCTGCCAAGAAACTTCTCGTAGAAAATGGAAAGGTTGTCGGTGTGGAAGCTGTTGATGCCGATGGAGAAAAAGTCATCATCAAAGCCAAGAAAGTGATTTTGGCCACAGGAGGATTTGAGTCCAACAAAGAAATGTTGGCTAAATACGTTCCCGATTCTTCCGGCTTGGGCATGTTTGAGCCTGTTTGGTACAGAGGTCCAGTTACGGATGGTAGAGAGGGAGACGGTCGCACTGGTGACGGCATCCAGATGGCTCAGTTGGTCGGTGCCGGTGTAAAGGGTATGCACACGATTGCAGGAAACGCTCCATACCTTCCCGACAGACCGCCAATCAACCAGTTCATGGGCGCTGATGAACTCAAGCAAGGACGTTGTGCCCTAGCTCAACCATGGCTTTGGGTTGACCAGCACGGCAAACGATTCTTCAATGAATCCCGCGGCTCCGTGTTCGTAGATGTCTACAACGCCATGACTAGTGCTGGCGGCGTCATGTACAACATCATTGACCAAGACAAATATGACCAGCTTGTCAATAAAGGCGCCTTACTCCCATTTAACGCCATTGTTCTCGCCGGAGTTCCTCTGAAAGCTCTTCCGAAGACATTTGAAATTGGACAACAACGCGGTTGGGCATTCAAGGCTGACACAATCGACGATCTGGCTAGACAGATCGGCGTACCGCCGGAAAATCTCAAAGAAACCATGAAGAAAGTCAATGAATACGCTAAAGCCGGAAAAGATCCGGAATTTGGGCGTAATCCCGAACACTTAGCCACTTTCAACATGGAAAAAGGTCCCTACTATGCTCTTAAGGGTATCAGGGCGTTCTTCCTCACCCTGGGCGGCGTCACTGTCACACCGAAGTTTGAAGCAACCAATCCGCAGGGCGACATCATCGACAACCTCTATGTAGTCGGACAGGATATCGGCGGATTGTATGACTCCTCATACGACTTGAAGTGCGAAGGCTCGGCTTCTTCGTTCGCAATGACTTCCGGAAGGCTTGCGGCAAACAACGCCATTAAAGCCATCAAAGAAGGTAAGTAACCAACCACCCCATTGATGCGGTCGCTTTTAAAGCGACCGCATGTGAGGCATTATGAAAAATTCTTTCCTGATTACAACCGTGGCACTAATGCTCGTCTTCTCTGAGGCTGCATTTTGCCAAACGCAGTTCAAGCACCAGAGCCGCTCCGTAACTTGTGAGCAGTGCCACATGGTGGCGGCTCCAACAACCAAAGCAAAAGCGAAGGTGTGTTTTAACTGCCATAACTACCAGGATTTGGCCAAAAAATCGGCTACCAAAGGTCTAGCCCTTAACCCGCACGACAGTCATGCGGGTGAACTTCGCTGCAACCTTTGTCACAAAGAACATGGTCAAAGTGTGGTTTATTGCAAAGAGTGTCACAAGAAAGACGATCCGAGGTTCAATTTCAATACGCCTTGAGATTGTCTCTACCACTCACAACAAAGCCCCGCAATGCGGGGCTTTGCTTTATGCCATCTATGTCTAAGACTTCAGAAGGTTAAGCACTTTGGCAATCTCTTCCTGACTGTCGTAGACGCTTTCACCATTCTTGGGTTTGAGTTTCGTGTATGAGCCATCGGAATGCATCACCCAAGCATGAACATTATCATGCAACTGAGGTTGAACAATCTGATTCATGACGTTTCGGCGAAGTCTTTCTTCCAAGATGGGAGTTAACACCTCGATACGACCACTTAGGTTTCGCGTCATTAAATCAGCGCTTCCGACGTACATCTCTTCTTTTCCGTCATTATGGAACCAGTAGATGCGGGCATGCTCTAGCAGTCTTCCAACGATCGACCGGACGGTGATTGTCTCGGAAACACCGGGGATACCCGGTCTTAAGCTGCAAATACCTCTGACGATGCATTCGATCTTGACTCCGGCTTGGCTTGCCTCATAGAGCACTTCGATCATTTCCGCGTCTACAAGCTGATTGCACTTGATAATGATGTGACCGTTCCCATTTTTCTTATGGTTTTCAATCTCCCGTCTGATCAAAGCAACCACGCCCGGGCGCAGGGTATTCGGGGAGACAAGCAGTTTGCGGTACTTGTTCACTGTTCCAAAACCGGTCATTACATTAAACAGATCTTGGATATCGTCACAGATTTCCTTATTGGCTGTGAACAGTCCAAGGTCAGTGTATATGCGAGCCGAGGCTGCGTTGTAGTTTCCTGTTCCGATATGTGCGTAGCGGACTAAAGTGCCTTTTTCGCGCCTTACCACGAAACAGAGCTTGGCGTGAATTTTCAAGCCGGCAAAGCCGTAAACGACATTGACACCATTACGTTCCATCTCTTCGGCCCAAGTGATGTTCTGCTCCTCATCGAACCTTGCTTTGAGTTCAACGACAGCAGTCACCTGCTTGCCCAGGCGTCTAGCCTCAAGCAACCAATTGGCAACCGGGGAGTCGGCTCCACAGCGGTATAGCGTCTGTTTAATGGCCACCACATTAGGGTCTTTTGCCGCCTGAGACAGGAACTCAAGCACGCTGTTAAATGAATCGTAAGGATGGTAGACCAGCAAATCCCTCTTGCGAATCTCCTCAAAGCAGTTGTGATCAGAATCAAACTGTTTGGGAAGCCGCGGATGATCAATCGGATATTTCAGAGAAGATCGGTCAATCTTCATTAATTTGCCAAAGTCAGAGAATCCCAAAGGAATCCGGCAACGATAGATCTGAGAGGGATTCAGGCCCAAATGGCTAAAGAGAAAGTCCTGCAACCTTTGTGGCATGCCTTTTTCCATTTCCAGTCTGACCATGGAACCAAAACGGCGCTGCTCAACATAGTCACGGACCGCAGCCAATAGGTCGTCTGCCTCGTCCTCTTCAATTTCACCATCGGTGTTTCTTGTAATTCTGAATAAACCCTGGCTCTTTACGGTGTAACCTGGGAAAAGCGTATCCAGGCGGTTAGCGATCAAATCCTCACAAAGGATAATGACTCCCTCACTGTTGACCTTGGACAAATCAGCTGTAACCGTCGCATCCTTGTTGGAAACAAACAGGAAACGTGGCACGTTGCTCGGGCACTTCACACGAGCAAAAAGAGTCTTGGAATTGGGTTTATTAAGCTTTTCGAGCTCAAGAACAAAATTCAAACTCAAGTTGGAAATCATCGGGAAAGGACGTCCCGCATCAACCCCTTGGGGCGTTAGCACTGGAAACAAATCCTCATCGTAATAACGGTTAAGCTGTTCTTTCTGTTCCGTATTCAAGCTCTGATACTTACCGATACGAATTTCTTTTGATTCAAGAGCCGGCTTAAGTCCTTTCAGCCATAAATCTTCCGCAGTCTCGACAATTTCACTGACCTTGCGGCGCAACTCGGAAAGCTGCTTGGCAGGCGGCATTTTGTCCGGTCCTGTTGGTTCTGCTCCGCTCCTAGCTTGTTTCTGGAGATTCATCACACGAACCATGAAGAATTCGTCTAGATTATTGAAGAAAATGGAGAGGAAAAGAACCCTGTTCAAAAGCGGAATTTCAGGATCCATTGCCGTCTCAAGAACTTTACGGTCAAACTCAATCCAGCTGATATCTCTGTTGATATAAAGGGACGGGTCTGTCAAGGGGATCGCCTTAACGGGTTTTTCCTCAACAGAAGGCTTAGCCGCCCTCTTTTGTATCGCCGCTCTAGCTCGGGATGCTAAAGTTTTCGTACGGGGCGCTGATTTAGCGGGAACTTTTCTAACTACCTTTTTTGCTTCAGCCATAGATCGATCTCTTTTTGCTTTGACAATAAAAATTAGAACAAATAAATGACAAATGATTAGTTTGATAGTCTAATCGTTTGATGTCAATTCCCATAAATTGTCTACTGTTTTTTTGCCTGTTCAGGTCTGAGTCTATATAGAACCCACATTGCCGAGAGTGCGACGCTAGCGCAAGCCGCCCCGAAAAACGTGTCATAAAGACGCCATTGCAGTAGACGACCATCACCGCCGTAGGCAAGCAACAACCAATCCAAAACAAACAAGATATAGACGGTGATAAAAAAGCTCATGATCGCATAGTTCTTTCCGACAAAATAGGGCATTCCAAGAGAACTAAACACGATAAGCAAACCCAGTGTCAAGTGATCATGCGCATAAGGAAAGAGCCATACTACGAAAAGATATCCAGCCACGGTTCCAATGAGTCGGGCAATCATCCTCTTAAATCCCATGGCCACATCCGTGTTGAGCAGATAAATAATGGTAACGCCGACCCAAGCCGGCTCCGGTAATTTTATTTCCTTTGCAATCCAAAGGCTCACCACCAAGGTGAGGGCTGCGATCATCGCAAACTCAACGGAATTGTGCACACCTCCTTCGATTGCTCTGAGCTCTTCAAGGGGTCGTTTACCCAACTGCTCAATTTTCCAATAGTAGTGGTCTAGGACGATGACCACAGCGGCTAAGGAAAAACCAATGGCATATCCGATAAACGCATCTTTATCGGGAGCGAAATTAAACAGAGCGACCATGAGGAAAACCAAACAATACTTACCCCACAGCCACCAAAAACGGGTCGCAAATGAAAGCAGACTTTCGCCAAAACAGGCGATCCCCAGGATGAGCCAAACACCGTAAGGCATCCCTTTAAGGAAAAGGCCTAGGATTGCGGCTCCGATCACGCCAAAGAACGTAATCACAAGACCCTGCAGACGACTATCCAAGGTTTCCTTGGTATCGGAAAGCAAGGCCATGAAAGCGCCCAACGCCGAAAAACCTCCCAATTTAGGAGAATCAAAAAACATTGATAGAAGCAGCGCTAAGCCAATCGTAAAGAAAAAGCGAAAAACCGCCGTAAGGCGCGACCTTTCTTCAACGTCTTTTTGATTGATCCAACTTCGCAAGGGATCCATTTTTCGGAAACCCAAAGAATAACAACAGTACGCTAGCCACCAGTTACCGGAGGAAAGAATGCCACCTCATCTCCGTCTTTGATTTTACTGTCTTTCTTTGCCAATTCCTGATTCACCGCACAACGTAAGCGGGGCATCGTTTCAAAGGCTTTTTTCAAATCGGCGTTATTTTCCGAAAGATAATTCATAAGATCCTCGACCGTATGAACATACTCCGGTAGTTCAATAATATCTTTGCCTCTCATCAAGTAATCCTGAAGAGATGCAAAATAAAGAACCTTGACACTCATTTTCCACTCCTTTGTTTACCGCAGCAAGGGCAATTCTCATCGCGACGATAGCTGAGAATGCTGATATTTTGAGAAAGCAGATCAATCATCAAAAGCCTTCCAGTCAAAGGCGTGCCAAAGCCTCCGACCACTTTAAGCGCCTCGCCGGCTTGCATGCTTCCAAGCGTGCCCACCAAAGGAGCAAACACTCCTTTTTTAGAGGCTTTTTCATCTTCTCCCTCGTGGTTGGGGAACACACAGGCATAACAAGCCGATTCCGGATTCCTGAAGTCACAAACCGTTATTTGACCCACAAAAGATACGCAGCCAGCCGTAACAAGAGGCTTTTTCAGCTTCCTACATGCCGCATTTACTTCGTAGCGACTTGCCGTGTTATCGGTGCAATCCAATACAACATCAACTTGTGAAATCAATTCAGAAAGTTCCTGCGGTGTCGGTCGCTTAGTTACGGCACGAACACGGACATCGGGATTAAGCTCGTTAGCGGAAATTTTGGCACTTTCCGCCTTTTTCATGCCAATGCGGTCCATTTTATGAATGATCTGCCGTTGCAAATTGGTTAAGTCCACGGAATCATCATCAACAACAATGATTTCGGAGAGTCCGGCCGAAGCCAAATATAAAATGGCGGGAGAACCGAGCCCTCCGGCACCGATCACAAGAGCTTTCGCCTGGCGTATCCTTTTCTGACCATCCGAACCCAGAGCGGTCAAAAGCTCATGCCGGGAATAACGATTTTGTCCGGCACTCTGAGGACTCAAATTTACTAAATCTTTTATTTCCATATAAATCTCAAATAACTAGTTGACACTTAACTAAACTTGGAATATTTGTGCCATTATCAATTCCTAAGAGTTGTCAGATTTTACATGGAGAATTTTTCGTATGTTTATCAAAAAACTGCTTTGGGTTTCTTGTCTTGCAGTCACCACCTTAGCTGCCGGCGCCGTTTGTGCAGAACAGTATGTGGTTGGGACCGGTGCCACCTATCGTCCCTTTGAGTATGAAACAGCCAAGAAAGAGCTTGTTGGGTTTGACGTGGATTTGATGAAAGCCATAGCAAAGGCTGCGGGTTTTGAAGTCAAATTTATCAACACTCCTTGGGAAGGGATCTTCGCAACGGTTGATAAGGGCGACCGTGACATCATCATGTCTGGCATCACCATTACAGACAAGAGAAAAGAGACCGTTGATTTCTCCAAACCCTACTTTTTGGCCCATCAGTTGATTCTGACTCAGAAAGGAGTTGAAATTAAGCAACTCAAAGACCTGACCAAGGGTAATGTTGCCGTGGTCAGCGGCTCGGCCGGTGATATTGCCGCAGCCGAAGCCTTTGGGAAAGCGTCAACCCGGATTCGCCGTTTCGACAACACACCATTGGCACTTGAAGAGCTTAATCAGGGTGGTGTCGTTGCCGCCGTTGGTGATGTCGGTGTACTCGCTTTCTATGCCCGCAACAATCCCGATAAACATTTCAACATGGCTCGTGATCCAAACTTCAAAGAACAATACTTCGGCATTGCTGTCAAGAAAGGTAACCAGGCACTCCTTGACAAAATCAATGCAGGCCTTGACAAGGTCATCGCCAATGGTGAATACAACAAAATTTACCAAAAGTGGTTTGGAACTGAAGCTCCAAAACTTCCCGGACAACCATAAAAGATTGATGCCTGATGCAAAGGCGCAACCGTATACCTAAGGAGTTGTTGTGGGTAGTTTTCGTTTTGATGTAGTAACCGAGTATTGGCCCCTCTTCCTGGAAGGGGCCAAGATGACCATCCAAATTACGATTATCTGCGTGGTCTTGGGGGTCATCCTGGGGATGGCTTTGGGCATGGCTAGATTGGCTTTTGCACGGCACTCCCCGTGGAAGGAAATTTTAAGATTTGGCGTTCGTTGGCCTGTCACTGTTTACGTGAGTTTTTTCAGAGGCACGCCCTTGTTCGTCCAAATTCTCCTGATGCAGTTTGCCGTCCTTCCGTTTTTTATCCACCCGACCGAGGGGCTTCTGATTTCCGGAGATCTAGCCCGTGAAATCCGTTCAACTTATGGAGCTATGCTCGCAGGTATTATCGCCATTACGCTTAATGCCGGAGCGTATCTATCCGAGGTGTTCAGAGCAGGTATCCAATCTTTGGACAAAGGGCAGATGGAGGCAGCCCGTTCAGTTGGAATGACTTACTGGCAGGCGATGTTTCATATCATTCTTCCGCAAGCATTTAGAAGAATGTTGCCCCCATTAGGCAACAATGCGATTGCGATTCTAAAAGATTCCTCGCTGGTGTCAGCCATCGGATTGGCAGAACTTGCCTATGCAGCAAGGACGGTTGCAGGCGCCACAGCACGGTACTGGGAACCCTACATCACCATTTCATTGATGTACTGGGTAATGACATTGTTGTTGGCTTATCTAGTCAAGAAAATGGAAGAGCGTTTGGGTAAGGGGGACGACAACCGATGACAGAACAAAACAAACCGCTTATCCGAATAGTGGATCTCCATAAATATTTCGGCGACAATCAAGTCCTACGCGGTATCAACCTCGAAGTCATGCCGGGAGAAAAGGTCGTTGTCCTAGGACCTTCAGGCTCGGGAAAATCTACCATGCTCCGATGCATCAATGCGCTCGAGGAAACTACAAGTGGCCACATTTATGTGGATGATGTAGACATCACTTCACCAAGGACAGACATCAACAAGGTCAGAGAACATCTTGGAATGGTTTTCCAAAGATTTAATCTTTGGCCTCATAAGACCGTTCTCGAAAATGTGGCCCTAGCACCGAAACTTGTTTCCAAGGTTCCAAAGCAAGAGGCTGAAAAGAAAGCGTTGGAAATGCTTAGACGTGTAGGACTTGAAGACAAGGCTCAGGCCTATCCGGCAAGTCTTTCCGGCGGTCAACAGCAAAGAGTGGCAATCGCAAGAGGTCTTGCGATGGAACCGAGAGCCATGCTTTTTGATGAACCGACTTCGGCACTAGACCCTGAGCTGGTTGGAGAAGTTCTTAATGTGATGACCGATTTGGCCAAATCTGGAATGACCATGGTCGTCGTTACGCACGAAATGTCTTTCGCACGAGAGGTAGCTGATCGCGTGATTTTCATGGACGGTGGAGTCATTGTTGAGCAAGGAAAACCGGACGATGTCTTGCTACATCCGAAAGAGCAAAGAACCAAGACCTTCCTGAAGAGGGTTCTTCCTAAGGCTTAATATTTCCCGTTCGTTAAAGCTGTACGAGGACAAAACGAGAAAGCAAGACCGAACTAGGATGATTACACCAGCCAAGCGGTTATAAAAAATAGGCCCTGCTCAACCCAAGCCCACAAGCGATACGTTCGAGAGCTTTGTGTGGGTTACGACAATGAGCTTGAACGGTTGTCACAGAAAACCTTTTTTCTGATCAGACTGCGTCTAAAGTCAATGTCGATGATTTTGGCTCTCCGTGCATACAAGTAGCTAACAACCACCCATCACTCCTTGGTATCAAGGGGTGATTTTGACATCCATAATTTTCTTTTTGCCAAGCGGCCGTGAAATAAATTGCAACCGGGCCAGCAAGGTTTCAATTTTATGTCTTGAAAACTATTTGACAATCGCAATCAAAATACACTCTTAGTCATGAGGACTGGTTCCTCTTGATGAGAGAGGGTGACTCGCTACCATTCATTCAGTGAAAAGAAGTGGACCAAGGCGGTTTTGTTAGAGAACGTATTTGTTTTTGTCTCCCACATAGGGGTAATCTTAGGTCAAAAGGACTCGTTAGTTTTTCTTGGATACATTTTTCATTTAGCTGTCCCTTAAATGCCCTACCCTCATACGATATTTGGAAGAATCTTAATTACAGCCCTGTGCTAGCGCTGTTCCATGTCCTCATTGTCCGCCCACAGTTCGCACTGCGTCATTACGGTCTGAACAGCATCGTCCATACCTTCCGGTGGATAACGATGTTTCTTAAGGAGTTTTTTAATCATCATCCGCATTTTTGCTCTAGCCGAGTCGCGCTTCTGCCAGTCAATCGTGCGATTCTTACGGAGGACATCTGCCAGTTCTTTCGTGATGGCAATTAATTCTTCGTTTTCATAGAAGTCCTTAATTGCCTGTGGCTTTGTCAAGGCATCATAGAACGCTAACTCATCTGCTGTCAGGCCAAGCTGCTCTCCCTCCTTCTGAGCTGACGCAATCTGTTTTGCCAGACTAAGGAGTTCTTGGATAACCTCTTCATTCGTGAGCATACTGTTCAGATAGCGATTCATGGTGCTTTGGATGATCTCGCTGAATTTCTCAGACTTGACCACATTGGTACGACGATAAATTTGCACCTGCTCTGCAATCAGCCTCTTCAACAATTCAACCGCAAGGTTTTTCTCCTTCATTTTGGAGATTTCCTCAAGGAACTTCGGGTCAAACAGTGAGAACTCCTCTGACGCAGCGGAGAACAGATTGATGACACCTTCGCTCTTCACGCTATGGCGGAGGAGTGCATTTATTCTCGCATTCATTTCCGGCAGGGAAATTTTCTTTCCCTCGCCCTGATTCATAAGGCGCATAACAAGCACACGAACCGACTCAAAGAACGCCGCCTCGATTCGAAGGCTTTTCTCTACCAGTGATGAGCAAAGAGATAGCGCCTGATGGAGCATAAGTGCTTCCTTCAGGAAATTTTCACGTTCACGCTTTTTATCAACGGCAACAATAAAGTTGACTGCACCGCTGATGGCCTTTGAACGCTCAAGATCAGTGCCGCTAATAAATTTAGAATAATCGTACCCGTGGAAAATATCACGGCAGATGGAGAGTTTCTCCAGGAACTTCGGATAGGCCACTTTTGCAACATCGGTATCGCCGTAGTTCTTTTTATCGAGAGAGGTGTAATCGTTCATCGCTTCCTTAAGCGCGGTCGCGATGCCAACATAATCTACAACCAGTCCGCCTTCTTTATCTCCAAAGACCCGGTTTACGCGTGCAATCGCCTGCATAAGGTTATGTCCCTGCATTGGCTTATAAACGTACATTGTGGCCAGAGAAGGAACATCAAATCCAGTTAGCCACATGTCCACGACAATCGCAATCTTAAGCGGGCTATCGTTATCTTTGAACTTTTTGGCAAGTTCGTCTTTGTGACGTTTGTTTCCGATAACAGCCCGCCATTCCTCCGGATCTTTATTGCTTTCCGTCATAACAACAGCGACCTTTTCTGTCCATGTTGGTCTAAGCTGCATGATACGGTTATAGATCTTTATTGCAATGGCACGGGAATAAGCAACGATCATCGCCTTGCCGGTAAGCAGATTCGCGCGACAGTTCTCATAGTGCTTGAGAATATCGTCTACCAGTGAAGAAATTGTCTGATCGTTGCCGAGAATAGCCTCCATCTGACCTAGCTCACGTTTACTCCTAGCAATAACGTCAGGATCGGCATTATTAGCCATAATGTCATACTCAGCGTCAATCAGACGCAGCGTAGCCTCATCCAACTTCAATTTAATAACACGGCTCTCGTGATAAACTGGGCGGGTAGCACCGTCCTCTACAGCCTGTGTCATGTCGTAAACATCAATGTAATCTCCAAAGACCTCTCGAGTGCTTCTATCTTTCTTGGAAATAGGCGTACCAGTAAAGCCAATGTATGTAGCATTTGGGAGGCTGTTACGAATAATACGCGCCGTCCCGGTTTTGATTTTACCGGTCTCAGCATCGATCTTTTCTTTCAAACCGTATTGCCCACGGTGTGCTTCATCCGCCATTACGACAATGTTCCTACGCTCTGACAGAGGTTCGTGGGATTCTTCGAATTTCTGCATTGTGGTGAAGATGATGCCATTTGCTTGCCTACCATCAAGCAGGGACTTCAAATGTCTCCGGCTCTCAGCGTGCACTGGTTCTTGTCGCAGAAAATCCTTACACTTGGCAAACTGCCCAAAGAGCTGATCGTCCAAATCGTTTCGGTCGGTAAGCACCACAATGGTCGGGCTATCCAGCGCTTCCTGTAGCAAATGAGCGTAGAAAACCATTGACAGGGA
Source organism: uncultured Parasutterella sp. (assembly GCA_947625105.1). Lineage (GTDB taxonomy): Bacteria > Pseudomonadota > Gammaproteobacteria > Burkholderiales > Burkholderiaceae_F > Parasutterella. Next base: position 13,948 of record CANQMZ010000037.1, read on the forward strand.
TTTACCGCTGCCCTGCGTATGCCAAAATACACCACCCTTTCCGTCGGTCTCAATGGCGCGTTTCGTAGACTCTACCGCTTTATTGACAGCGAAATACTGATGGTATCCAGCCAGTATCTTGAACCGCTTTAATCCCTCATTAGAGAAGCAGATAAAGTTTTTTATGATATCTAGCAGACGTTCACGTGCAAAGATGCCTTCGAAGAAAGTATCAAACTGTGCGTACTGAGTGTTCTCATAACTTCCGTCCTTGGTTTTCCATTCCATGAATCGGTCCTCTCCGGAGGTAATTGTCCCTGCCTTTGAGGTTAGATGGTCGCTCATTACGCAGATGCAGTTATAAATGAACATCGACGGAATTTCCTGCATATAGTTTCTGATCTGCAGGTATGCTTCGGAAGCATCAGTTTCCTCACGTGAGGGTGATTTCAACTCAACCAGCACTACCGGAAACCCGTTCAAGAAGAGAAGAATATCCGGGCGTTTAGTGCTGTTTTCGATGAAAGTCCACTGGTTTGCAACGATAAAAGAGTTGTTGTCAGGATTCTTATAATCAACTAGGTATACGAGACCAGAGCGTTCCTCGCCCTTGACAAAATAGCGTACTTCTACACCATGCTGAACATAATCCATAAAGACGGCGTTCTTCTGGACCAGTTCGGCATTCTCAAAATTTTTCAATTTGTACAACGCATCGGTGATCGCATCCTCCGGCATGGAAGGATT
>CANQMZ010000038.1 GCA_947625105.1 uncultured Parasutterella sp.
GACAGAGCGGAATGGACTGCCGAGCAGCTTCTAGAAGGCGATGTTGCCATGGATGACTACCTCAAAGGGGTAGACCTTTCTCGTGTCAGGCAGATCATCAGGGAAATCAATAAACAGTTTAACGGCGACCTTGACATAGCCATGGCGGATGTTCGCTATAGCTTTGTTTCCGATGTGGCAGAGGCCACGATTGTTCGAACCGGAGAAATCAAGCAAAGCACCACGGATAAAATAGACAAGATTGTCTTGAACCGGTGGCTTGGTATTCCGATATTTTTGTTCATCATGTATCTGATGTTCATATTCTCGATCAATATCGGGTCGGCTTTTATCGATTTCTTTGATATTTTGTTTGGTGCCATCTTTGTTCAGGGCTTTGGCATTCTTCTTGAAAGTATTGGTACTCCTGATTGGCTTAAAACTATCCTAGCAGACGGTGTTGGCGGTGGTATCCAAACCGTCTCCACCTTTATTCCTGTTATTGCCTGTCTATTTCTGTCTCTGTCCTTTCTTGAGGACTCAGGGTACATGGCTCGGGCGGCTTTCGTCATGGACAGAATGATGAGGGCGATGGGTTTACCCGGAAAGTCTTTTGTGCCCTTGATTGTTGGTTTTGGTTGTGGTGTGCCGGCGATCATGGCAGCGCGCACCATGGAAAAGTTCTCTGACAGGGTGACCACCATCATGATGGCTCCTTTTATGAGCTGTGGGGCTAGGTTGCCTGTCTACGTGCTTTTTGCAATTACTTTCTGGCCTTTGAGCGGTCAAAATTTGGTCTTTTCTCTTTACTTGATAGGAATTTTGGTTGCCATTGCAACTGGCTTTATTCTTAAGAGAACAGCGTTAAAGGGCGAAGCAAGTCCATTTGTGATGGAAATCCCTCCTTATCACTTGCCTACATTGAAGAATTTAGGGCTGAGGACTTGGGATAGGCTGAAGAGCTTTATCCTGAAAGCAGGACAGTTGATTGTCATCATTGTTGCTGTGCTGGCCTTTTTGAATTCCCTTGGTACTGATGGAACTTTCGGCAATGAGGATACGGAAAAGTCCGTTCTCTCGCAAGTTGGTAAAACCATCGTTCCTATCTTTGAACCGATGGGTATTTCCAAAGAGAATTGGCCGGCAGCCGTAGGTGTTTTTAGCGGTATTTTGGCTAAAGAGGCGGTAGTTGGAACACTTGATTCCCTGTATTCGGGAATGGGTAACCGCATGGCTAAGGAGGAACTCGAAAAAGAGCAGGAAGAATCGAATGAAGAATTCAGCCTGAAAGCGGAAACTATCCGAGCTTTTGAGTCCGTGGGAAAGAACCTCTCTGAAATAGGGGACTTCTTTGTTGATCCACTAGGCGTCTCAGTGGAGAAAGATCTCACTGACGTGGATGAACAAGCAGCTGAGCAGGAAGTTGGTGTCGGCACTATCAGAGCAATGCATGAGCTTTTTGACGGAGAGCTTGGAGCGTTTTCATATCTCTTGATGGTTCTCCTGTACATTCCTTGCTGCGCTTCAATTGGTGCTATTTACCGTGAAGCGGGTCCTAAGTGGACAGCTTTTGCGGCTTTGTGGACGATATCCATGGGCTATTGCTCGGCCACACTGGTTTATCAGATCGGTCGATTCTCGGTTCATCCTGCATATTCCGGTATCTGCATTGCGTTTTGCCTACTTCTCTTATGCTCTATTGTCATCGGTCTCAGGATTAATGGCAATAAACACCTCAAGACCTCAAGATGACACTGACTGAAATTAAAGAGTATGTTCAGCAAAGGAAAGTCGTTTCTTTAAAAGAAGTTGCTCTGCACTTCAAAGCTGACGAGTCCGCCGTTGTTCCTATGGTAGAACGATGGGTGGAAAAAGGAAAAATCAAGAAAGTGGAGATGACTGCAGGACAATGCGCCGGTTGCACGTCCTGCGATAGCTCCATACGTGTGCATTACGAATGGCTTGGAGATCAGTCTATTTCTATAGTTCGTCCAAGCCGATAACGGAAGCACTTACTTTTTGGTTAGCGGCGGTTGGCCGAATATTTTTACGTCCGGTAAATCTCCAACGAATTTCTCCACCTCTACGAGTCCGCCTGAGGCTATATTCCCGCATGCTAAATCAGAGGTTGGCACATCCATGGTGACAGCATTGGAGGCGCCGTGAATATCAATGTCGTTAGTCAGGCCAATATCCTGGGGTTCAAACCATGCGCCGTGGTGCACAACTACAACATCTTTTCGGACTCGATCAGTGACATAGGCGACTGCCATCAATCGACCTCGATTGTTTTTGACAAGCACAATATCGCCATTTTCGATGCCACGAACTTTCGCATTTTCTGGATGAATCCAAATAGGTTCACGGTTATCAATATCAGCCATGTTGTGTGCACTGGTGCCGTCAAGTTGGCTATGCAAGCGATAACGGCTCTTACAACTTATGTAGGCAAGGGGAAAGTTCTTATTTGGTGTCAATAGTGATTCTGTGGGTTCGATGTAACTTGGGTACCCCTTGCAACTTGAATAGTTGAATCCTGCAATGCGAGGAGAAAATAGTTGTATCAACCCACTTTCCGTATTAAGTGGGTTTTCCTGAGGGTCCCTCCTGAAATCGGCGAAACTGACATAGTTTCGTGTTTCAGGACTTACAGGGAACAGGATATAACCTTTATCCCAAAATTTTTCGAAACTCGGTAATTTCGCGCCCATGAATTCACCCTGATTACGCGCGACTTCGTAAAGGTGGCGAATCCATCCCATCTCATCAAGTCCTTGAGTGAATTGTTTTTCAACACCGAGCCTCTTGGCTAATTCGGAAAATATCCAATAATCGGATTTGGATTCAAACTGAGGCTCGATCACCTGTTTCATGGCGACAATGCCGTCATTGGTATAAGTGCCGATGCTGGTGATGTCGTTGTGTTCAAAGAAAGTGCAGGAGGGCAGAACAATATCAGCGTGTCTAGCGGTCGATGACCAAACATTATCGGTAACCACAACGGTCTCTGGGTTTTTCCAGGCTTTTTCGAGTTGGAACGTTTGTGGTTGATGACTGAAGGGATTACCTCCTGCCCACATAACCATGTGAACATCAGGGTAGGTGATTCGAGTGCCATTGTAGTTGATTGTTTTGCCCGGGTTTAGAAAACAATCCACGAAGCGTGCAACTGGGATGAAACGACTTCCCTTCCAAGGTTTTTGGATTGGGCGGGCAGGCCGAACATTTGAGCCTATGCCGGAGAGGTAAGGACCCGTAGCCATTGGAGAGCCGCCGCTGCAATAGTGATAATTTGTTCCGATTCCTCCGCCAGGCAAACCAATCTGACCTAGCACGCTTGCTAGAGCAAAGCCCATCCAAGGCGGTTGTTCACCATACTGGATGCGTTGGATACCCCAGCCCATCATGATCATTGTCCGATGTCTTTTCATCTCACGGGCCAAAGAGACAATCTTCTCTGCGGGTATACCAGTTTTTATAGCGGCCCATTGAGGGGATTTAACTATCCCGTCTTCTTCTCCCTGAATGTAGGCAAGAAGCCGAGGATAGCCGCTTGTATATTTGTTAAGGAAAGTCCGGTCAGCTTCACCGCTTCTATTTAGCTCGTGGATCATGCCAAGCATCAGGGCGCAGTCGGAACCGGGAATCGGAGCTACCCACTCACTACCAAGATACTGGGCCGTATCCGTATTGAGTGGATTGATTGAGATCGTTTTTATTCCCTTTTCTTTAAGAGCCCGGAAATAGCCGTAGTTGTTGTGCAAGGTGGTTGACCAATCAACATCGTTTGTCACAAGAGGATCACAACCCCAAAAGACGATAAGTTCCGTATGCTTTAATATCTCGCACCAACTTGTTGAGAGTGGATCTCCCTCACCAATGACGTAGGGAAGGATGGTGCCGATAGCCGCAGTTGAATAACTATTAACGGTGGGAATGAATCCTCCCATCAGGTTTAAAAGCCGTTGTTGAAGCGGTATGGCAGCGTTAACTTTACCGGTGGACATCCAACCATAAGATCGTCCGTACATCGCACTGGGACCGTATTGCCCATAAATACGGTCAATTTCTTTGACAACGAGATTTAAAGCTTCGTCCCAACTCACACGAACGAACTTATCATGACCTCTCCTTTCTCGGCTAGAAACCCCCTCGTGCAGGTAAGTTTCCCTGACAGCAGGATAACGGATTCGCGATTCGGTGTAAGGTAGATTGGCAATGCCATTTAAATTTGGACTTGGAGCATAGTCGTACTCAAAGGGAGTGACTCCGACGATCTTTCCACCGTGAACTTGTGCCCTGATGATCCCCCAGTGACATGCAGTGATCGTTTCGCCCTCGTTAAGAGTTGACTTTCCTAAACTGAACGTTTTTGTCAGTTTAAAATCCGGCTCGGGTAAAGGAAGTTTAGGGTATAAGGCCGGACTGCCTTGAGAGGCGGGGTAGTTACCGGAGTTTGACGAAGCCGCCGATGTCATTTGTCCCTTTACTGCCTGTGCCGCAGTCATTCCAGTTACTAGGGAGGTTGCCATAAATGTTCTGCGCGTAAGTGGAGCTGCCATGATGTTGCCTCAATTCTACAGACGAAACAAAAATCGCAGTACATGATAGTAGAGGTAAACCATTAATTCAAATAACATAAATTAGTTACGGTTAAATTTGAAATTACGATTTGAATGGAGTTTATAATCGGCTCAGGTTCGGCGGGCTCTTTAGATGTGTGGCTGCCGGAGATAGTTAGTTAATTCACGATGGAGGATTCCATGAAAAAACTTTTGATGTTTTTAGCTCTTGCCGCCCTTGCAACCGGTGCCTCTGCTGCCTATAAAGATGGTACTTATGACGGTACAGGTCAAGGAAAAGAAGGTCCGATCAATGTTTCCGTAACAGTCAAAGGCGGTAAGATTGCAGATGTCAAGCTTGTAAAACACGGTGATACAGAAATGATCATCGGCGGTGCTTTCCCAGAAATCGCCAAAGAAATCGTTGCTAAAAATTCGGCAGATGTTGCTGATGTAGCTGGCGCCACTCTTTCTTCAGCCGGAATTAAGGCTGCTGTCAAACAAGCGTTAGACAAAGCCAAGTAATTTGGAATTTATAAAAAAAGCCGGCCCAAGGCCGGTTTTTGCATTTTTAGGTTACTAGCTTAATACAGAAGAAGGGACAGTTATGTTATAGGGAAGGTCAAGGACTTTGACGGGGCTGTTTTTGACGAAAAGTTCGGAGTCCATGGACTCGAAAGGTAGAACAAAGAGGAATTGTCCACCCTCACTTTGTATGATTCTTCCTTTAGGCTCATTTTCCATAAAAATTTCTGTGCCTACATCGAGGTTCATCTCTTTAGACTCGCCTAAAAACATTCGACGTTTAATTTTTCCAAGATGTTGTGTCTTGGAGATGACTTCTTGGCCCGTATAGCATCCCTTATTGAAAGAAATTGCGCCAATTAGATCCATGTTCAAAGCCTGAGGAAGCCACTCGAGATGTTGAGACTTTTCGATAAGAGCAACTCCTTCTCGCATTAAAGCTAATGACAACTGATTTTCGGAGCGATGTCCCGTTTCCATAAGATGTGGGATTGTTCCTATGGCGACGAATTTGGCATGGTAGCCATCTGAACCCGCATTCGGTAGTCGAATAACTAAAGCTGAGTTGCCACAGTAAGTTTTCATAACCTCTTTTGGTAGAGCAGGACACGGTACTTTTGCGGCCTTTGCATCCGAAGTACAGAAATAGAGTACGGGTGTTGACGCTATTGATATCTCCACTTTGCTTCTTAAGATGTACTTTGACAGTCTTTCGACTTCGGTTTCTGCGATTGATTGCGGCATGAGCAGACCGTAGCCATCGGGAATGTGAAAGATTAACGAGGTAGAGGCAACGCGACCTTGATAATTACAAGAGGCGGTCCAACGAGCTTCGTCTTTTTGTAGCGTTTTAACATTCTGGGTCAATTGTCCTTGAAGGAAACTGGTTGCATCCTCTCCTTTGACACAAACCATTTGGAAATGTTTTTCATCGCTAAATTGCCAGAATTCCGGCGTGAGCATGGACATGATGACCTCCTTAAAATCTATTGAGACAGGCGCAAATGCTAATACGCCAAAAGGGATCAATCGGTGAACTAGTTACAAAATGGGCAACCATGGGTTTGCCATTCTTGTTATTATCCTCAAAGAACATGAAGGGTGAGAGCTTAAGTGATTCGCAAAATTATCATTTTTCTGCTGTTGATTGTTGTGGCTATTGGTGGTACGGCGGGCTATGGTTATTGGTATTTGACATCCAAGCCTATCGCCATTTCAAGCGCTGAAAACGAGATGATTTTGCACGTAAAAAGCGGTTCTACCGTTAACGGCATCATCAAGCAAATGATCTCCGGGGGGTTACAAGTTAGACCGGAGGCGATGAAATTGGCTTTTAAGCTTTTTGGGAACGAAAGGGCTATACACGCCGGACGTTACCTTATTGTGCCAAATATGACCGTTCAAGAGATCGTTGATCATATTTCCAAAGCCAAAGTGATGATGAGCAAACTCACGCTTGTTGAGGGTATTACTTCAAAAGACTTTTTAAAGCTGGTGCTAGCAAACAAGGATCTTGAGCACGATACAAATACTCCAAGCATAACCGAGGTGATGAAAAAAATAGGTGCACCCGAAAACACGCATCCCGAAGGTCAGTTTGCTGCTGATACCTATACATTTGCAGCCGGTATTCCTGATATGACGCTCCTGAGCAACGCATATAAGCAGCAGCAAAATAGGATCAAAAGGGCCTGGGAAACTCGAGATCCTTCGGTTGCCGTCAAGTCGCCTTATGAGTTGCTAATACTGGCGAGCCTCATTGAAAAGGAAACAGGCCATCCACAGGATAGACCTTTGGTTTCAAGTGTCTTTAACAATCGACTGAAGAAAAATATGCTTCTGCAGACCGATCCAACGGTTATTTATGGCATTGAAGGTTTTGATGGACGCATACTTAAATCACATCTGAAAAAAGATCATCCATACAACACTTACATCCATCCGGGGTTGCCGCCAACACCGATATGTAATCCGGGTTTATCTTCAATCGAGGCCGCGGCGCACCCCGCAAAAACGGATTACTTGTATTTTGTTGCTCAAGGGCAAGGGAAATCCTATTTTTCCAAGTCGTTATCCGAGCATAATGCTGCGGTGAAGAAATATTTGAGAAGTCAGGGCAAGTGAAATGAGAGCCGAAAGAGGTCGTTTTATCACCTTTGAGGGTGTGGACGGTGCGGGCAAGAGTACGCAAATTGAAGTTATTGACGAGGTATTGAGAACTCGTGGAATAGAGGTGGTGAGAACGCGAGAACCGGGTGGTTCTCCGACGGCGGAGAAGATTCGGCGGATTCTGCTCAGTGACCCGATGAGTCCAAAGTGCGAGCTTTTGATGATGTTTGCTGCTCGTCAGGAGAATCTAGATAAGACGGTAAGACCGGCTTTGGCGGCAGGCAAATGGGTGCTGTGCGACCGATTTACCGATGCTTCTTATGCCTATCAGGCCTTTGGGAGGGGAATGCCTTTTAAAGAGATCAGACTTCTGGAAAACTTTGTTCATCCCGACCTTAAACCGGATTTAACGGTGCTATTTGATATTCCCACGGAGGTGGCGGCTAGGAGGCTACAGGGAGAACCTGACCGGTTTGAACGCGAAAAGAAAGAATTCCATGACCGAGTCAGAAAAGGTTATCTTAAACTGGCTGAAATGGAATCGGATCGTTTTTTAGTGGTGGATGCCACTCGTCCAGCTGAAGACATCAGCAAAGAACTCAGAAAAATATTTCTATCATGGAACTAGCTCCCTATCCGTGGTTGGTAAAGCCAGCCGAAGTTTTAAGAAGAATGCGCAAGCAGTTGCCAAGTGCACTTTTGATTCATGGCCCAAGGGGTAGTGGTGCCTATGAGTTGGCAGCTGCTTTTGCAAGGTCTGTCATTTGTCAGAGTCCCGTCGACGGAGTGGCTTGTGGAAAGTGTGATGAATGCAAGTTAGTGGTTTCAGGTAATCATCCGGATTTGAAATTTGTTTTTAGTGAACTTGAAGAGTTTTTTCACCCTAAACCATGGGAGAGCAAGAAAGAGAATGTCACCAAAACGGTCAAAACGCTGAGTGGGAAAATCAAAATCGAACAAATCCGGGAGCTAGGCGAGTTTCTCTCTGTCACGGCCCATCGAGGTGGTAATCGGGCTGTTGTGGTCTATCCCGCCGACTCCATGGACAAAGACCAAAGCTCGGCTCTTTTGAAGACATTGGAGGAGCCTCCGGCAGGAACAGTCATTATTTTAGTTGCCGATGATATCGATAGGCTGTTACCTACGATCAGATCGAGATGCCAGATAGTTCCTGTTAGTCCTCCAAGCCGTTCCCAAGGCATTGCGTATTTAGAGAAAAGCGGAATCAAGAATGCGGAGGCAGAACTTGCTCGCCTGGGTGGAATGCCTTTGTTAGTCCACGAATCCGATTCGGAATTGGTCATGGATAAATCAATGGAGCGCAAGTTTTTGCATTTGTTAGAGTTAGGACCACAGTTAGCTAGCGTTGAGATTATTAAATCCATTCCTAGAGATGTGCCGTTGGCAGCGGCGGTTGCCGTTATTCAAAGATGGTATTGGGATCTCATTGCGGCCACTTTTGGATTGCCTAGCCGCTACTATCCCGATCAAAAAACCATTCTTGATTCTTTAGCTACACACCTTAATTCGAAAAAAGCCTTGGCATACAACCAGGCTTTGCTAGAAACGAGCCGCTTTGCCGCTCATCCATTAAACGGCCGACTGATTTTGGAAGACCTGCTAATGAAGTATTCTGAAATCTTCCGGAGGGAGCGTGCCAATCAATAACCGTCGGACTGGTTTTTTAACTTCATTGCCTCAAGAATGGCTTGATCATCCGGTGATATATAACGAGTGGTCGTGTTCACCGAGGCGTGACCCAAAGCAGTTTGCACGATATTAACCGGCATTACTTCCAAGCTTGACACGGCAAAAGTATGCCTTAACCAATGCAGAGAGCTTGCTCGAAGTTTAGAAGCGTCCGAGGGGTTTTCCCGCTGGATTTCCACAGCGACATTTTCTAGGAAGTCATGCAGAATTAGCCACAAACCGGAGCGAGAAAGGCCTTCACTTTTCGGGGAGCTGTCGCCAGGTCTAAGCTTGGCGATAATGGGAACGGAAGCGGCTTCGTTTGTACGGTAGTCGGGGCGTCCTCTAAGTATGAGATATTCGTTGATAATGTCGCAGTCTTCGTCAGACAATGGCAGTCGCCTCTGTTTGTCACCCTTGCCAACGATATTGATGACAGTTGTCTCCTCAGATCCAAAACGAGCGCGTTCTATCCAACTACAGCGAGCGTTCAGCATTTCGCTGGCACGCATTCCAAGTCCTTTGCCTAGAAGTAAAATGACCTTCAGACGAGCTTTGACAATATCCTCGGGCATCTTTTCGAGATAACTCATAATTTCCATCCACTGATCTTTGCTAAGGGAGCGATCGGCGAATTCTTTAGGCTTGCCTTCTCCAGGCAGCAAAGGCACTTTGGAGGAAATCTGATCGAAAGGATTAAATTTCAAGTAGCCCGTTTTTTGTAGGAATGAAAAAAGCTGCCGGACAATGGTGTTTGCTGATTTGCGGCTCGTAAAACCAAGGGCCTTATTGAAAGGCTTCCATTGTTCCGATTCTCGGGATACATTCTTAGGACCTATCCATGTTTCCTGAGGTTCTATCCACTGCTTTGCCCATATTTTCGGATCTGTGCGTCCGAGCATTTCCAGCCAACGTAAATATTGGGAACATTCCTCAAGCCCTACAGAAGAGAGTTCAATCCTTTTTTCAATTAGACACCACAAGAGAAAACGTTGGGCCTCTTTTTTATAGGCTTCTTGTGTGTTGGCATTAGTTGCCTTGGCTCTTAGCCAAAGTTTGATAGCTTCAACGTCCGTATCAACCGCAAGGGCGTTGTGGGCAGGATCTCCACGATTTTTTCCATTGGAACCATCGAGATTTTTTGGTATGGTCAGGGTTTCAAGCGGCCCGAGGTTTTTATTCGTTTTGACAGCTCCTGCTCTGCGTTTCACTGGGGATGTTTTCTGGTTGACAACCTCGTGCCATGAGGCTACACCGACATCTTCAATCTTTGTGCCGTAATATGTTTTAACCGAATCTTGAGCTTTTCTCAGGAGGAATTCAGGCAATTCAATTCCACTATCGGATTTTTTATAAAGCCAAACGATGATGCCCATAGCTCGATCGGACTTCATTCCAATAACCTCCGACCAACCTTTGGGATTGTTGTAAATCATATCGATGAGGTCACTAAGAGTTTCGACATCTTTTGCCTGAAGCTCTGCTGCCACGGAAGCTTTCAGGTAGCGAGAAAGTGGGAGATCAAAATCAAGTTCTTGAGCCATGAGTTATTTTTGCCTGAGGTAATTTCAGCATTTTAAACCTAATAGTTTTTGGAGAATTTTGAACATTTTGTTACTCTTTAGTGACATTTGAAACTTCTTTTTTTCGCTGTAGTTCAAAGCATTGCTTCGTTATCCCTACAATAGGAAGCGTTGATAAACATTGAGTAGAGGACAAAGAGCCTCATCGTTTAAAGGAGAAACTTAAATGATCGCAACTCCGAGATTATTGTCAGTTGCCATGGGTATTGGTTCATTGATCGTAGCGGGTGCTCTACAGGCTGCTCCGGCAGGCGAACCCAATGCTCCTACCGTTCCGCCTTGTGTGACCGGGACACCTTGTCCTGGTGCAGTCCCCGGTGTTGGTCCGCAAGGTCGTTTAGTCCCGCCCTGTGTTACCGGAACTCCTTGTCCCGGTGCAGGTCCACAAGGACGTGGGGTTCCTCCGTGCGTGGCTGGAACACCAGGTTTCCATCCTCGGCATCACCATGGTTTTAGAGGGGGTCCCGGGCAGTTTCAAGGTCCGAGGGCATTACCTCCGAGGCAGACCCTCGAGGATCGGTTGACCTATTTGTGTGGAGCGATAAAGCCGACAGACGCCCAAGTTCCTCAATGGACAAAGTATGAAGAGGCGATTACGGTAGCTCATTCTGTTAAAAAACTTCCTTCTCTCGGTCCGGAAGCAACGGTTCAAGAGAAAATAGAGGCAAGAGCCGCTTTGAAAAAGGCAGAAGCCGAAGCGTTGGAGAATTTGGCGAAAGCTAGAGCAGAGCTTGTCAAGGTTCTGACACCAGAACAGATATTTGTTCTGGAGAAGATGGAAAATAGGGCTCACCATTCTGGAAAAATTCACAAGCCCATTAATAGACATCCGAGAATTGGCAGTGAGCAACCAGCCAATCCTGCAAAGTTATAGGTAGTCGTTCCCAAGTAGCAGAAACCGCCGAAAAGGCGGTTTTTGCTATTTGTTTTGGCTATCGTCGCCAGGAGATGTCCCGCTCACAATTTGTTTAAAGTAAGCGCCAGGAGTGAATTTAGGAACTCTCTTGGTTTTGACGACATTTGGATCGAAACCTTCAGAGTGGGGATTTTGACGAGTTTTACGGAGCGCAGTCCTGAAAGTTCCGAAACCGACCAAAAGCACGGGTTCATCGTTTTTTACGGCCTCCATGATATGTTTGATCATGGAATTAACCGCCTTGCTAGCCATATCTTTGGTAATGTCATTCTCTTTAGCAATGATATTAATTAGCTGTAGTTTGTTCATTTGATGCTCCGTTTATGGCTGGGTAAACGCAAAAAATGCAGTTGACTTGCAACCAACAAGAACCTCGCCCAATTAGCGTGCTAAATATTAAGCCCACAAGGGTATGGATATCATTAAAACGGATTAATAATTTACTAGCTAAACAAAAATTTTAAATTTTTTTTGATAAAAATCAAAAAGTAAAATCTAATTAAATTTAATTTAATATGGTATTTAAATTAATTTATTAGCAACATTTTGTCCAATAAAAATAAGTTTATTTTGGTCGGAAGAAGTAAAAATTTTTGTTAGGAAATGACCTTTTCGGGCAAAAAAAAGGACTCGCTTCAGAGTCCTCTTTCTAAAAAAACTTTATAGGCCGAAACACAAAACAGCCAGCCAATAACCTGGCCACAGAATAGCTGCCCCAACAATGTACACTGCATTGAATGCGAATTCCAACAAGTTAGAGAACAGCGAGTTTACAACTGGTGTGTAGAACCACAAAAAGATTAGAGTGGCCAATGCTATGGCGAAATAAATGATCGAAAACCAGTTTACGAATGTCTGAGATGTTCTCATGTTTGTCTCCAACAAAAACCTTCACCGTTGATGATAAATTTTTACGGTCCGCCTCTACGAGCAAAAACCCCGTTTCGGGATTCTCTTCGCGAAGAACCTATTGCTACGTACCTTGTGATTTTACCCCTTTAGAGGCGTTTAAAATTCATTGTGAAGTTCTTTTCTTTGCTTTTAAGGAATAAACATGAGCATCAAAGATCCGTTGGCTGAGAGCGTATTGAAATCTTCCGTTGTCTATAAAGGACGATTCCTGCAATTGGTGAAAGACGATGTCAGGACGCCCGACGGCATTTTGACTAGTAGGGAATATCTGCATCATCCGGGAGCTTCCGCCATGATTGCCATGTTTGATGACGGCAAGGTGATCCTTGAGCGCCAATACAGACATCCGTTGCGCCGCAGCTTTTTGGAGTTTCCCGCAGGAAAGATTGATGCAGGAGAATCGCCTTTAAACTGTGCCAAGAGAGAACTTATTGAAGAGACAGGATATAAGGCCAATACATGGTTAAAACTGGGTCGTTTCAACAACGCTATCGGGTATTCGGACGAGGAGATCACCGTATTTTTGGCAAAGGATTTACAAATGATGGGGCAACATCTTGATATCGGTGAGAATTTGGAGCTTATTGAAATGCCTTGGCAAAGTGTTGTTCAGATGTGTTTAACCGGTGAGATAACCGATGTGAAAACAATTGTTGGGGCTTTTTGGTTGCAGAATTACATGAATGGCACCAAGTCGAATGAAACTTTGCGATGTTCACTCGAAACGGGTTAAGAATCTCTCAAACCCGCTTTCAGAAAACAATAATAACGTTAGTAGGGTTAGATAGGAATTAGTTGATGAGGTTGGTTGGTTGGCGTGAGTTTTTAAAGAATATCTTTACTCTCGAAGGATTTTTGCGTCTATTGATTCTGATCCTCTCGATCGTATTGCTCGTCATGATTTCCTACTCAACATTCAGATATGACGATCCCTTTTATCGCAGTGCTTTCTACCAAAAGGTTGAGTTTTGGGTTTGTATTATCTTTCTAGTCGATCTCGCCATTGAATTTTTTCTTGTCAGGAACAAAACGAAGTACTTTCTGATGTACTTTTTGTTCTTCTTGTGTTGTATACCATATCCAACGATACTGCCGCTCATAGGCTGGTCGCCTCCGAGAGAGATCGTCTATATGCTGCGGTTTGCACCTCTTATTCGAAGTGCCTACGCATTAGGCATCGTGGTAGGGTGGTTTACCTATAGAAGTTCTTCGAGAGTGTTTTTTACCTATTTGTGGATCCTTTTTGTTGGTGTTTACATAGGAAGTTTGGCGTTCTATGTTTTCGAGTACAACGTAAACCCACTAGTGAAAACCTACGGGGATGCGCTGTGGTGGTCAACGATGGAGGCTGTGACGGTTGGTAGCAATATCGAGGCCGTAACGACGATAGGAAAGGTGTTATCTGTTGTGGTGGCGATGCTTGGGATGTTGGTGATTCCTATGTTTACCGTTTACGTGACAAACATCGTTGGATCCTTTGCCACGACATCCGCACAAGTTTCGTCTCAAAGCGAGATAAAAATCAAACCCCACAAGGATCAAAAGGTTGTGGTTGAAGTTGATACAACAGCCTCCTCGGTGGACGGAAGCGATGATAAGGCTAAAGTTGAGCCTCAAACAACAGTCACCGTGAAACCGTCCACGCAGAAATGAAGGTTGCACAGTAAGTCAGCAAGCCTATGCGGCTGAAATACGCGGCCATTAAGGGGGCTATTGTTGCTTTTCTTTCTTTTTGGTCATCGGAGAAAATGTTAAGCTCATGACCAAGGCCTTGTGTCTTTCGGGAAGTCAACAGGAAATAAAAGATATGACAGCAAATAGTTTTTCTGTAACCTTGCCAGCCGATATTGATGTTAGGTATGAAAACATAGTTTTGCCTAAAAATTTTAAAGGCTCCCGTCTTTAGCACCCTGTAAGTAATTCCGAAGTGACAGAAGCCTTACCGGTAGGGAGTTACTAAGTTTTTTGGC
>CANQMZ010000039.1 GCA_947625105.1 uncultured Parasutterella sp.
TTGTTATTTTCTTTGTAAACCCTTGTAACTGACTTTCTTTCCTCTATTGAATCTCTCTCTTTTATTCTTTCTCTTCCTGTTGTTTCTTCCTATTTTTCTGAAACCTCTTTTAGCTTAACTCTTCCTTAAATTATCTACTTTCCCGCGAAAGTCTGATGAACCAAATAAAAAATAAAGGCGGTTTACATGAAAAGCTTTGGACATAAACTTTTCTATATCGTTTTGATTTTCAGTGTCATCATGGTTAACCCACCGGTAGTTTTCTGGTTTAACGACTACTGTGTCGCGCACCCGTTAACCTTTGGGTGGCCGACAATGTATTTGTGGCTGGAGTTTTGGTTTTTGGTGATGATCGCAGATTTTCTCATTGCAGCGTGGAAACTGAAGGCTTGGGATTGCAGACAAGATCGGCGTCCGATAGAACGAGTCGAGCGGGCAAAGTAGGAGGAAGAAATGAATGTAGGTTTGATCATCCTTTTTGTGTACCTATTGGTTCTACTCGGAATAGCTGTTTATGCATCCAAACAGGACAAAAGAAACATAACAGACTTCGCTACAGGCGGAGGACTCGGCATTTTTATTCTGACGCTGACGTTTTCTGCGACCTACCATAGTGCTTATGCATTTATGGGTGCCGGCGGGTTTGCCTATAACAACGGTATTGGTTGGTGGTGCAATGGTTTGTGGACAGTCTTGCCCGGTGTGCTTTTTTGGATTTGGGGTCGTCGTTTTTGGTATTTAGGTAAGCGTTATGGGTATCTGTCCATATCAGAGTACGCTTCCGATGTCTATCAATCCAAGACAGTTGGCGTTTTGGTGACTTTGATCACCATGGTATTCACCATTCCTTATGTAGCTATACAGGCCATCGGATGTAGCTACATATTTCAAACAGTCTCGGGTGGACTACTCAGTTATACGGCAGGAGCTCTGATCTTTTTTGCCATCATGATCGTTTTGGTGTGGCTCGGCGGTATGAAAGGCGTTGCAATTACCGATGCTGCTCAGGGTGTTTTCATGTTCGCAGGTCTTTTAGGTGGTTCCCTTTGGGTAATTCTTGCCAATTATCCATCGGTGCCTGCTGCATACCAAGCGGCTTTCGAAAGTGTCCCTGAGTTATTTACGATGCCGGGTCCTAAAGGTGTGGTAACAGCTCAAGACTGGGTTTCACGTTGGGTCATCATTACTTTTGGAATGATGATGTTCCCTCAAGTGACACTGAGATTTTTTGCTGGACGAAGCCTTAGAGTGATGAAGTGGTCTGCCGTTTTCTCTTCGGCTTATTTGACGTTGATCTATGTCTTCACACCGGCAGTCGGAATGATGGGGAGAGTGTTAATGCCCGATCTTGCCGCTCCGGATACTATTTTCCCAGAACTTCTATTGAAATATACACCGGCGGTCTTTGCTGCCCTGATCATTAGTGGGGCACTTGCCGCCGCGATGTCAACAGGAGACTCTCAGTTACATGCTACTTCCACTATGGTAGCCACTGATATCTACAAGAAGTTCATGAATAAGCAAGCCGATGAGCAGGTGATGTATCGGATCGCAAAGGTCGGGGTGCTTATTATCGGTTTGGCCTCTGTGATTTTTGCGCTAACAAGACCGACAGCATTGGCTGATTTGTTGGTTCTATCAAACGGTGGTGTTGCGGTATTAGTGCCCACGGTGATCGGCGGTCTCTATTGGAAGAGGGCAACAAGACAGGCGGCGGTTATCTCCATTGTCGTGGGAGAAATTTGCATGATCGCGATGACATTTGTGTTCAAGGTCTCTCCGCTCAGTTTATCCGGCGCCTTGTGGTCAATGTTTATTTCTCTAGTGATCTTCATCGTAGTTTCTCTTTTAACAAAACCGCACCCACATACAACGGAGGTCGTTGGCTCATTGAATGAATACTTTAAAGAAGATGATGAGCAAAGGGAGCAAGAGTTCAAGAATGAAGCCTCTCCAGCGTAGTTTTAGGGACTTCTTGATGAAAGGAACTCCATGCCGATAAGAATTCAGACGCTGTTATTTGATGGTTTTGAAGCGCTTGATGTCTTTGGTCCGGTGGAAATACTCAGTAAGCTCCCAGATGCCGTAATTGAGTATTTTTCCTTAAGCGGTGGTTTTGTCAAAAGTGCCCAATTCGTTGAAGTGGCTACAAAGCCAATTTCCTCGGCTTTGCCTCAGCAAGTATGGTTAATTCCCGGAGGTCCGGGAACTAGGAAGTTGGTTGAGGATGATAGGTTCCTCGCGGTTTTAGGAAAGATTGCTGAACAATCTTCTTATTGCTTGTCTGTATGTACTGGTTCGGCTCTGTTGGCTAAGAGCGGGGTCCTAGACGGACTAAAAGCGACCTCAAACAAAAGAGTTTTTGATTGGGTTTCTTCTACTTCCGCCAACGTTCTATGGATAAAGAAGGCAAGATGGGTTGTTTCCGGGAAATACTATATTTCTTCGGGAGTATCAGCAGGAATGGACATGGCGTTGGGATTCGTCAGGGATATCTATGGAGAGGAAGAGGCTGAATCAATAGCTCGTCGTATTGAGTATTTTTGGAATAAAGATTCGCAAGCAGATCTCTTTGCCAAATCAATTTGAGATAAAAACGCGCTCCAAGAATACGTGGAGCGCGTTCGCAGATGAGACTTGACTACGGTGCTTTAGGCTTGGAGTTGAGCTCCTTTTCAATATATTCGAGTGCCTTTTCCTGACGAACTTTGTTTAGATCGATTTGAGTCTGAACATTGGAGCGCTGGGCTTCCACCTCGAGGCGTTTACTTTCAAGGTTAAGCTCGCGCATCTCGTTTTCGTAGGCTTGAATTTTTTGCTTTTGGGCTTCTTTCTTCGCATTGATTTCAGCCTGCGCCTTGGCCCTCTTTTGAGCCGCCGCAGCCTTGGCTTTTGCCGCTTTTTCTTCCATGCGGGCTTTTTCCAGGGCCACAGCCTGCTCAGTCCGCTTGATCTGTTGCTCAGCGGCTTGTACATTAAGGATTTGCTGATCCACAGGATTTGTAGGGACAACTGGAGTGACTGTTTCCGTTATTTGGGCGCAGGCGGCAAGAGAGAAAGCAGCTGCAAACAGTCCTAGCAGAAGTTTTTGAGTACGCATCGTTAATTTATCCACGTTAAAAGGGTTGATGATTGTTATTTCGGGCAACCATACGGGTTGTTAGGCTGAATTCTTGTACTCGTTGGTCCCGTCGAAATCATGATGGCTGGACCGTACTTAAACTCGCATACCTGTCCTACCTGTGCAGAATTGAAGATTCTGCCGTTAAGCTTAAATGTCAGTTGCACGCCGTCGACTAGAGAGGTTTCTGGTGAAACCATGCTGGAAGCACCGGCACCGAGAGCAGCTCCGGCTAGAGCACCCACTGTTGTACCGGCGGAGTGATGATGGTCAACCTGGTTGCCAATGACGGCACCCAAGATTCCACCAAGAGCAGTACCCACCAATTGCGAAACGTCACGGTCAGAAGAATTGTTGACAGCTACCCGGGCAGGTTGAATGGCAATGATTTCAACTGTCTGAACCTGTTGGGCCTGGTTGACCTGATTCTGCATATACACGTCAGAGCGGTACATATCACCGCTCGTTTGGCACCCTGTCAAAACCGTCGCAGCAGCTAAAGCAATTAAGATTTTTTTCATGTACTTACTCCTCAATGATGATTTTCTCAATATAGTGCACTCAAACCAAAAAGAAACAAAGGGACTACTCAAAAAGGTTAACGATTGCAACGAATGGTAAAGAATGCCACAGTTCGCAATTATTCCTGTAACGATTATTCTAACTGTAAGTACAATCCAATTGAATGCTTTTTTGACAAGAGGATGATTAATGCCGGAACTGCCAGAGGTAGAAATAACAAGACGAGGTTTGCTCAAGCAATTGAAGGGACGAAAATGTAAAGGAGCGATGGTGAGAGAAACCCGATTTCGAAAGCCGACGCCCTTGGATTTATCCCAAAAATTGACTGAAAAAAGATTACTCGACATTCATCGTCGAGGTAAATACCTCGTTTGGGAGTTTGACGAAGGCGTTCTTTTGTCTCACCTCGGGATGTCCGGGGTCTTAAGAGTGCTTCCTGCGGGTACCAGGTCAGTTCAAAAGCATGACCACATCGACATAAATTTCGGAGATTGGATTGTTCGGTACCATGATCCGAGGCGTTTTGGTTTCATGATTTGGCTTCCAACATTGGAAGCGGCATACCATGTGCCGGAGATTCTATCTTTGGGAGTGGAACCCTTTTCTGAGCAATTTAACGCAAGATACTTAAAGGAGAGCTTTTCCAAAATCCACTCTCCCATTAAAGTTGCTTTATTGGGTGGGAAATATGTGGTTGGTGTGGGCAATATCTATTGTTCAGAATCCTTATTTAGGGCCGGGATTAATCCCAAAGTTCCTGCTTGCAAGCTATCCCTTAAAAGATTGGAGGCTTTGGTGAGGTCGATTAAAGAGGTTTTAAGCGATGCCATTGAACAAGGGGGTTCCACACTTAAAGATTTTGTCTCAGCTGAGGGTAATAAGGGTTATTTCACTTTGAACGCTTCAGTTTATGGTCGAGAAGGTGGACCTTGTCCTGTGTGCGGAACCAAAATTAAAAAGATCATCCAGGCTGAAAGGGCCACTTACTTTTGTCCCACATGTCAAAAAAATTAAAAAAATCAGAATTCGCCCTGTTGTTGATTCGTTGGCAAAGAAAATACGGTCGTAATGATTTGCCATGGCAGAAAAGCCGCGACCCCTACAGACGGTGGATAGCTGAAATAATGTTGCAACAAACCCAGGTCAGTACCGTTATTCCATACTACTTGGAATTCTTAAAAACATTTCCGACCATTGAAGTGCTTGCACAGGCAGAAGAGGATGAAGTCTTAGCTTTATGGGCAGGACTGGGTTATTACACGCGGGCAAGAAATTTATTGAAATGCGCCAAAGAAGTGGTTGAAAAATACCATGGACAGTTTCCTTTACAGGAGGAACATCTAGTCAAACTGCCGGGGATCGGTTTTTCAACTGCTGGGGCGATTTTAAGCGCAGTGACCGATAAACCTCATGTGATTTTGGACGGTAATGTCAAAAGAGTCCTGTGTCGGTACCTCAAAGTTCCTGTCCCCCTGGGAGAAAGCCAAAGTGATCACTTACTTTTACGAGAAGCTCGTGAATTTTTGCCCGAAACTGAGGGCGCGACTTATGCACAAGCTTTGATGGATCTCGGTGCGACTGTTTGTAAGAGAACTAATCCAACATGTCTTGTTTGTCCGATATCTGCTGGTTGTAAAGCTTTTCTTGGAGGTGAGGTTGAGCAATATCCGGCTAAACGGGCTAAACCCAAAGTTTCCAAAGAGATGTTGCCGATTGCAATTTGTTTTCAAGAACAGAAGGTGTTTCTAGTGAGGCAAGAAAAAAGGTTCTGGAAGGGGCTTTGGACATTGCCAGTCTGTGAGATGCCCAAGAATGCAAAACAATTGAAGCCAATCAACCACAGACTGACTCATATCGAATTAACAATCGTTCCGTTCCTCGTCTCTCCATCTTCAATCGCAGGAATGGAGGGACGTTGGTTTAGCCGCCAGGAGTTAGATACGGTTGCTGTGCCCACGCCAATCAAGAAGTTGTTGCTTTCGTTAGATGAACGGTAATAATAACCTAGGATCGGAATTTCTTATTTCGTTACTGAGTCCAAGGCTCTGTGCCTTGTAATCACGGATCTGTACTTTTGACCGAAGTATCTTGATAAAGCTTCCACGATGTACACTGACCGATGCTGCCCACCAGTGCACCCAATGGCAACCGTTAAGTAATGACGATTTTGGGCAAGGTAGTAGGGTAGCCATTTCTCAATGAAGCCGGCAATGTCATTGACCATGGAACGCACTTCCTGGCTTTTTTCCAAAAAGTCGATTACGGGCTGATCTTTTCCAGTAAAAGGTCTGAGCGACTCATCCCAATACGGATTGGGTAGACAACGCACATCAAAAACCAAGTCACTTGCCATGGGTAAGCCACGCTTAAAGCCGAAAGATTCAAAAGTGAGAATCAAGTCACCTTCTTTAACGTTGACAAAGTCATCTACCCATTTTCTCAACGTACCAGGAAGCATTCCGGAGGTGTCGATAAGGTGAGCATACGTGACGATAGGATCTAAGAAGGCTCTTTCTTTTTCGATCGCATCCGTCAAAGTATCAAGGCTTTGACCTTCCCGACGCGAGAGCGGATGTTGGCGTCTTGTCTCTGAATATCGTTGAACTAAGACAGGGGTCGAGGCTGTCAGACAGAGGACTCTCACGTCAACTTTCTTTTCCTCCATCACTTTGATCTGGGAGGCTAAATCATTAAGAGACACGTCGCCTCGAGAATCGAGCGCCACGGCAAGTCGGTCTCTTCCGACATCGTGCAGGTGCTTTGTCACAGGAACAAGAAAAGTGCCGGGCAAGTTATCAATGCAGTAATAGCCCAAATCCTCAAGCTCATTGAGAGCGATGGTTTTTCCGCTTCCTGAAAGACCGGTGACAACGATTAATTGCATATCTTGACCCATTCCTATAGATCTTCGCCGGATGATTCCATCAGTTGCCGTTGCCGGTTAAAGAACTCCTGAACGGTATTGATGCCTCTGGACTGAAGAATAGCGCTTCTGACTGCCGCTTCCACCAAAACTGCGAGGTTCCTACCTCCGCCGACAGGCACGATCATCCGCCGAATTTTGACACCCAGGACATCCGTAAAGAGCTCTGTCTCTGGAAGTCGTTCCATCAGCTCTCCCTGGTCAAATTGTTTCAGTTCAGCGATGAGGTTTAATCGCATCGTGCGTCTGACAGCCGTTTCTCCAAAAATAGTCTTGATATTCAATAGCCCTATTCCTCTTACTTCAAGGAGGTTGGCTAACAGAGCGGGAGATGAGCCTTCAATGGTGTCAGCTCCGCTTTGGACAAAATCGACTACATCATCGGCAACAAGGCCATGTCCCCGGGTGATCAGTTCAAGACCGAGTTCGCTCTTTCCGATACCGCTATGGCCGGACATCAGCACTCCGATACCGTAAACATCCATAAAGACGCCGTGCATGGAACAGCGGTTTGCCAGCAACTTGAAAAATATACGCCTCATTTCCGTGAGTACGTCTTCCGAAGGCTTGGAAGTACGGAAAGTGGGGAGCCCATAGCTTTCAAGTAGATTCATCATCAGCTCAGGGACTGGGACATTCTGACAAATGACGATGCCTAGACTCTTGCTCTCTATGAGTTTTTGCGCAATGCCTTTAACTGATTCGGAATCTACTTCGGTGAGGAATTTGGCTTCAGCCGGCCCGATAAAATGGAGCCGGTCGGCGTGTATCAAGTTGAGGAAATCCAAAGAGAGCTGCGGATAGTGGGAGTTTGCGGCCGAAAGTTGGATTTTTTCTTCTGCGTGTTCGCGACCGTAGAGCCACTCAAACTCGAATTTTCCTTTGCATAAATTGAATAGTTCTTGATAGGTGGCCATAGCAAAGAGTTTCCGTTAAGTAGGTTTTTCCTGATGTTCTGTTACAGCATCCTTTTGCGTTTCGCACCATGGAGTAAGGATTTTGCAGAACTGTTCGGGAGTTGAGGCCTCGTTTAGCGCTTCTCTTAAGTGTTTATCACTGAAGCATTCGGCTGCAGCGGCAAGGTAATTCAGGTGCTCTTCCGGCGCATTTTCAGGAGCTAAAAGGAAAAGCAATGAATGGGTGAGGAATTCTCCACTATTACCTAGATCAATTTCACCGTGCAATCTAATGAAGAGGGCTTTAGGCTCAGTTAATTCCTTAAGCCTGCAATGCGGCAAGGCAAAACCATGACCAATGTAGGTTGGACCTATTCGTTCACGCGCAAACAAGGCATCAAAGATTTGTTTCCTATCGAGTCCATACAAAAGGCTCAAAGTCTGAGAAGCTTGCTCAAAAATTCGTTTTTTGCTCGATGAGGCAACACCTAAAAGGACGTTGTTGCAATCTAATAACTTACAAAGTAAATTCATAAAATTCTCTAGCTAACCCGTCCATTTTAATGCAGGTTAGGCATTAAAAGATTTACGTTCCGAGGCGTTTGGTATGCCTAGCAAAAACCGATACTTGGCTACAGTTCTTCTGGCAATTTTAAAACCTTTTTTAGCAAGCAGAGCACTGATCTTCTCATCGGAAAGGGGCTTGGCTTGAGACTCGTTTTTGACGAGAAGCCGGATTTCTTCTTTAATGGCGGTTGAGGAGGCATCGTCAGTTTCCGATGACAATGACGATGAGAAGAAAAACTTCAGCTCAAAGGTTCCAGAGGGGCAAACTAAATATTTTCCATTGGTCACTCGTGAGATCGTAGATTCATGTAAGCCGAGTTCCTCGGCAATTTGGCGCAATACCATAGGTTTCATGGCGGCGGGGCCCGAATCAAAGAAATTTTGTTGCCTTGCAACAATTGCCTGTGCGACCCTAAGCAATGTTTGACGCCGTTCCTGAATATTTCTTAAAAACTCTTTTGCTTCGTCTAGTTTCGAGATCAATGTGGAAAAAGAATCCTTGTCTCTGATTTCGGTAGCACATTGGGCATAAAGCTTATTTAACCTGACGGAGGGAACAGCTGCATCAACTAAGTTAGCGATCCAATGGTTTTCTTTCTTTGTTACCCTAATTTCTGGAATGACATATGCAACAGTATCAGAACCAAATTTACCTGCGGGATACGGATTCAATTCGGAGATGAGTTTAAGGGCTTCGGAAAAGTCCTTGGCGTTGGCTCCAAGCTGTTTGCGAATCACTTCAAAGCGATGGTGAGCCAAATCGTCAAAAGACCGGGCTATGACATCCAAAGATAATTTGCAGATGTTGGCTGGCTTTGAACGTGATCTTAGGAGGGCTTCAATTTGTAGTCGTAAACAATCCCTGTGGTTTTGAGCGCCTATTCCCACAGGGTCGAAGCTCTGCAATAGTTTTAGTGCCACCCTCCAGTCTTCTATGGTGAAATAAGTGGATTCCACCTCTGCTGCAATGCACTCAATGGGATCGGCTAAGAAACCTTGGCTATCGAGAGAGCCAATAAGCCAGCGAACCAAGGCAGCGTCCTTGGTACTGATTTTTAAGCAATTAAGTTGCTCAAGCAGGTGCTGCGTCAGCGAGTTGGCTGTATCCTCAAAATCCTCATATTGATTTGTCTGTGGCGCGGTCCAAGAAGATGAATTGAAGTCCTCTTCCTGACTCTCGTTGTCAACAACGATCTCGTCCATTTCTAGGAAAGGGTTTTCTTCGAGGGCTTCAGAAATCTTTTCTCTAAGTTCCTGAGTTGAGAATTGCAAAATTCTAAGAGACTGCCTGAGGCTTGGTGTTAACGCAAGTCGTTGTGATTGTTCAATGCTTAGAGACTGACGCATCTCTGAGGGTTACATGGTGAAGTTATCACCAAGATAAGCATTGCGGACAAGCGGGTTCTCAACGATTACTTCAGGTTTGCCGCTTGCAAGGACGCTCCCATCGCTGATGATATAGGCATGATCGCAAATACCGAGGGTTTCACGGACATTGTGATCGGTAATGAGTACACCGATGCCTCTTTCTTTCAAGAAATGGACGATCCTTTGGATTTCGATTACGGCAATCGGGTCCACGCCGGCGAAAGGCTCATCAAGCAATATAAAACGAGGCTTAGAAGCAAGGGCACGCGCTATTTCGGTACGGCGCCTTTCTCCTCCGGATACTGTCGGTGCGAGACTGTTACGAATTCCGGTAATTTGGAGTTCAGCGAGCAGGTTTTCTAGCTCTTCCTTGATTTGTTTTTTAGAAAGAGGGGATCCGTCCGGATTGACTTGAAGTTCCAGAATCGACTGGATGTTTTGTTCAACCGTCAATGTTCTGAAAACACTGTTTTCCTGCGGAAGGTAGGTGATGCCAATTCTTGCCCTCTTGTAGATCGGCAAGTGTTGGATGGAATTCCCATTAAGTTTTATTTGTCCGCCGTTTGCGGCAACCAGTCCGACGATCATGTAGAAAGTGGTTGTTTTTCCGGCCCCGTTAGGTCCGAGAAGACCAACGACCTCGCCACTTTTAAGGCTTAGGGAAACATCCTTGACGACAGCTCTCTGCCCGTAGATCTTCTTCAGGTTTAAGACCTCAAGAACATTGACGTTGTTATCAAGATCCCTTGGTTGCAACTGTGCGCTCATTGAACCGGACCCCTATTAGGTTTCAGTTTTAAAGGCTGTGATTTGGGCTCAGCCGAGTTTCTAGGTGCAATGACTGTATTGACGCGACCAGAAGAACCCTTTTGTTTGTTGCCTTGAATGGTGGCGGTCGATGAGGTGAGGTTATAGACAATTTCCTGTCCGGTGCTTTGGTCTTTCAGCACACCGTTTTCAGACCTGGATACCACGGCGTTGTTTGTGAGGATCAAGTTGTTATTTTTTTCATCGTAAGTGAGCTTGTCGCCTTTGCCGTGCATCCATTCTTCCACTCCTGGCTTGGTAGGGTCGCGTCTTTGCTTGAAATTGACGAGTTTGCCTTTTAACGGAGTCATCACTGCATGACGATAGCCTTGCGGATCTATGGATAGCGTCAATCTATTTCCATGAATTTCCATGGTTCCCTGATGGACAGAGACATTTCCCTCATAGACTGCGGTTTGGTTCACGTCATCGCCTTCAAACTGGTCTGAGTAGATTTGAATGGGCTGGTCTGAATCTGAAGAGTCGGCGAAAGCAACGGACTGAGCCAATATGGCACTGCAGATAAGGATACTGAGTTGTAATGTTTTCATGGCTAAATTCATGTTTCTGTCACCGCAACGTCGTATTTTAACCTTTTAAAGTACTCCATCATGGTTGCCTTCGAGCTTCTCTAAAAGATTTGGGCTGAAAGGTGCTTTTCACTTGAGAACGCAGTTTAAAAGTTCTTTCCACATTATCGAAATCCATCCCGACTCCCTCAGAAAGGTCATTTCCTCTGTTGAGGTAAACCTTTTCATCGGAGCTGTAGGTACTCGTATCAGGATAGGCATCAAGCTGGCTGGTTCTCATCTCTGAAGGCGGATTGTCCTCAGAACCTTCCTGGTGAATCTTGACGTTTCCGTAAAAATGGACCACTTCTCCGCCTTTAACCATGGTCGCTTTATCGGAGCGACCTTTCACCTGAGGTTCGTCCGGATTCAAGGAATAATATCTTGGTTTTTCTGAAAAG
This sequence comes from uncultured Parasutterella sp., assembly GCA_947625105.1. Taxonomy (GTDB): domain Bacteria; phylum Pseudomonadota; class Gammaproteobacteria; order Burkholderiales; family Burkholderiaceae_F; genus Parasutterella. Next base: position 11,175 of record CANQMZ010000039.1, read on the forward strand.
GCATGCCCGTCTGAATAATGCTCGACCTTCTCTGAAAATACCTTTGATTTTGCAGTACCGTCCTTATCGAACTTCGTAATGGCGATGTTATGGGCGATGAAGTCTGGAGAGTTCAGGTCGGAGAGGTGAACCGTACTTTCAAGTTCCGCCTTTACTGAGTACCAATAGCTAAGCCCTACCAGAGTAACCAACAGAACAATGGCGACAATTGAAGTGAGGCGGTCTTTCATTAAAGTTCAATACCAAAGCGTTTTTTGACGGAAATATCTAATTTTTTTTGAGCCTTAAGTATAAATTCTGCGAGCTCTCGAATTGCGCCATGACCACCAGGTTGTGAAGAGACCCAATCGGCCTTTTCACGGACCAGTTTTATGGCGTCCGCTGGCGCACAGGCTAAACCGACTAACGGGAAAAGGCACAGATCAGGATAATCGTCACCCATATAGGCGACTTGCTCCGGCTGGCAACAAGCTAAGGCACAGATGTGATTAAATCCCTGTCTTTTATCTTTTTGTCCCTGCATGACCCAGTCGATTGAAAGTTCTTTAGCTCTCTCATTGACGATCTTGGAAGTTCTTCCGGTACAAAGTGCGACAGCAATTCCGGCATCCTGAAGGAGTTTTATTCCGAGTCCGTCGCGTACAAAGAACTTTTTAAAGAGTTCTCCATGATCATAAATGTTTATCGAGCCGTCAGTCATGACGCCATCGACATCCAAAATAACGAGTTTTATGTTTTTTGCTACGGATTTATTACTCATTAGATTACCTTTGCTGTCATAAGATCATGAATATGTAGTGCCCCTATCAGGTGATCCTCGTCATCGACAACCAGCAGCTGATTTCGCAAAGTGGCGTTAAGAATCTTAGCCGCCTCGGCTGCCAGGCTCTTTGCTCCAATTGTCGTCGGATTAGGAGTCATCACAGCGGCAATCATCAAGGGTCTGATATCGCCTTCTTTTTCGATGAGACGTCTTAAGTCGCCCTCGGTAAAGATTCCTTTCACTTTGTTATTTTTGTCGACGATAGCTGTCATGCCAATTTTCTTTTTGGTGATCTCTTTTACCGCATCAAGTACGGTGGCGGTGTCAAGAACCACTGGCAGAGCTTCCCCACTGCGCATGATATCGCTGACGTGTGTCAGTAACTTGCGACCAAGGGCTCCACCCGGGTGGGATCTGGCAAAGTCTTCAGGACCAAAGCCTTTGGCTTCCAGACAAGCGATGGCCAAGGCGTCTCCCATAGCCAAAGTGGCTGTCGTCGAAGAGGTAGGTGCGAGATTTAAGGGACAAGCTTCACGCACCACGTGGACGTTCAAATTTATCGTTGCTTCTTGAGCCAAGGAATTTGTATCGGAACCGGTGATGGAAATGACGGGAGCACCTTCTCGGACGACAACCGGAATAATGGTCAGGAGTTCCGACGTAGTTCCGGAATAGGAAACACCTATGACAACATCGTCTTTGGTAATCATTCCTAGATCTCCATGAGCCGCTTCGGCAGCATGGACAAAGAAAGCGGGAGTTCCAGTTGAAGCTAAAGTGGCAGCAATCTTGCGTGCGATATGTCCACTTTTTCCAACGCCGCTTACTACGACCCGTCCTTTGCAGTTCAAAATGATTTCGACTGCTGTAGCGAACTTGTCGTCAAGTGAGTCTGCTAGGGTCCTAATGGCATCCGCTTCGCTCAAAAGCACTTGTCTTCCAAGGTTTAGGGCGCCTTCTTTGGAAAAGTTGATCTTCATTTGTTACTACTGTTCAAGAAACACAAAGGATTATTTTGACATTCAAAGCAGCTTCAATCAAGATTGTTTATAGCCTTAAAAGGCTCAAGACCCACCGAAATTCCGATAGATGTTCAATTTGTGGCGGGATAAATCCGAATACCGCGCTAATTGATGAGAGTCATCAGTGCTTCAAAATCTTCGCCAGGAATTTTTGAGCCCGTTGGCTTCTCGGAGTGGAGAAAAATTCTTCTGTAGGAGCTGTTTCCACAACTTCTCCTCCGTCCATAAATACCACCTTGTTGGCGACCTTTCTAGCAAAACCCATCTCGTGGGTAACAACCATCATGGTCATTCCTTCCTGAGCCAGTTCGATCATCACATCGAGGACTTCGTTAATCATTTCAGGGTCTAGCGCGGAAGTAGGCTCATCAAAAAGCATACAGACCGGATCCATGGCTAACGCCCTGGCGATGGCTACTCTTTGCTGTTGTCCCCCTGAAAGTTGATTCGGATATTTGGCTGCCTGACTTTTTAACCCCACTCGGTCTAAAAGTTCCAAGCCCCTTGCAATTGCCTGGTCCCGAGTTCGTTTAAGTACCTTCATCTGAGCGAGCACGAGATTATCCGTGATGGTCAGGTGAGGGAAGAGTTCAAAGTGCTGAAAAACCATGCCAACGTGGCTTCTAAGTTTGGGTAAATTGGTCTTTGGATCACCAATATCAATGTTATTGACTAAAATCCTGCCCTCTTGAAATGGTTCTAACCCATTGACCGTCTTGATTAAGGTCGATTTTCCCGAGCCTGATGGTCCGCAGACGACAACGACTTCTCCCGTTTCCACCGAAACGGTACAGTCAGTGAGGACCTGAAAATCTCCGTACCATTTACTGACGTGTTCTATGTCAATCATTGCCATATTGAATCATCCCACTCCAAACTTACCTCGGGTAGTATAAAGGCTGAGTTAAACGCTTCCTTAATCTTTAGAGCAATTTCATTCGTACAATGATTTAATCAACTTAAAATCACGTTTCCGATTTTTTACGTAGGGGTTCCCATGGTCAATCAGGTTTCTAAGGAACTGTTAAACAATTATCTTTATTTTAATCCTTTTTTATGATACAATGCCCACGTTAACCACAATACTAAT